>JAACFF010000013.1 GCA_009937635.1 Chloroflexota bacterium
CATCCTGGCAAAATCCTTTTTACACCCTCGGTGAAGAAATCGCCAACATCGTGACCCACGGCATCGGCACGGTATTGGCTGTGGCCGGGTTAACAACCCTGGTGGTGCTGGCTGCGATGTATGGCGACGCCTGGCGCATGGTGAGCTTCACCATCTACGGCAGCAGCCTGATCATCCTATACCTCGCTTCGACCCTTTACCACAGCGTGCAGCACCCACGGGCGAAACGCGTCTTTCGCATCCTGGACCACACCTCGATCTACGTGTTTATCGCCGGATGTTACACTCCCTTTTTGTTGATTGGCACGCGCAGCGCGATGGACTGGCTGTTGCTGGCACTGGTCTGGGGCATGGCCATGGCCGGCATCATTTGGAAGATATTCTTTCTCGGCCGTCTTGAAGTCCTGGCTACGCTCATGTACGTATTCATGGGTTGGATGGGCGTGCTTGCTTTCAGACAGATACTGGTTAATTTACCTCCGGCTGGGGTGACGATGCTCTTCGCCGGGGGGATCGTCTATACCGTCGGCGTCCTCTTCTATGCCTGGGAAAAACTGCCCTACAACCACGCCATCTGGCACCTTTTTGTCTTGGGCGGCAGCATCTGCCATTTCTTCGCCATGGTGACCCTGGTTCCCACCTAAAGTTTATCAAAGGGATGCCTACACCCTTTCTCAAATCTGCGAAATCTTTGATGGTTTTTGGGCTGGATTAAGTTCAAATGGAGTTTTCTATGCTAGGAATAGAGATGTTCAAAACGCAGTTTGCCTACAACGCCTGGGCCAACAAGCATATCTTTGACCAGGCAGCGTTGGTCACCGAGGAACAGTTCAACGAAGCTTCCATGGTCGGCGAGCGCAGCCTGCGCCAGATCCTGACTCACATGGTCCAAATAGAACGTGTATGGCGCTTATTGGCCCGAGATGGACAAGTAGAGCCATCCCAGTTGCCGTCATCTGAATCGCTGCCCTCGGCGAAAGCCATGCAAGCTGTGCAAACGCAGGAACAGCAGCAAATGGAGAGTTTGCTATCCACTTTGAATGAAGCGGATCTAGCTGCTCAGATGACCATCAAGCGCTGGGACGGCGTCGAAGTCGTCATGACGCGCTGGCATATGCTGTCACACCTGTTACTGCACAGCATGCAGCACCGCAGTGAAGCGGCCGTTCTCCTGACCCAATACGGCCGATCCCCAGGAGACATCGACTTCTTATTTTTCACATTCGCTAGCTGAAATCCTGGATTTTTGCTATGCTTCAATTATTAGCAAAAGAGCCAGATCAACCTTCTTAGATCCTTGATAAGATATTTATTCAACCCATGTAGCTGCGACGCTGCTTCACCACGCATACAACGTGATTGCGTAATCGAGGCTACGCTTAATGTTTGGCTGTCGCCTGACGGCTTAAAGCTGTCCCCTGTTCACAAAGGAGACTACATGGGCTGGCGCCCACCACCATGAACGTAAAGCAACCTTTCCAGGTTGCGATCAAGCTGGAAAGCTTGATTTACGAAGGAGCAATTTAATGTACGAACTAGAAAAAGTACCCGATACAAACGTCCTTCTCCTCACGGCCAAAGGCAAAATAACCGACGACGATTACGAGGATGTGCTCATTCCCGCCTTGGATTCGACCCTGGAGAAATACGACAAGGTGCGGATATTGGTCCATTTTGGTGAAGATTATGAGGGCATCGAAGGAGATGCCGTGTGGGATGACACCAAAGTGGGTCTCAAGCACTTTACCCATTTTGAAAAGTGCGCCGTCGTGTCCGATGTGATGTGGCTCCGCCGTTCCATCAAGGCCTTTGGTTTTCTTATTCCCGGTGAGGTGAAACTCTTCTATAACGAAGAACTCACTGCCGCCACCGATTGGGTCAAACAATAAACGCGCTACAAGTTGCCAACTTTTCGAAAGTTGGTGTGGTGTTGGCCGGACCCAGCCCTCGATCGCTAATCGATCCCGTCACACCCAATGAACTGCGCCAGGCCGTTCTTGGAATCTTATGGTGGTGGGAACGCCAGCTTGAGGACAACAGCCTGCTGCAAGAAAGCGCCTATCAAGTGTATGCGATCCTCAGTATGTGCCGCGTACTTTATACAATCCAGCACGGCACCATTGTTTCCAAACCGGTCGCCGCCCGCTGGGCGAGAGAGGTTTTGCCTGAACGATGGATCTTGCTAATCGATTTAGCCTCAGTCTGGCAGCCAGATGCACCCATGGATCATTTACCCGAAACATTGGCCTTCATCCGCTATACTCTTAACCATAGTCAAGAAAATAATCTAAATTGAGAAATCGGCACCATGCCTACAGAAGAAATCACAAATTCCACGCCAACCATGTTCCCCAACACCGATCCCCAGGCAAACGTTCTATTGGGCGGCAGATTGCCCCGGCAGCGCCTGGAGCTCCCGCGCGACCGATCCATGCTTGAAGCCTTGTCCAGCAACGGCGGCGTGCTTGGTCTCATCTGGTTTGGGCATCGGGATATCGATAGCGTTGTGCAGGATATTGAAACGGCGCTGGAGGTAATGGGGCCAGATCATATCGGACTGGGCAGCGATCATTTTGGCTTGGAATTGGCTCCAATTGGGCTGGAAGATATCTCCAAAGCCCCATCCATCACCCAAAAATTGGTTGAACGGGGCCATGACGACGAGACGATACTGAAGTTTTTAGGTGGCAATTATCTGCGGGTTTTTGAAGAAGTATGGGGAGCGTAGCGGGGCATACTCACGGATGTGTTGAAAGCGCTCCTTGCCCTTTCAGGCGCTCCGCATTGGAGGTAACCATGAAGCATTTTCTCTTAATAAGCTTGGCGCTATTTTTCCTGGTCGCGTGCCAGACATTCCAGCCCGAAACCACGGCCGTTTCCGCCACACCTGCCCAAGACAGCACCACCACTGAAGAAACCCCGGCCACATCAACACCCCTGTCGCTGGCGGCTGAAGCAACGGCCGTTCCCATCACCGGCCTTGGCGATCCCTTCTACCCTGAGCTGGGCGACGGCGGGATCGATGTCCTTCATTATGACCTGGATCTGAATGTAGACGTGGAAGCTGCAACGATTCAAGGCACAACCACAATCGAGGCCATCGTCACCGAACCCCGTACCTGGTTTGCCCTCGATCTCGCTGGCTTGGAGGTGGAAGAGGTGAGCGTGAATGGCGATCCCGCCAGTTTCGATCTGCAAGAATCCAAGTTAACCATCTTTCCTGCAGAGGAACTCCCTCAGAACGAGCCATTTACGGCCGTGATCCAATATGCCGGCGAACCGCAGCCAATCAATGACCCGGGAGCGCCCATCCCCCTCGGCTGGCAAAGCCACAGCAGCGGAACCTTTGTCGTCTCGGAACCCACGGGAGCCATGAATTGGTTCCCCAACAACAACCATCCCACCGACAAAGCGACCTATACTTTACGCTTCACACTGCCCCAGCCCTATGAGATTGTTTCCAACGGCATCCTGATCGAGTCGGAGCAAGCTGACGGCGACAATATCTTTGTCTGGCAGATGGATCAACCGATGGCCAGCTACCTGGCCATCGCCCAGATCAACCAGTATGACGTAGAAGAAGAGCAAACGGACAGCGGTGTTTCCATCCGCAACTATTTCCCTTTGGACACGCCCCACGAAGTTCGCGACGCCTTTGATCAGACCCCGCAGATGATCGCCTTCATGGAGGAAACCATAGCTCCTTACCCCTTTGACAGCTACGGCGTCGTTTTACTTGGCCAGCCGACTGGCTGGGCTTTGGAAACACAGAGCCTCTCTACCTATGGGGCTGATGGCCCATCACAGCCAAGCGTCGTGATTCACGAACTCTCCCACCAATGGTTTGGCGACGATGTCTCCGTCGCTTCTTGGCAGGACATCTGGCTAAATGAAGGTTTCGCAACCTACTTTGAGCAGTTGTGGTTAGAGTACAGCGGGCAAGGAGATATCGAGATCGCCATGGATGGCATGTACCAGTGGTTGGCTGAAAACAACATACCGTCGCCCATCCCTGCCGAAGTCAGCGATCTTTTCACCGCGCCGGTATACATGCGTGGTGCTTACACCCTTCATGCCCTGCGGCAGACCGTGGGCGATGACAAGTTCTTCCAAATTCTGCGCACGTATTATGACCGCCACCAGGGAAGCGCCGCCAGCACGGCCGACTTCATCGCCGTCGCCGAGGAAGTGGGTGGGCAAACGGCCGTCAATATTCTTAATGATTGGCTCTACGCCAGCACAATCCCGGCTCAAAGGTGAAAGGTGTCACGGGCAAGACGCCTGATACCTGACACCTTTCGGCAAAAATCAATCTGCCTAATCTGCGAAATCTTTGATGACTATCACCCCATCAGGCACCGATAATCCACCTGAACTGGCAGGCAGCCGCTCGCCCGTCTGTGGTAGATACAACCCCACTTGTAAACGGCATTGACCAGGATTTGTACCATCCGGCAGAATAAGAAGGTGTTCATCCGCAACAATTTCGTCAGTCGCCCAATATTCCGTCGGCGCTGTTCCAGCGGAGGGGATACTGTCATCCTGCGTGATCACCTGGCCGTCTGCATCCAGGCAATGTACAAAAACCTTATAATTCTCACCCATTCTCGCCGTTGCCTTCCAAAACAAAGTGACCGCCAGTTGATTTTCTACCTGGCTATTGAGACTATAGCCCAGTAGTTGAATGTGCTCGCCAAAAGCAGCCTGAACACTATTTTGCCAGGTTTCCTCGCCTAGCCCGCCTTTTGGCTCCTGTTGGCGCTCGAACACCAGGACATCAACATTGACGAAGTCCATGCGCACGTCAGGCAAATAGGGCGGCACGCGATATTCAAAGCGATTCATCAGCTGGTACTGGGTTTCTCCCTTCAATAGCTTGGCGAAGAATTGACACTCGACCAGATTTAACTCGCATACATGCTCATCCTCAAAACGGCCGAAAGTCTTCCTGTCAATAACCAAATAATCGGGTTTGCGACTTTCGATGCCTGCTTCGCCTAAATTGGCCCCTGTGTGCGCAGTGATATCCTCCTCAAACTTAAAGACGACCAGCGGGTAATTATCGATGACCCGATTCTCTCTGGGCAATTGTGGCGGGTAAGACGTATGTTCCGTTCGCGTCCCCGGTGGGATCGCACCTCGCAGGTATTCGGCGGCGGCAAGCCGGCCGTCGTTCTCAAACTGCAAAGCGACGCTGACGACACGCAGCGCAGAGAAGAAAATGATCGCTAAGGTAATCAGGGCTACTGCCCACTGCCCAGCCCTGCTCCCCGAGCGCTGCCCATATCGCCACAAATCGCGCAAAAACCAGGCCGCCAACACGGCCAGCAGGGGGAAGGCGGGAACCATGTAGCGAATGGGGTAGAACCTGGAAAATGCGATGGGCAGTTCAAAAGCCAGCAGGATCAACAGAATGGCCAAAATGAAACGGCCGTTTTCTTTCGCTACTCCATGCTGTGCCTTGGCGATGATGAACCTGGCCGCTTGAACCAGCGCCCAAACCGTCGCCAGGGCGAACAGGGCAAATAGAGCCAGACCCAAGCCATCTATCGTATTGCCCCACTGACCCACCAGCCCAATCGCTCGTGGTCCGGCGTACACTCTCTGTCGCTCCAGGAAGGGTAGCAATTGCTCGAGGTAAGAACCGGCTTTTAGAATCGCCCGCGGCGTGCCCACAAAAAAGCCCAAGAAAGCCAGGAAATAGGCCCCGGCTAGTTTAGCGACCTGCTGCCACGGATCGCGGGGCCGGCTTGAATCAACCCCGAGGAACGAGATTAGCGTAGCCCCCAACAGCAAACTTATGCCGTTATATTTGCTCGACGCGGCCAAACCAATGGTAAAGAAACCGAGGTAGAGCCAGATACCTTTTTTTGTAGCCACGTGGTTTAGCAGCAGAAAGGCGCTTAGGGTTACAAAAAAGGTTAAGTAGATGTCTACGTGGGCATAATGGGCGATCGTGGCAAGCCCGCTGCTGCTCATCACCAACATCGCTGCCGCCAGCGCAGTAAGGCGTGAAGCGATGGCGATCAACGTCATCAATGCCGTCAAAATAACCACCAGCGCGCCCAGCAAGGCAGAAACGGCCCTGACACCCGCCAGAATGACAACCTCATCTGCCGTGAAAAGGGACAAGATCTTGCCCGTGCCAACCATGGTGTGCAAAGGCAAGCTGGGATAAGTGATGTCCTCTGGCAGATTGTTGAGCCCTTCGCTTAAGGCGGGCATGACGCGATGCAGCCGCTCATCGATATTCCAGATAATGGGCAGGCCCCAGGTGGCGCTACTGGCTACGGCTAGAAAGAAAAGGCAAGCAAGTGCTATGAGCAGCGGCCAAAAAGCCTTATTTACGAAAGCGCTGATCGTTTGTCCAACAGAGTCTTTCAAGAAGTTGTTTCCTCTAATCGAAGAATTCTATAGCCGGCGTCCAGCGGCTGCAAGAGCATTACGCGGTTGGCAGGCGGCACTAATCATAATACAATCTAACGCTCACCGGTACAATCGTAGCGCAACCTTTCCAGGTTGCGATCAAGCTAGATAGCTTGCGTTACGAAGGAGAAAAACAATGAAAGTTGATGTTCGATACCGCCCAGCCTATGCCCTGGCCTTGGTCACACTCGACGCCAAAGAGAAGATCCAGGTTGAAGGCGGAGCAATGGTCGGCATGTCGGCCGATATGAAAATGGATACAGGAGCTTCGGGCGGATTTCTCAAATCCCTCGGTCGTAAAATGTTCGGAGGCGAAAGCTTTTTCCTGAACACCTACACTGGCGTCGTCGATGGGGATTCTGTCGCCCTGGCCCCGCCGCTGCCTGGTGATGTAGAAGTCATTGAAATGCACGGGGAGACGCTAATGGTGCAGTCTGGTTCGTATCTCGCCTCGTCGGAAGGGATTGAAGTTGAAACCAAGTGGTCTGGCGCCAAGACATTCTTTGGCAGCGAAGGCTTAATCATGTTGCGCATCAGTGGCACCGGCACGCTGATAGTCTCCAGCTACGGCGCTGTTCACGCTATGAACCTGGCCGATGGCCAAAAATATGTCGTCGATACAGGTCACCTGGTATCCTTTGAGGAGCATCTGCAATTCGACCTGAAGAAGGTGGCTGGTTGGAAGAGCACTTTATTCAGCGGTGAGGGCCTGGTGGTCGAGCTCACCGGTCCAGGCAAATTGACATTGCAAAGCCGCAGCCAGGACTCTTTCTTGTCCTGGCTTATCCCACAACTTCCCAAACAGACGAATTACGGGTCCTCAAGTAATAATTAGCCCTTAGGATTTTACGGGGTTTACAAGCTCTAAAGTTACCGACATTTCTGTGATTTTTTGCCCTAACCAATGCGGCAGAAGGGGTCGCGGGCTTGGATCAAGATCCCTTCTGCCACTTCCTGCATATCGAGATGGTTGGAGAGGATTAACCGTCGCAAGAACACGAAATCGCAGCTACAATAAGTCAGGGAACGATTTATCAAAGGGTGTGTTCCCAATGTGTTGGAGCGAGATCTTGATAAACGAAATGGGACGCGGACAAGACGGATGAACACGGAGATAAAAGCGGCAAGCTCAGCTCTCGTCCGGGCTCGTCAGCGTCCGGTCAAAACTGAAATGAAACACACCCTTTATCAAATCGCTCCACAAGTATTATTGGTTAATCTGCGCAATCTTTGATGTTGTCCAAGGAGGATGCTTCATGAACAAAGCAAGCTTTTTCTCACGGTTTATCGCCTGGTTGGTAGATGGTTTCGCCATGGCCGTAATCGCCATTCTGCTCTCGTTGCTTCTTAGTGGTCTCACTGGCGTCGCCAGGGGCACCGATAGCTTTCTCTTGAGCGCTGCAGCGGGTACCCTGGGCGTGATGGTCTGGTTCGCCATCCTCATCTTGCAGTTCTTGTACTTTGGTTACTATTGGAACAAAAGCGGTCAAAGCATTGGCATGAAGCTCACTGGCATCAAAGTAATTCGCCAGGATGGCAACCTGATGTCCTACATACGCGCTGCATTAAGGGGCACATTCGGCTACTGGGTAAGCGGTCTGATCTTCGGCCTTGGCTATATATGGGCTGCCTTCGACGGCGAAAAAGAGGCGTGGCACGATAAGATCTTTGACACCTGGGTTGTCGAAGCCCAATAAAACAGCAGGCAACTATTGACCGGCCACCTACCGGCGGCGACAAAGTTCGCCGCCCAGGTGCAAGCCTGGACCCTATCCCCAAGATGGCAATCATGAAACTAGTAGGACTTCTCGGACCCCAACCCATATTAAACCTGCTGGCCATTCGCGCCTTACAACCGCAAGAGATCTTGTTCGTCGGCACAAAGGAAACCCATGCCATAGGGCAATATTTACAAGGCCTGGCAGGCAGCAAGGCCAAAGTTCACCAGACAGAGATCTACGATCCTTATGATGCGCCCTACATGATCAAGGCTATTAACAAGAAGTTGAGCAAGCTTGGTTGGCGCTCGGATGAGACGCTTTTTGATCTTTCCGGTGGCAGCAAGTTGATGTTCTATGCCGCGACCGAATTGGCCAAGGCTCGTGAAAGTCCGGCGGCGGATATTGAACGTGTTGGCTACCGCTACCGACTCCGGCAGTTCGAATTTCAAGATCATCAAGTAGTTATGATCCGTGACGAATACCTGCCCAGCCTGATCAGCATTGCCGATTATCTGCAATGCTACCTGCCCGGTTTCCACGAAGACGGCTTCAGCCGCGATGGGCACGGCCGTGTAGATATCGGAGGCCGATTCGAAAAAGCGGTTTACGATGCCCTGGCCCCGCATGTGGATGAAGTTATGGCCGGGGTACGGCCGTCCGGCGTGGCTAAGCAAATTGAAATCGACCTCGTCGTGCGCCAGGGCAATAACGTGGGCATCATCGAGGCCAAGACGGGGATCAAGAAAGCGGGCATCGATCAGCTTGACACAGCCGGCAACCCTCATTACCTGGGTGATTTCCTGGCCAAGATGCTCGTCACCGGCCGTTATCTTCCCCGTGCTCACAAAGCTCTGGCCACCGCTCAAGAGATTCGCGTCATTGAGCTGCCGGGCTACAGCGATCGCGCCGGCCTCCCCTCCCAGGACAAACAGCGACTGGTCCAAACCGTACAACAAGCCCTCGCAGGCCGCTAGGCACACATAATCAAAAGTCCAACCTCCCCCAGAAGTTGGACTTTTTTCATCTTGCCCTCCTTGACTCTACTCATCATTTTTTTGTATAATTTAATTAATTTAATGCCCCCATAAAGGGGAGTCGCCGATGGCTGGCTCTGTAGTACATTCCGAGGTTGCAGCGCCTGAATTACCGTCAGATGCGGAAAAGCATCTGTTGGCAGCAGTCGTTGGTCGCAAGCGTCTCCTGCTTAACCAGGAACATCTTGTGGCCGGGTTGCTGTTGCTTATCGCTGTGGCCTTCAACCTTGTGGCTCTCTATCCCGAGGTGGCGATCAAAGCGCCAATGCTCAATGATGGTGTTTTGCACGTCCTGGCTCTGGAGCGGGTAGCAGCAGCATTAGATAAGGGGCAGATAGCCATCGATCTGTGGTTGCCTGGCGTCGCCCTGGGCTATCCTCTCTTTCACTATTACCAGCATCTGCCCTATGTCGCCCAAGCGGCTGTGTTCCACCTCTTACAGGAAAGGGTAGCCTTGCCAGATCTTTTCCGCTGGACCCATTACCTGCTCTTGAGCTTCTTCCCCATTTCCATTTACTGGTCTATGCGCCGCTTTGGTTTCCAGCGCCTGACAGCGGCGATGAGTGGATTCGTTGCATCGCTGTTAGCCACGAATGGGCTTTATGGCTTCGATTTCAGCAGCTATACCTGGTCAGGTTATGGCTTGTACACCCAACTTTGGGGCATGTTCTTCCTGCCGCCGGCTCTGGCTTCGGCCACTATTTACCTGCGCTCGGGCCGCGGTCTCCTGTTAGCCACTTTATTGCTGGCCATTACCGCCCTTTCTAACCTGGTCCTCGGTTATGTGGCCTTTGTCTCCTTGGCGGCACTTTTCTTTCTGCCACTATTGGGTCCGGCGACGCAAGAAAAACGTTCCTGGCTTCTCTGGCGCAGGGCCAAACGTTTGCTGCTGTTGTTGGCTCTGGTAGCCTTGGCGACCGCCTACTTCTGGATACCGTTTATACTGGATAGCCCCTATATAAACCGCAGCGTCTGGGAAGAGGCGGGCAAAGTGGAAGCGAACGGGATGCGCTGGACTTTATCAACCGTTGTCAGAGGGGAGCTGTTCGATTACGGCCGTTTCCCTGCCTTGACCCTGTTAGCGACAATCGGCCTGGTCATCTGCCTCTGGCGTTGGCGGGAGGAACGTTATCGCATTCCAGTTATCCTTTCCCTGCTCTGGCTGCTGCTCTATTTCGGCTGGCCTACCTGGGATGGGTTGTTGGACTTCTTGCCCTTAAGCAGCTCTTTGCACCTGCATCGCTTTATCGCCGGCGTACATCTGGGCGGGATCTTCCTCATGGGCATCGGCCTTGCTCTTCCCTGGCAGTGGGCCTTTTCCAAAGGCAAACTTGGCAGCTTAGCGACCGTGGCCATCTTCATTGTGTTACTCCTTATCCCTGTCTATAAGGAACGCAGAGCGTATCTGGTTAACAACGAGCGTTTGATGGCACAGAGCAAAGCAGCCCTTGAGCTGGAGAAAGCAGATCTCGACGCGCTTATGGCCACCTTGCGAAGTTTGCCCCCGGGCAGAGTATATGCGGGCAATGGCGCCAACTGGGGCAAAGCATACACCGTCGGCGCCGTGCCGCTCTACGCCATACTCAACAGCGCCAGGCTGGATATGGTAGGCTATCTTTACCACGCCCTTTCGCTCAATGCCAACATCCAGGTGCTATTTGATGAAAGCAGGCTTGAGCATTATGAACTGTTTAACGTGCGTTACGTGGTCGCTCCGGCCGGGCAGGAATTCCCAGAGTTTGTCCATCTCGTGGCCCCCTTTGGCCGGCATCGATTGTACCAGGTGCGTACCAGCGGTTACTTTGAGCTAATCAAATCAGGTAATTCGATTCCTATAAACAATGAGAACTTTTACACGGCCGTCTCGCGCTGGTTGAATAGCGACGGGCCAGGGCAAAAAGAACATCCCATCCTGGTTTGGCAGGGT
Source organism: Chloroflexota bacterium (assembly GCA_009937635.1). Lineage (GTDB taxonomy): Bacteria > Chloroflexota > Anaerolineae > Promineifilales > Promineifilaceae > JAACFF01. The sequence continues at coordinate 11,109 of JAACFF010000013.1, forward strand.
CCAATCGCTGAAATTGGGCGGACCCTTAGCACAAGCGAGGAGTGTGAAACCGATCTTTTGGCTCAAGCGCCGACTCATGCTTTCTACAGCCACCTCATCTCCGAAACAGTCGAAGAGGATGCCTATTCGGCCGTCGTTTATGTTGAGCGCCCTAGCTGCCTGATACTGAAAACGTCGTACCATCCCAACTGGCGCGCGACGGTTGACGGCGTTGAAACGCAGACCGCCATGTTGATGCCCAGCTATGTGGGGCTAAAAGTGGTTCCGGGCACGCACCTCGTGCGCATCGAATATCATCCAAGACGTCAGAAAGGATATCTCTCCCTGGCCGCAATCCTGATCCTCTCCCTTATGCTTCTCCTGCAACTGAGACACGGCGTGATAAAGCGCGTCAAGCAGATCAGGAGCCAGGTATTTCCACGGCCGTAATGCGCTAGAGACTCTCTTTTAAGTGACTGGTATCTACTAACCAAGCACCGGCTCAACCCCGTTAATAATTTAACAAGTCAACCATTTCCCCCCCTTCTTCCTGTACTAACGTACAGGCCCAACCTTCTCCATAGTCCGGTTCGCCGCCATCCCCAATCTACTAAACTCCACTTAACAACGAACCTTATTTGTACCTTTGTCCCTTTCCGCCTTTGCGTGAGGATATTTCTAGGAGAGTAACACCATGACCGAATACAACAACACCCCTGTAGCACTGATAACCGGCGCCAGCAAAGGGCTGGGCTTTACCCTGGCCAGTTTTCTCGCCGCACAAGGGTATAACTTGATCATCAACGCCCGTGATGCACACCAGCTTGCAGAAACACGCGACTCGCTTCTATCCCAGGGTGGAACCGTGCGCGGTATCAGTGGTGACGTCGCCGACCCCACAAGTCGAGAACGACTCGTCGAAACGGTTCGGCCGTTTAGCAGACTCGACCTCCTGATCAACAACGCCTCTACCCTTGGCCCATTGCCGATGCTGGCCCTGGCCGCTTATCCGCCTAAAGCAATGCAGCGCGTCTTTGAAGTCAACACCATCGCCCCCCTGGCCTTGGTGCAAGAGCTGCGTCCCTACCTGGCGGCTGCTGGTGGCCTGGTCGTCAACATTAGCAGCGATGCCGCCACCGGCGGTTACGAAGGTTGGGGTGGCTATGGCGCGAGCAAGGCCGCCCTGGACCTGCTTTCCGCCACCCTGGCCAATGAACTGCGAGACCAAAATGTCGGCGTGGTTAGCGTCGATCCGGGCGACATGCGCACGGATATGCACCAGGATGCCTTCCCCGGTGAAGACATCTCCGACCGGCCGTTGCCGCAGGTGACCCTGCCTTTCTGGGCCTGGCTTCTCGGACAAAAACCCCTCGCTGTTTCAGGACAACGTTTGCAAGCCCAATCTGAACTATGGCAGGTGGCGGCATGAAGCGCTCAGAACTGTTTTTTGAACGACCCGCAGAACTGGCGGCAACCCAACCCGCCGCTGCGCGCGGCCGTGCCCGTGACCAGGGACGGTTACTGGTGAGCACCCCGCGCGGACACCAACATGCCTATTTTTCTGATTTAGGGCAATTCCTCCAGGCCGGCGATCTTCTGGTCGTCAACCGCAGCGCCACCTTGCCCGCCAGCCTGCCCGCCAGCGCGAACGGCCTTGACTTCACCTTGAACCTTTCCACCGATTACGGCGCGGGACTCTGGTTGGCCGAACCGCGCCTCAGCCCGGCGCAGCCAGGCCCTGTACCCATTCTGGCCCAAGGCTCTGAAATTATAGCTGGGGTACCGGCTCGCCTGATTGCCCCTTTCCCTGGTTTGCCTCGCCTATGGTTCGTGCAGTTTTCCGGTGATATCGATACTGCCATGCTGCGCGCTGGACGGCCGATCCGCTACGGATACCTCGACGACAACTACGATCTCGCCCACTACCAGACGATATTCGCCAACGTGCCCGGCAGCGCCGAGATGCCCTCCGCTGCCTATCCATTTACACGTCGTCTGCTGAAGGACCTACAAAGCCGGGGCGTGTTGACCGCCACCATCGTGCTGCACACCGGCGTTTCCAGCCTCGAAGTGGAAGTGGATGAGGTCGAGCAGCAGCCGCTCTATCCCGAACCGTTCTGCGTGCCCCAGGCTACGGCCGTTGCCGTGAATCGTGCACGTGCCGAGGGCAGGAGGGTCATCGCCGTGGGCACTACGGTCGTCCGCGCCCTCGAATCCGCCTGGCGTCATAATACCCTACAGCCCATCAGCGGCTTCACCCGGCTATACATACACCCCGGCCGCCCTGTTAACGCCGTAGATGGCTTGATCACCGGCATGCACGATCCCGTCACCAGCCACCTGGCCATGCTCTATGCTATCGCCGGACAAGATATGATCCGCACTGCGTATGCGGAAGCCGTAGGCGAGGGCTACCGATGGCACGAGTTTGGTGACAGCCATCTGATAACAATTAACAGTTGACAATCAACGGAAAACAATTAACAATCGACGTCAGCTGTCAGCCATCAGCTGTCAGCTGATGGCTGACGACTGATGACTTTAAAACCCCCCGCCCAACTCCTCGCTCATCGCAACCGCGAATTGGCCATTCTCAACGAAATCGCCTCCTCCTTGAACCAGGAGGTCGATCTCGATGCGGCTTTAAAGACGGCGCTGGCTAAGGTAGCCGATCTCTTGGGGTTGCGAACTGGTTGGATCTGGCTGTTGTCCGGGGAGAAAGCGGGCGAACCTTACCTGGCCGCTGCGCAAAATCTGCCGCCCGCCTTGCGCAATGAGCCCCAACGTATGGAAGGGGACTGCTACTGCTTGAGCACCTTCCGCTCCGGAGACCTCAGCGGCGCTGCCAATATCAACGTCGTCAGCTGTAGTCGTCTTTCCGGTCTCGTCGATGGTACCGGCGGCCTGCTCACCCACACTAGCGTGCCTTTATATGCTTCCCACGGCACCAGGTTGGGTGTTCTTAATGTCGCCGGATCGCAGTGGCGTGAGCTTTCGCCGGAGGAGCTGCAGCTCCTGCATACGATCGGCGATTTGCTGAGCATCACCATTGAACGCGCGCGTCTATTCGCTCGCAGCGCGCAAATAGGGGCGGCTGAAGAACGCAACCGCCTGGCGCGCGAGATTCACGATACCCTGGCCCAGAACCTGGCCGCGATAACCTTGCAGATGGAAACGGCCGATGCCCTCATCGAGGCTGGGGCTGGGCAGGAAGCTATAGCGGCAACGGTGCGCAAAGCGCTTGCACTCAGCCGTTCTGGACTTGATGAGGCGCGCCGCTCTGTTCTCGATCTGCGCGCTGCGCCTCTTGAAGGGCGTACGCTGGCTCCGGCCATGGAACGACTCGTGCAGGATTTCCAGGGGCGAACCGGCATCGCGGTTCGATTCGACCTCGTGGGCGCCCACGCTCCATTACCGCATCGAATTGAAGTGAGCATCTATCGCATCACCCAGGAAGCGTTAGCCAATGTACAGCAGCATGCCGCGGCCAAACAAGTTGATATTAAGCTGATAGTGACTCCGGATTCTTTGCAATTGAGTATCCAGGATGATGGGCGCGGGTTTCAGCCGCAGGCCATTCCCGAGGGCCATTACGGGCTTATCGGCATCAATGAACGTGTACACTTGATGGGCGGCAAGCTTGACCTGCAAAGCGCTCCTGGTGCGGGTACGCAGTTAGCAATTTCCATTCCCCTGGAGGCAAGCTCATGAGCGAGATCGTCCAAATCCTCATCGTCGACGACCATCCCATCCTGCGCGATGGCCTCGTCGCTATCTTGAGCACCCAGCCCGATTTTACCGTCGTTGCCGAGGCGGCTTCGGGGGAGGAGGCGCTGCGCATTTTTCCAAAGCTTGTCCCCGATGTGATACTGCTAGATTTGGAGATGCCCGGCATGGATGGCGTGCAAGTTATCAGCAAGCTGCGCCAGATTGAGCCTGAAGTTAAGATTGTGGTCTTCACCGCCTTTGACACGGACGAACGTATACTAGGCGCGGTACAGGCCGGCGCCAAAGGCTATTTGCTCAAAGGCGCGCCGCGCTCGGAACTGTTCAGCGCTATTCGCATCGTACATCGGGGGGGATCGCTGCTGCAGCCCATTGTCGCTTCGCGCCTGATGAACCAGCTTGCCGGATCGCCGCCATCATCGGACATGGTTGAAGAGCTAACTCCCAGGGAAGAAGAAGTGCTGCACCTTTTGGCCCAGGGCCGGCAGAACAAGGAGATCGCCGCCGAGCTCTTCGTCACCGAACGTACCGTCAAGTTCCACATCAGCTCCATCCTCGCCAAACTTAACGCCGGCAACCGCACCGAAGCCGTGACTATTGCCCTGCAGCAGGGGCTGGTGGAGCTGTAGTTCCTGGATTTTGGGCAAAGGATCTCTGCCCACTAGCGTGGTCTCTTCTATATAACTCAGATACAATAACTAAAACCTCGATGGGCGACTGAAGATGCGTTCAGATAACAATCACGTTGAAACCAAACCTCCCGTGACAGGGCGAAAACGGCCGTCTAACAACCTGTTCAGATGCATAGATTGCAAACTATATATCTACATAGTGCGCGCGCGCTTGATCCCCTATTGTGGGTATGGTGACACTTGTCACAGACCTTGGATGGAATAGAATGGATCCCAATAAGAGTCAACAATCCACTACGGCCCGGCTAAATCTGACGACTTTAACGCCCAGTGTGGTGGGCGGGCTGGTTTCTGGCTTTTACGTGGCAATCTTCATGTTCGCCTACGCGTCGCTGATTTTCACCGGAGAACTAACAGCTTTCCTGCCAAATGGCATTGGCGCTTTACTGTTCGGGGCTATCGCGGTCGGCTTGGTTATGGCCTTGACCAGCGCTATACCTAGTCTGATCGCCTCGCCGAACGACAACCCGGTGGCCATCTCGGCCATCCTGGCAATTGCCATCACCGAAAGTATGTCCAGCTCGGCATCGCCAGCGGTTACTTTTACCACGGTGATGGTCAGCTTTGCACTGAGTTCGTTGCTTGTCGGTGTTTCGTTCATATTGATCGGCCGTTTCAAACTGGCTAATCTGGTCCGTTTCATCCCTTACCCCGTGATAGGCGGTTTCCTGGCTGGAACAGGATTGATCATATTTCGTGGCGCATTTACCGCGTCCGCCGGTGTGCCATTGACCTTGTCGACTCTAGATGAGCTGATTCAATTCGATCTTCTGAAATTGTGGGTTCCGGCGCTGATCTTCGGCATTGTCATGATGGTCGTCCTGAATCGTTACAGTCACTTCTTGATTGTACCTGGTGTGATCTTATTAGCCGTAGCCATCTTTTATATTGGCCTGTTACTTAGCGGCACGTCAATTGATCAGGCTATTGCCGGGGGCTGGCTCATCGCGCCTGTAGATGAAGGCAGCATCTGGAGGCCGATTCTGCCGGCCGACCTCATTAACGCTGATTGGGGGGTGATTCTCGGTCAGATCGGTACGATCCTGTCCCTGGTTCTTGTCAGCATCGTCGCCGTTTTGCTCAATACAACGGCCCTTGAATCTGCCTTCCAACGGGACATTGATATGGGGCATGAGATGAAATTCGCCGGCCTGGCCAATATGATCGCCGCCATTGGCGGCAGCGTCGCTGGCTATCATTACGTGGGCATGTCAGTGCTGATGGACAAGATGAAAGCCAAATTGCGCCTGGTCGGCGTGATCGTAGCCCTGGTCTGTATCTTCGTCCTGATCTTCGGGGCCTCTTTCGTCTCCCTGGTACCCAAATTTATACTTGGTGGCCTGGCCTATTTCATTGGCCTGGCCTTCCTCTATGACTGGATCTACATTAGCGCCAAGAAGCTATCCCGGCTCGACTTTGCGATCATCATTGCCATAGCGATTGTGATGCTGTTATTCGGGCCTCTCGAGGGTGTGGTTTTCGGGCTTGTAATCACGGCCGTCCTTTTTATCGTCAACTACAGCCGCAAGGATGTAATTCGACACCGGTTGTCAGGTGATAGCTATCACAGTCATGTTGATCGCCCTCAAGCCCACCGTCAGGCACTAATTGAAAAGGGTTCGCAAATCCACATATTGACGTTGCAAGGCTTCGTCTTTTTTGGCTCATCTAATACCTTACTGCAAGGCATTCGCAACATCATCACCGATTCGGACGAGCCTGGCGGCTACTTAATCCTTGACTTTGAAAAGGTACTGGGCCTGGATTCATCCGCCTTACACAGTTTTGTCAAGATTCGCCAGACAGCGTCCGAACGTGGTTTCACCGTGGTCTATGCTCACCTCTCCGAAGAAGGCCGACAGGCTTTTGAACACGAGAGCTTCATAGATGGTTCGCCCCTGGTATCCCATCTCTTCCCCGATCTAGACCATGCCCTTGAGTGGTGTGAGGACCAACTGCTGAAAGCCAACGACATTGCGGTTGCTATTGATTCTCATTCCTGGCAAGAGGAGATGGCGGAAGCATTTAATGATGTCGAGCTAGCCGAACGATTTATGACTTATCTCGAAGAAGAACGATCGGCGCCAGGTGAACACCTGGCCATCCAGGGAGGACCATGCGACGCCATCCATTTCATGACCGCTGGTCGAGCGACCCTGCAGCTTGAATTTGAGAATGGGGAGTCAGTGCGCTTGCGAACAGTTGGACCTGGGTCGCTGATTGGCCTTGAAGGCACATTGCACCCTCATGTTCATCACTATGCCGAATCGGTAGTTGCCGATGAGGCCAGCACCTATTTTCGTCTATCGACCGCAGCCCTGGCTCGGTTAAAAGAAAACGATGGCCCAGTAGCAGTTAAGTTTCAAGAGTTCCTCCTGGGTTATCTGGCAACGCAATATACCAGGAGCACCGAACTGCTCAAAGATGTCTTGGCCTTAGAAGAATAACTTGTGATCGCTTGAGAGCGAAGGTCTGTTGTTTAATCGTCTATTAGTCAGCTTTGAAAAGGAGATAAACATGACAAAGTATAAGTTCGAATATATTTGGCAAGATGGATATGATCCCATTGCGCATATTCGTAGCAAAACGACTATCAAGGAGTTGAACTCTTTTGATGGTGATGTGTCATCGCTTGGTGACTGGTCTTTTGATGGTAGTTCAACCAGGCAAGCTGAGGGTTTTTACTCCGATTGCATCCTAAAGCCGGTTCGAGTTTATCCTGATCCGGGCAGGAAGAATGCCTTCATAGTCTTAAGCGAGGTTTTTGCCCCAGACGGTACGCCTCACGTGACAAATACGCGCAACTTAATTGATAATGAGGACCAGGATGATTATTGGTTTGGTTTTGAGCAAGAGTATGTGCTCATGACCGATGACGGCCGTCCGATAGGCTTTCCGGACGGTGGTTATCCCGAGCCACAAGGACCTTATTATTGCGCCGTGGGCTATCATAACATCGCCGGCCGAAACATCATTGAAGAGCATCTCGACACCTGCCTTGACGCCGGTCTGGGAATCTCCGGCATTAATGCCGAAGTAATGCTCGGACAGTGGGAATTCCAATGCTTTGGTAAGGGCGCACTTAGGGCTTGTGATGACTTGATCGTAGCCCGCTACTTACTTTACCGGATTACGGAAAAGTACCGGGTTTTTGCTGAATTGCACCCCAAGCCGATCAAAGGTGACTGGAACGGTTCCGGCATGCACTCCAACTTCTCCAACAGCTATATTCGCGAGACCGGCGGAGAAGAGTATATCGAAGCTTTACTGGCGGGTTTCGAACCGCTGCATGCGGAACATTTGGCCGAATACGGTGCTCACAATGAGGAAAGGCTGACCGGCCGCCATGAAACAGCGTCGATGGAAAAATTCAGCTTTGGCGTGAGCAATCGCGGCGCGTCACTGCGCATTCCCATCTATACAGTTGAACACGGCTGGAAGGGATATCTGGAGGACAGACGACCGGCCTCAAACGCGGACCCGTATCGTGTGGCTGCCAGGATCATGAAAACCGTCGCCATGTCCCATGAAAATGCGATTAAGCAATAAAGTTCTCTAGTCCGTTATCAAGACCTTCACTATATTCTGGATAGTGGAGGTCTTCTTAATTTCCTTACTTGTTTCACAATGCTCCGCAATATCACTGTCACTGCCATTGCCGAATCTGATGCTGCAAAATTGGCATGGACTATCTCTAGCAGCGATATATAATGCGATGTAAACTATGTCGTAGCTGCCTGGCTGAACAGCACGTGATATAGCGGAGGAATAGATGGAAAACGCACAGCATCACAACCTGACTTCTATGTTAGCTCTCATCCTGAAGGCCCTTGGAGATGTGGATTTAGAAGAGGTTTTCGCTCAAGCGAAACGCAAGATGGAAGCGGGCGATTTTGCCGGAGCCCAACTCGATTTGAGCAGTATCGATCTCAGCGACATCGACCTTTCAGAGGCCGATTTAACGGGCGCCAACTTGCACCAGGCCGTCCTGTCTGATGCTGATCTGACCGAGACGGTTTTGAGTTTGGTTAATCTCGAGGAAGCTGATTTAACTGGCTCAAATATGACCGAAGCAAATTTGCACGGGGCGAACTTGCATAAGGCAAGCCTTGTAGAGGCGGAGCTTTTTGACGCCGACCTGACTGGGGCCAGGTTGGAGCGAGCGAACTTGACTGAAGCCATATTGGATGGCGCTAATCTGACTGGGGCCCATCTTGCTCACGCCGAATATGATGACAGTACCAGGTGGCCAGATGGCTTTGATCCGGCCAAGCTGATCTAACACCAAAGACAATTCTTGCCCAGAAATTCGCTCCGAGCGTTGCCATCGTGTACAGTGATGGATTCGCAAAAGAGTGGGATATTTATTAGAGGATATGGTCATGACCAGAATTTTACTTGTAGAAGACAATGAAATGAATCGCGATATGCTATCGCGGCGTTTGAGAAAAAAGAAGTACGAGGTGATCATCGCCGTCGATGGCCAACAAGGTGTTGACATGGCCATGTCGGATAACCCGGATATCATCCTGCTCGATATGAGCCTACCGGTGATGGATGGCTGGCAGGCGGCCCGTTTTCTTAAAGCGGAGCCTACCACAAAGGATATTCCGATTATCGCCTTGACGGCGCACGCCATGGCCGGGGATCGGGAAAAAGCATTGGAGGCCGGCGCCGACGACTACGACACCAAACCTGTAGAATTCAAACGCCTGTTGGGAAAGATCTCTGCTTTGCTCGACAGTTAAGTGCGTCGATAGCACTTTCTATTACTTGTTTATTTCTTGAGGCAAGAACTGCTTATTTTTGAAATGTGGTTGCCTTTGCTGGCCAACCGGCTTAGGCTTGAGCGAAGAGGAAAGGAGTTATGACAAAGAAGAAATCAAGCAGAAAGAACCCACAGCGTCATGTGTCCGCGCTGGCAAGATGGCAGTTCCGTGAATACGAGGTTTTAGACTTGCTTTCTGAGTTGCTGCACTGGCTCGAGGTTGCCTTGGCTGGAATCAGCGTTGCCTTTGTAGGCGTTGGTGTGCTCGTATTACTGAGCGAATTTTTGCACTTCCGCGGCGCAATTGAAGAATCAAGTCTGCACACCAGTTACGAAGAGTTGCTTTCAGACATACTGCTGCTTGTCGTGGGCATTGAATTGGCCCTGATGCTGGTGCGCAGGACGCCGGAGTCATTAATTGAGGTCATGTTCTTTGTGGTGGCTCGCAAAATGCTGATCAAGGCCGATGGTTTTTGGGATTTACTCATCGGCGTTGCCGCTTTAGCTGGCCTATTCGCCATCCGTATGTATCTGGTTTCAAATCCCGAAATGCATGATCATGAAGAGGAGGAACATGAGCTAGAGGAGACACAGCCTATCCTCGAGTAAATATCGCTTTTTTAGATGCCAGGCACTTCTCCCTATGGATTTCTCCAGGAACCGCCCTGTCAAGTGCCTATCATCTGGTACATTATTCACAATATAGAATCAAAAGACACCTGGAAATTAAATTATTGCTTTCTACAAACAAAGATAGGAGTTCATTATGTCGGAATTAACGCAGAAAGACCTTTATATGCTTCTCAACTTAAGCCAAGGCTCCCTTTGGCTGGCGCGAGCCAACCTGGAGGGCGCGCATCTGATGGGAGCCAACTTGAAGGACGCCAACCTGGAAGGGGCGAACATGAGAGCGGCCGAACTGGTTCGCGCCAATCTTTCAGGCGCTAACCTAGTGAATGCGGGACTGGAGGGAGCCAACTTGCTGCACGCCAATTTGGAAGGTGCCAAGTTGATCGGCGCCAAGTTGACGGGCGCCAATTTAATGGGCGTAAATCTAAACCAGGCTGCTCTTGGAAACGCGCACTACAACGGCAGGACGGTGTGGCCAAGGGGCTTCGATCCCGATGATGCCGGTGCTTTTTTGGTAGACGTGGATGAATGGTCTTGATACGGATGCAGCGCATTTAGAGATCCTGGAGCAGGGCGCCCAGGTTTGGAATCGTTGGCGCGCTGAAAACCCCGGTATACGGCCGCAATTGGCCGGTGAGGATCTGAGCGAACTCGATCTAACCGGGGTTAATCTCAGCGAGGCCGACATGTCCGAAGCTGAGCTTTTTGACAGCGACTTGAGCCAGGCCAACCTCAAAATGGCCGTGCTTGCCGGTGCAGATCTTTCTGGCGCAAAACTCAGTGACACTGAGCTCTATAAAGCTGATCTGACCGGTGCTTTCTTGACCGGCGTTGACCTCTCAAATGCCTATCTCGCCGAGGCTATATTCCAGGGTGCTGATTTACGCGGCACGAACTTGCAGGAGGCAGATCTAACCAGTGCGGACGTTAGTGGCGCCGATCTCAGCCATTCAGATCTGACTGGCGCTAATCTCACCCACGCTAATATCGAGCTCGTTAACTTCAGTTATGCGAATCTGGCCTTGACAAACTTGATTGGCGTGCGCTACGGTGATTTTCACTCCACCCGTGGTCACTTTCTAGGCATCCGCGGGCTCGATTCTTGTTATGGCAATGCGATTTTCGTCCGTGATGCCCAGGATCGGGATTACCTGGACACGATGGAGCACAATATTGGACAAGAGCCATCGCCGAGGCAGCGTAAGATCAAGCGCGGGATGTTTGAGTTTTGGATGCGCATTGATTACGGCCGTAGCCTAACCAAGCCGGGCATCTATGCTTTAATCCTTTCCAGCCTCTTCGGTCTCATCTATTTCTTCGATATGAATCTAGGCTGGGGGCTCATGGATTATTCCGGCAGCGCCCAGAGTTGGATTACCCCCTTCTACTACTCTATCGTCACCTACACGACCCTTGGTTTCGGAGACATCACTCCCCAGCATTGGCTGGGTGAGATAATAGTGGTCATTGAAGTGATCCTTGGCTACACAACCCTGGGCCTCCTGCTGTCCATCCTGGCCAACCGCATTGCCAGACAAAGCTAAACACGACCGTGCCTTTCATATCAAGTCCAATTTGATGTGGATTTAGTGATGTCCAGAAAGAACACCTTTTTCCTCATGTTTGCTACGCTGGCGGTCTTGATGGCCGCCATTTTGTACGTCATGCTCTTGATCGTGAGGAACGAAAGCGCGATCGCTGCCGCTGAGAATCGCCGCTTGGAATCTTACAAATTGGCCGATGAATTACGCCAGACCTCCGATGATTTGACGCGCATGGCCCGAACCTATGTCGTCTCCGGGGATACGCGTTACATCGCTTACTTCAAGCGTATCGTCGACATCCGTGACGGCGAAGCTCCGCGCCCCGTTGATTACAACAGTATCTATTGGGATTTCGTCATCGCTACCGGTCAGAAACCCCGTCCAGATGGGCAGCCGGCTGCCTTGGAAGCGCTCATGCGCGAGATGAACTTCACGGCCGATGAGTTTGCCTTGTTGGGGCAAGCTCAGAATCGTTCCGATGCCCTTATCGAGCTGGAAGAGCGGGCCATGAACGCTGTCAAGGGACGTTACCCCGACGAAAACGGCGACTTCGTGATTGTAGATAAACCAGATTTCCTACTGGCGCGCGAGCTTGTGCATGGTGATGCCTATCACAACAACAAAGCCGAGATCATGGAACCCATCAACGAGTTTTTTGACAAGGTTGATGCCCGTACAACGGCCGAAGTAGCCGCTCTCCGGGCCCAAGGAAATCGACTGACCGTGCTGGCCGTGGGATTAATGCTCTCGGCGCTACTTATCATGATCATTTCCTATCTGGTGATTCAACATCGCATCATTGGCCCGGCCGAGGAGCAGCTTACAGAGGGGCAAGAACAGGCCGCACAAGGGCGGGTTGACGATGATGGGGCCGCGTCATTTTGGAATGCCTGGCCTCTTCTGGCCATTGCCCTTGTGGCCATCATCGGTATCGCCGCCTTCACCTGGTGGAACCAATCCATACTCACACAGCGCACTCGCCAGGAATTGAGTAACTCGCTGACGACGGTGATGAATACCACCAACAAGGCAGCCGTAGATTGGATGGGCGACCGGGAAGATGAAGCGCGGATTTGGGCCAACCTGCCTACTGTTCGTCAAGTCTGCCAAGATTTGCGGGCGGCCGGGCCGAATCAGGAAATGCGGTTGAGTATTCTTTCCGAATCCGGCCTGAGCGAGGAACTGGACCCGCTGCTCAGCGACCGTCGCTATGAAGGATTCTTGCTCACTTCAGCGGAGGGCACGATCTTGGCCAGCCTCCAGGCGGGTGAGGTTGGGTCTGAAATTGGCGATCAAGTCCCGGAGCGTTTCTTTAGTCGGGCCATGACCGGACCTCGTTATTCCGGTGTTAGCTTACCCAGGCGTTTGCTCGGTGCTGAGGCCACAATGTTCGCCATGGCAGCAGTCCGTGATCTCCAAGGCAACCCCTTGTGCGGCTTGGCTCTGCGCATTGATCCGGAAAGAGAATTCACTGAAATCTTGCAACGCGGTCGCATGGGCCAGTCGGGTGAGAGTTATGCCTTCAACGGCGCCGGGCAGTTGATCAGCGAGAGCCGCTTTGACGACGACTTGCGCCAGATTGGCCTGATACCGGAAGGGCAGCGTGGTATCCTCAACGTGGATATTCGCGATCCGGGGGGGAATCTTGTTGAGGGATACGAGCCGGACGTGCCCCGCGAGGAACAGCCACTGACGTTAATGGCTGGTGAAGCGACGGCCGGAAGACCAGGTCAAGATCTTGAAGGTTACAATGATTATCGCGGCGTGCCGGTCATTGGCGCCTGGACCTGGGACGAGACCTATGGATTTGGCGTCACTACCGAGATCGACGTCGCTGAGGCTTACGCATCTTTGCGCGCGACACGCGAACAGGGCCTGGCCACTTCTGGTTTGACTATTTTCCTGATCGTAGGCCTCACTGGATTATTCATTTACAGCCGTTCAAAGATGGCGGTTGCGCAAGCAGCATTACAGTCTGAACTCGTCGAAAGAAAGCAAATAGAGGCGCAGTTGCAAAGAAGCTTCTTAGAAGCAAAGCTTCTCTATCGTTCGGCTGAACTCGCGGCGGAGGCCAATTCGGTCAACGTGGCATTGCAGAATGTGCTCAATGAGATATGTGAGCTTACCGGTTGGCCGGTTGGCCATGTCTATACTGCGGGTGATGATGATCAGGTTGACATTTTATTCCCCACAGAAATCTGGTACCTCTCCGATCCCGAGGTTTTCTCAGAATTTCGAAGGGTTACCGAACAAACGACTTTTGCCTTTGGAATTGGCCTCCCAGGACGCGTCCTGGAGTCTGGAAAGGTGGCCTGGATAGAAAACGTGCAGGAGGATCTTAACTTTCCCCGCCGCAACCTGACCGAAAACCTGGTGGTGAAAGGAGCGTTTGCTGTTCCTGTGATAGTCTCCGGTGCCGTCGTGGCTGTTCTTGAATTCTTCTCTGACCAGGTTGTGCAGCCGGACGAAAATCTAATTAGAGTGATGAACCACGTCGCAGAGCAACTGAGTCTCGTCTTCGAACGGCGCCAGACGGCGGAAACGCTGCTAGAAGCAGCCGAAGCAGCCGAAGCGGCAAACCGGGCCAAGAGCGCCTTCCTGGCCAATATGAGCCATGAGCTGCGAACACCTATGAACGCCATCATTGGCTACAGTGAGATGCTGGCCGAGGATGCCGAGGATGAAGGCTACGACGAATTGATCCCGGACCTAGAGAAGATCAACAGCGCCGGTCGCCACCTGTTGGGCCTCATCAATGACGTCCTGGACCTGTCCAAAATCGAAGCAGGGCGCATGGACCTCTACCTGGAACGCTTTGATTTGAGACAAGTTTTGGATGAGGTGATGGCTACCGCCTCACCGCTCGTGGCCACGAAAAACAACCAGTTTGTGGCCGACTTCGCCGCTGATTTGGGCGATATGCGCGCCGATTTGACCAAGGTACGACAAACATTGCTAAATCTCTTGTCAAATGCGGCTAAGTTTAGTGAAGATGGGATTGTCACCCTTTCAGCCCGGCGAGAGGCGCGCGATGATGAGGATTGGATCGTGTTAACTGTTTCCGATACAGGAATCGGTATCTCAGAAGATAAGCTTGACAGCGTATTTGAAGAATTCACCCAGGCAGATGATTCAACCACGCGTGAATATGGGGGTACGGGGCTTGGTTTGCCTATTAGCAGGCGTTTTTGCCTTATGATGGGAGGTGATCTTTCGGTGACTAGCGAACCTGGTAAAGGTTCCACCTTCACCGCTGAACTGCCGGCTGAGGTGTCAGTTTCCTCCTCGGCCGGCACGGAACTCCCGGCTGATGACCAAGGTACATTGGAGAAATTGGCCGGTGAGCGATCCATATTGGTCATTGACGACGATCCTAATGCGAGGGAATTGTTGCTGCGCTCGCTTGAGCTTGACGGCCACTTTGTCGTAACAGCCGGCAGTGGAGCGGAAGGGCTGGAATTAGCCCGGCGCTTGCAGCCGATGCTCATCACCCTGGACATCATGATGCCCGGCTTGGATGGCTGGGCCGTGTTACGAACCCTCAAAGCCGATCCCGAGCTGCATCATATCCCCGTGATCATGGTCTCCATCATCGGCGACAGGGATTTGGGATATTCACTGGGCGCGGTTGAATCTCTGACAAAACCGGTGGACCGCAAGAAACTGCTGGAAGTTGTGCAAAAGTTTACGGACAAAGGGGGCGGGCACGTCCTGATTGTCGAGGACGACGACGATGTCCGCACTCTACTAAGGCGCACCCTCGAAGAAGTACAATGGGCCGTGTTCGAGGCGGAAAATGGCGCTGTAGCCCTGCAATGCGTGCACGAGCAGAAGCCAGACCTGATCCTGCTTGACCTGATGATGCCCGTTATGGACGGATTTGAATTTGTGCAGAAGTTGCGCGAAGAAGAAGAGAATCGTTCGATTCCCATTATCGTCGTCACGGCAAAAGATCTGACCGAAGAAGACCGCCGGCAGCTCGCTGGAGGAGTTGAACATATCATCGCTAAGGGCGCCTTCACCCAGGGCGACATGTTACAACAAGTTCGTGATCTGGTATCAAGGTATGGGGTGGATTAATATGACAAGAAACCCCCTTGGTAGATCTATTGTTTTTATAATGGCATTCATGGTGTTTGCCGTCGCCTGCAACAATTTGCCAGGACGCGTTGGTAGCTTGCCCGGCCAGGGCACAACGGTTCGTATGGGACAAGCAACGTGGGACACCGGTCTATTTCAAGCACAGATTTTTAAGGCATTGCTGGAGGAACTTGGCTATGAGGTGAAAGCGCCGGAGACGGTTGATACAATAGCCTTTTATTTCTTTAGCGCCCAACGAGATCTCGATTTCTGGGCCAATGGTTGGTTTCCATTGCATGACCGCTATCTTGAATTCGAGGATGTCGCCGGGAAAATCCAACCGGTTGGTTTTCAAGTGGCAAAAGGTGCCTTACAAGGGTATATGGTTGACAAGGCAACGGCCGACAAATTGGGCATTACCAACCTGGCTGACCTGCAAGATCCGGAATTCGCCGCCGTTTTTGATGATGATGGCGATGGCAAAGCTGATTTGATCGGTTGCAATGTGGGTTGGGGCTGTGAACAGGTCATCGATACTCAGCTAGATGCCCTCGAATTACGTGACACGGTCACGCATGTGCAGGGTGATTATTCGCAATTGATGCAGGACACCTTAGCCCGCTACCAACAAGGCCAGCCGGTACTCTTCTATACCTGGACGCCGAACTGGACTGTTTCCGCCATGGCTCCCGGCGAAGACGTCATGTGGTTGGGCGTACCATCCTCTTCTCCAGCTGATCGCGATACGGAAGTTGCCAGCATCCCTGGCTGCCTGGAAGATCCCTGCAATATGGGATTTGAGCCCAGCGACATTCGCGTTGTCGCCAACTCCCAGTTCCTGGCTGAGAACCCGTCTGCCGCCACTCTGTTTGAATTGGTGAAGATTCCTCTGGCAGACATAGCAAATCAAAACATACGCATGTCTGCCGGCGAGAACAGCGAAGAAGATATCCGCTTGCACGCGGAAGCGTGGATAGACGCCAACCGTGAACAGGTTGATTTGTGGCTGGAAGCCGCCCGGCTGGCAACGCAGTAGTCGATTGAGCGCTTAGAACCTTGAGCTGTTATCATGTTTAAACATCTCAAAATAAGAACCAAAATTCTCCTGGCTTTCGCGATCGTCGCCATCATTGCTGTGGGCACGATTGCCTTAGTTGCTTTTGGTATCGGCCGTTCAACGCTGGAGCAAGAATCCTTCAACAAGTTAACGGCCGTGCGCGAGATGAAGGCCAGCCAGATTGAAGATTATTTCCAGCTGATAGAAGATCAAGTTCTCACCCTTTCCGCGGATCGCATGATCATTGACGCCATGAGGGAGCTGGACGGCGCCTATCATGATATCCCCGCTGAACTCGCCTTCGATGATGCGGACATGGAACAGCTAAACATTGATCTTGAAAACTACTATCAAGAGGAGTTCTTCCGCAGATTAATTCCTAACCTGCTCAGAGAGCCCCTGTTATCCGACTACTATCCGCAAAATATTGAAGCCAGAATCCTGCAAAATCAATACATCATTGATAATCCCCATGATACTGGCTCCAAACATCTTCTAAATAGCGCAGATGACGGCAGCACGTACAGCGCGGCCCATGAAATCTACCATCCCATCATCCGCGATTACCTGGAGCGGTTTGGTTATTATGACATCTTTCTGGTAGCCAATGACGGTAACATCGTCTACTCCGTATTCAAGGAGGTTGACTACGGGACCTCTCTCCTCGATGGTCCCTATCGGGACAGTAACTTTGCCGAGGTCTTCAGATCCGCTTTGGAAGCAGACGACGGGGAGTTCGTTTCCTTGGTCGACTTCGAGCCCTACGATCCCTCCTACAACGCACCGGCGGCCTTCACTGCTTCTCCAATTTATGATGGGGACGAGAGAGCTGGTGTGCTGATTTTCCAAATGCCCATCGATAGGATTAACGATGTCATGACCAACAAACAGGATTGGTCCGGGGTCGGCCTGGGAGAATCTGGAGAAACCTACTTAGTGGGTGATGATAATCTGATTCGCAATCAGTCAAGGTTCCTAATCGAGGACAGTGAGAATTATTTCAATACACTAGAAGAGATCGGCGTCCCGCTGACGACTCGGGCCAGAATTCGCAATCTCGACAGTACAATTGGTTTGCAAGAAGTGGATACTGCGGGCACGGAGGCGGCCCTAAACGGGGAAACGGGCACCGCCATCTTCCCCGATTATCGGGGTGTACCTGTATTATCTTCCTATGCCCCGCTGGACATAAAGGATTTGGATTGGGCGATCATGAGCGAGATCGACGAAGCCGAAGCCTTCTCCTCCATCCGTTCCCTTGGTCGACGTCTTGCTATTGGCTCCCTTGGCATCATCGCCTTCATCATCATCGCCGCAATCATCTTTTCAAGAACAATTACCAGGCCGATAGAGCACCTTCAATCACAGGCCGGTGAAATCTCAGCCGGAAATCTAGATACCAAGATCAGTGTCAACACCAAAGACGAAATCAATGATCTGGCCCAGGCGCTGGAGTCGATGCGCCTCTCTAATAAGGACCTCATCGACGATCTGGCAGATATCAACCAGAATCTGGAAAACCTGGTGGGCGAACGAACGGCCGAACTAGAGGCCTCGGAACGTCAAACCAGTTCCATAATCGAACTGTCCAGCGACGCCATCATTGTGATCGATGATGATGGACAAGTGCTGGTTTGGAATGACAAAGCCGAACAGCTTTTCGGATATGCCAGGGAAGATATGATTGGCAATCCGATGGATCTGATCATACCCGGCGCTCACAGAGCCAGGCACGACAAGGCATTTGCACGGGCTACCGGCGCGCATCGTCTCAATAAACCTGGGGAAATCCATGAAATAACTGGCCAACGCAAGGATGGGCAGGAATTTCCAGTTGAGTTATCCCTTTCTCATTGGCAACTTGCAGGCAAGGATTTCTTTTCTGCCAATATTCGCGATATCACTGAGCGCAAGAATGCAGAACAGGCTATCCGGTATCGAGAAGAACGCATTCGCTCCATTGTCGAGATTGCACCGGATGCGATCATCAGCATCAATGGTGAGCAGAACATAGTCATGTTCAACTCCCAGGCCGAGAGGGTTTTTGGCTACACAGCCGCTGAAGTATTGGGGCAGCCTCTAGCCATGCTGATGCCGGAAAAATCCCATGCTGTTCACCCGCATGAAGTCAATAAATTCCTGAATGAATCAGCCAATACCCGCATAATGGACAGCCGGCGTGAGATTGCAGGGCGCCGCAAAGATGGCACGATCTTTCCTGCCGAAGCCGGCATTTCCAAACTTGAAATCGATGGGCAAGTTATTTTTACCACTTTTTTCCGCGATATCACGGAACGTAGAGAGGCGGAAAGGAAGCTGACGGAAAGCGAAGCCAAACACCGGACCATTTTCCAAAACTCACCTCTCGGCTTGATCTTGTTCAACGATGAGGGATTCATCGTCGACTGCAATGAGCATTTCGTTGAGTTGATGGGCTCCAAAAGAGAACAATTGATCGGCTTTCACACTTTGCAAGAAGCGACCGACCCGGCGGTACGAGAAGGGTTAGGGAAAGCGATAAACGGTGAGCAATATGCTTTCGAAGGCGCCTATACTTCGGCGACCGGCGGCAAGACCCGTTATCTCAGAATCATCTATAATCCTGTCAACCCTGATCACATCCCGACGGAAGTCATTGCTACCCTTGAAGATATCTCTGAGCGTATAGAGTTGGAACAAGAGATGCGTGCAAGCGAGTCCCGTTTCCGCAGTCTCTTTGAGGATTCCCCTATATCCTTGTGGGAGGAAGATTTCTCGGCGATCAAGCAGCTCATTGACGAATTGCGTGCCGCAGGGATCGATGATTTTGCAAGTTACTTTGACCAGCATCCGGAGGTCGTGAGCCAGGCTTCCTCGCTCATATTGGTTGAGAATGTCAATCAAGCGACCCTAGATCTTTATGGCGCGACAAGCAAGCAAGAACTCCTGGGCAAACTTGATACCATCTTCACCGATCAATCAACTGATGCATTCAAACATGAACTGATAGCGCTTTCCAATGGCCAGACTTACTACCAGGGGGAGATCGTCAATCGTAACTTGAATGGCGCGCTGATCGATTGCATCGTCGTCTTCTCAGTTGCGCCAGGATATGAAGACAGTTGGCAAAAGGTATTCGTTTCCATCACCGACATCACCGATCGCAAGGAGATGGAGAGTAAACTTCAACTGGCTATGCACGATGCTGAGGCGGCTAACCGCGCCAAGAGCACGTTCCTCGCCAATATGAGCCACGAGCTGCGTACGCCCATGAACGCCATCATTGGCTACAGTGAGATGTTGGCTGAGGACGCGGAAGATGAAGGGTACGACGAATTTGTGCCCGATTTGGAAAAGATCAATACCGCAGGCCGGCATTTACTTTCACTGATTAACAGTGTCCTGGACCTATCCAAGATTGAAGCAGGGCGCATGGACCTTTACCTGGAACGTTTTGACCTGAGGCAGATGCTTGATGAAACCGTAACCACGGTGACACCGGTTGTGACCAAAAATCACAACGATTTTGTGATTGACTTCGCCGAGGATCTGGGAAATGTCCGTGCTGACATGACGAAACTGCGCCAGGCGCTGGTAAACTTGCTGTCCAATGCTTCCAAATTTACCGAGAATGGCGCTGTCACGTTAACTGCCAGGCGAAAAATGTATCAGGATGGGGAGTGGATCAGTCTCGCCGTTGCCGATACGGGTATCGGCATACCGGAAGACAAGCTGGAACATATCTTTGAGGAATTCTCGCAGGCTGACGAATCGACGACTCGTAACTTCGGTGGTACAGGTTTGGGCCTGGCCATCAGCCGCCGTTTCTGTCGCATGATGGGCGGCGATATTCTCTTGAGCAGCGAAGTGGGAAAAGGTTCGACCTTCACCATTGAGATACCGGCTGAAGTCAAGGCGGAAATGGTCACGCAAGATCCGTCTGCCCTTGCCGCGCAGGCGACACCTATCCCCCATATCCCGCTTGGTGAGCACCCCATCCTGATCATCGACGATGATCCGCAAGCTCGCGAGTTAATACAGCGCACATTGCAGGCTGATGGTTACAGCGTGGCGTTGGCTGCCAGTGGAGAAGAAGGTCTGGAACTGGCGCGCCAATTACAGCCATCCCTGGTCACGCTTGATATTATGATGCCGGGTATGGATGGTTGGACAACATTGCGTCAATTTAAGGCTGATCCCGCGCTTGAACATATCCCGGTGGTCATGATATCTATCGTCGGCGACAAAGAAATGGGCTACACGCTCGGCGCTTTGCAATCGCTGACAAAGCCGGTAGACCGGGAGCAGCTTTTGCAACTGGTTCAGCAGTATGCCGGGTCACAAGGTGGTGGTCGGGCCCTTGTCGTAGAGGATCACGAGCCGGTTCGCTCTCTCATGCGCAGAGCCCTTGAAGAAGCGGGCTGGAATGTGGCCGAAGCGGAAAATGGTGCCCTTGCTTTACAGCGAGTCCACGAACATAAGCCCGATCTGATCTTGCTGGACTTGATGATGCCCGTGATGGATGGTTTTGAATTCGTCTTGCAACTGCGCAAGCAAGAGCAGTACTGGGATATTCCCATCGTCGTGGTTACATCCAAAGACTTGACCGATGAAGATCGCGAGCGCCTGGTTGGCGGCGTCGAAATGATCATTGACAAGGGCGCCTATACACAAGATGAACTTCTCGATCAGCTTCGTAGCTACGTTGCGCAACATGACAGTGCGGCTTAGTTTTGAAGTGGTGTAGTAGAATTAATTTGCAAAGTCAGCAGTAATTGCTGCCAGATAATTGACAACTTTTTAGAAGCTAAAGGGAGATTTAAATGTCACAGTCGACAAAATCGATCAATCCTGCTGGAGCGTGAACGATGATCAAAGTTTCGGCCGTTCAATTTAATCATAGGGCAGGCGACGTCGCCTACAACCTGGCCAGAATCAATCACTTTTGTCAAAAGGCCGCGGCACAGCAGGTGCAGTTAATCGCCTTCCCGGAGATGTGCGTCACCGGCTATTGGCACGTCAGGAAGTTGCCCAGAGAAGAAATAGAGGCGCTGGCCGAGATGGTCCCTCACGGGCCAACCACGCAATACCTGAGCCAGCTCGCACAAAGGCACAAGATGTTGGTTGGCGCGGGCCTGATTGAGAAAACGGAAGACGGCCGTTTGTTCAACACCTATATCCTCTGTGACTGTGACGGTACTGTACATTCCCATCGCAAGATCCACTGTTTCATCAACGAACATATGTCAAGCGGCGACAGCTATACCGTGTTTGATACCTCGCTTGGTTACAAAGTGGGCATACTCATCTGCTACGACAACAACATCATCGAGAATGTGCGCGTCACGGCGCTGATGGGCGCCGATATTCTCCTGGCTCCGCACCAGACTGGCGGCTGTCGCTCACGCAGCCCGCACGCCATGAGCGCTATCGACCTTGATTTGTGGCGCAAGCGGCAGCGCGATCCTCTGGCCATAGAGGCTGAGTTCAGAGGGCCCAAGGGACGAGAATGGCTCATGCGCTGGCTGCCGTCCAGAGCGCATGACAACGGCCTGTTTCTCGTCTTCAGCAATGGCGTGGGCATTGACGACGACGAGGTGCGTACGGGAAATGCGATGATCATCGACTGTTACGGCCGTATTCTGATTGAAACCTGGAAAGCACAAGACGATATGGTCACGGCCGAACTGGACATGAGCTTGCTGCAAAGCAGCACGGGACGCAGGTGGAGCAGGGGCAGAAAGCCTAATCTGTACGGGCGGCTCACGGAAGTGACGGGCGAAGAAATCGCTCCCCGGGCAGCCAGATTTTCAGCTTGAGGCAGCTGCTGACCGCTACCGCCTCTTTCGTATAGTGCCATAGCCAGAAAAGTATGCAGAATAGAATTGGCATGCAACCTTATAACGAAAACGGTGTTTTATCATACGAGGTGGGTTTTGCGTTGCACGGGATGCACCTGATACTTGCCTGATTGGTAGGACTGGCGATAATCAGTCCTAAGTAAGTTGGTTGATAAAGGTAACCAAGGGGACTTGGCTCCAATGTTAAGATTAACGACCTAAGGAGGTTCATGTTATGGGTGTTGTATGGGGATTTTTGATTGCGCTTATCGTTTCGGCGATCGTGATTTGGATTGTTGGTAAATTGGGTCTTGGAATGACTGTTAGCGGCTTCGGAGGGGCGATCATTGCCGCGCTGGTAATTGCCATCGTCGCTGCTGTTGTTAGCTGGCTTCTGGGGCTGCTTGGTATCTCGCTTGGAGGAGGGTTATTGGGAGCGATTGTTTTGCTCATTGTCGCTGCCGTTGTCCTTCTCATAGCCGATAGGTTTGTCTCTGGTCTCGAAGTCAACGGCTTTGTCGGCGCAATCGTTGCCGCCATCGCCATCGCCGTGGTCGCCTGGCTTCTAAATTGGCTGCTTGGCCTGCTCGGCCTAGTATAGATTAATTCTGGAGAGGATAACAGTAAAATCCAGTCAGCGACTGGGTTTATGATAGTGACTTCAAAATGAGTTAAGGTTCCCCTAACCGTCAAAGCTCAGAATCAACCGTTAAGATTGAACCTGCTCCCTGTAAATGATAGAATAACAGGGAGCAGGTTTGTTATATGAAGCACGCGGCAGTGCTCGGCTGCCGCGATCAGGCTGGAGGTAATTTCATGAAAACAGTGTTCGCTTTTATTCTCGGCACGGCCGTGGGCATGGTCGTCGCCCTCCTATTCGCCCCCAAATCGGGTACCGAACTACGCTCACAGATAAGTGAGGAAGCAGCTTTAGAACGCCAAAGAATGCAAGAAGGCTACCATCGCGCCACGGAGAAAACGCACGATCGCCTGGATAAGATGCAAGCTGACGTACAATCGTTGTTGAAGCATCAAGAAGAACAGGCTGAGGCCGTAGCGGCGGAGGCAGAAGAAGAGCCGGCAGCAGTTGAAGAGGAAGCAGAACCAGCTGAGGCATAAATCGACGCTAACTTGAAGAATATTCTTATAACGTAGTATCCAATTTTAAAGATCAGCGCCGACAGCCAACGCCAAAACGCCCGGCGTTGGCTGTTTGTTGTTGGCCCAGGACGATGCCAAATATGAAACAACAAGAGAGCCACTATTTTGCCTGTGGCATGGGCCGGCATTTGCTGACAGGCGTCAATGAAACTGCTATTATAGCAGACAAAGTTTCGGGTTATTGAGGGTGATTCAATTTCATTATCGAATAGACAAATAGTTGTGCATCAAAAGTTCAATAAACTTCACCAACAAGTCGAACAGTATTTACAAAAAGAATCATCTGGGCATGACATTTATCATGCCGATCGAGTTTTCAAAAGTGCTATATATATTCAGTCTCATGAAGGAGGAGATGAATACGTTATCGGAGCAGCAGCTTTAGTCCATGATATTTGCAGGCCTTGGGAGAAGAAAACTGGTAAATCCCATTTTGGTCCTGAAGCTCTCCAAATCATTCGCCAAGTTTTAACTAAATCACAAGTTAAACCTGATAAAATCGAACCCATTTTAGAAGTAGTCAAACGTCACGACATATATGATTGGACTGATAATTCTTCTCAGAAATCAATTGAACTACAAATCGTCCAAGATGCTGATAATCTAGACGCCATCGGTGCTATTGGCATCGCCCGTACATTTGCTTTTGGAGGGGCCCATGGGTCGACTATGTATTACCCTGGAGAAAACCTGGATTTCACGAATGATTTTGTTGAGGATCCCAATCACAAAACCTCTACTATTGCACATTTCTATGAAAAACTTCTCAAACTCAAAGACAATATGAATACTAAAACTGGAAAAAGAGTGGGGGAGAGTCGACACCAAATCATAGTGGATTTTCTTGACCAATTTTTCTCAGAATGGGAAGGTAAGTTTGACTAGTATATGGGTCGTCGACGGCATTCTGTGACGGTGAATCGAAGACAACTTTGAAAAATGGCAGGCAATTGTCTTGAATGACGGCTATCTCTTGCGGCTCTTTCGCTCCCCCGAACGGCACGAACTCTTCTAGAAACTCACGCTCCCAGCGGTAAAGCCAGCGTATGGGATCGATAGGAACCATGCTGGTGTCATGGGCTCGGCATTATTCTCCTGGCGCGGGGATGACGCCGAGTTGTTGCATTAGATCCATCTGATCGGATTCAGTCCAACTTCCGATGATTTTGCCATTTGCATATTGGGTAATAGAAATCCCATGCGTTGCTATCTTATTACCCGTGGCTGGTATGTCTCCGAGTGGGCCGCCGTGCGTTCCTCTTGCATTCCAGCGAGTAATGACATTATCCCCGTCAGCAAGTACCATTTCGTTTGTCACTTTGAGATCGGGGAAGGCGCCAAAATACATTGCCACGAGACCTTTCAAACCTTCGCGGTTCGCCGGAACGCCGGGCGGACCGCCGTGGAATATGAAGTCAGAGGCGTAATATTCGTCAACTGCATCAGGATTGTGTTTGTCCCATATATCTTCATGCTGGCGCATATGAATGGCCTTGATTTCTTCTGACATTAGATTACTCTCCTAATCTGACTTGGGTGCAGTTCAGGGAAACCAGCCATAGTTGTCCCTAAACTGCAAAAAGGGTTTTATTAAGCGATGCCTAGCTGAGCGTATCGGGATTGTGGTTAAATAGATATTTTCCCTTCAATTTAGACATCCGCAATCATAAACTCGCAGACAACTCATATAGATACCACAATAATGACATATTAAATATAATGCGTCAACATTGGGAATTATTTCACAGGGGGCGTGGCATTCATGTCAATAAATTTATTCCCAAATATGTCGTGTGCCGTTTGGTCGGGTCCTTGCATAGCACTCAAATTAACCAATAATCCTGTCGTTCCGCGTGCTAAGCAAGGTCCAAACACGCTTCGACAGTACATTTAGCCAGTAGCAGGCAGGGCAAAACCAACGGTGCGTTTGCCGCGAGTGAATTTGATGAAACCTTTGGGCAGGACATGTTGCAGAAAACGACGGATGAACTCCTCGGCGGCCACAGTGCAATACCGGGTCTTTCCTGTGTCGGAGGCCGTGTAGCGAAAAGTGACCTGACCATCCTCCAGCTTCAAGATGCGACTGTTACTGATAGCCACCCGAAAGATGTAGGGAGCCAGATACTTCAAAGCTGCCATCCCATTGCCCACGGGCTGGCAATGAACAACCCAGTCCTAAGTCCAGGTTTCGCCAGGCACCAGGGCAAACAAGTCTGTCTTTATCAGAGCATCACGAAACTTGGCTCGAAACAAGATCGAGAGCGATTTGACAGACACCAGGAAATCTTTCTTGATCGGGAGCCAGCTCTGGCCATCTTGAGACAGGCCGCCGGCGGGCACCAAATAGTGCACGTGGGGATGATAGTTCAGGTCTCAGTCCAATCTTGACAATGGAATGGTTACATATTCATCAGAAGGACATGACCTTTGTCACTAGATAAGTAAAAATTGAGCATGATACTATAAGTAGGTTAATTGCATCTTTCTAGAGAAATTGGTCCGGAAAAAGAGGAGGTTAAAGATGATTAATTTACAGATGGTGGAGCAGGAGAAAAGCGTTCTGCGATGGGGTGGTCTGTCCGGTATGCTGGGTGTCATCCTCTTCGTCCTCGCTTGGG
>JAACFF010000135.1 GCA_009937635.1 Chloroflexota bacterium
GTGATGGCGATTGACATTTGAACCTCTTTGTAAGATTTTGAGCTTTCCTACAATTATGGTTTATGTTATCGCCATCGCCACCTTCTATTTAGCCGAAACTAGAGTGAATTGAACTTGAATATTACTGTGGTCGCCCATCGTGTTCCTGAGGGCTGAAATAAGCTTGAACTACACCGTAGGCAAACCTCCTTTCTAGATATCGCTATCTTGCCTGAATTCACTGTTTGACATCTGACACATCTACCTGTTCGGACTCAACGCTAATGACCGAGATCAATGGCATTCCTAAATCACGTACTTTTTTCAACAATCCATGCAAAGCGGCCTGATCGACCACCGGTCCGGATAGTAGCGTATCGCCGTTGTCCTCTAAGGTGATGGTCAAGCCATCAAACCAGTAGGCCCAT
This sequence comes from Chloroflexota bacterium, assembly GCA_009937635.1. GTDB lineage: Bacteria > Chloroflexota > Anaerolineae > Promineifilales > Promineifilaceae > JAACFF01. Next base: position 408 of record JAACFF010000135.1, read on the forward strand.
CTATCAGCAAGATGACCCTTGAGGTGAATTTCGTAAAGTCCAGGCTCGTGATGATCCTCAGTTGATGCGTCTGTTTCACTCATTCTGCGCCTCGTGCATTTTCCTCATGTGGATGAATCTTCACGTAGTTGCATTTGTTCTTTTCTATGACCACAAGGTACAGGAATTTAGGGTGAGGTGTCATCACCAAATTTGGTGATTGATTTGGTGATTTGTCAGGCGGAATGCTATGAGGGGGAGAGAAAGTCCCAGCAAGAGGTTCGATGATCCTGCCGGGGCCGGGGCACCTGCATATGTGTTCGTTATAACAGATCGAGTTCTTCAGCGCGGCGGACGGCCGCCCGACGGTTGTGGACCCCAAGCTTGCTGTAAATGTTTCTGGTGTGGGTGCGCATGGTGTTAGGGGACACTATGAGTTCGCGAGCAATTTCCGGGCCGCTCAATTCCGTTCCGAGCAGTCTGAGCACTTCAAGTTCACGTTCGCTCAGTGGCTCGATAAAAGGCTGATTGATGGGTCTTCTACCATCAGTCTTTCCAGAAGCTGTCTGTAATAGATTGACATAGTTCGGGGCGATACCCTGCTTCGCGGCCTCGCGCAGCAGTGCTGCCATCGGTGGGCCTTCGTCCACAAAGGTTCGGACATAGCTCTCCGGCTCAGCCAGCATTAAGGCACGTTTCAGAGATTCGAGAGCAAAGGGGATCTTGCTTTGCAGCTGGTGAACAAGCGCTTGCAGTATTAGGATTTCAATAACGCTTCCCGTCCTCCCCCCTTCTTCGGCCGCTTTTAAGAGGCGCTCTAGTAATTCCATTGCCTCGTGAATGGAGCTTTCTACTTGGTCGCTCTCATACTGGGCAACGAGCACCCTGGCCAGCGTAACGTGCTCGAACTCGCGCAAGTAGCTGAGATCGTCATTAAACGACAAGCCCCGCTGACTTGCCCATGCCAGTGCCTCGGTCAACCTGCCCTGCCTAACCCACACTCGCGTCTTCAACGCCGCAATGGGACGCACGTCGGGGATAGGGGTCCTGTAAAACAGCCACCGTTCTGCCTCGTCTAGCAGGTCGAGAGCGCCATCCAGGTCTCCTTGGACCTCTTTTATTCGAGCCTGTGCACGGCACAAGCGATACTTGTATACCTCGGCTTGCTCGCCCAGCTCCTCGCTGCGCAGCATGTACTGTCTGGCAGTTTCCTGATCCCCCTGCTCTCGGTACAGCTCACTCAACCCCAGATAAAGATCCGCCGTTCCCTCCAGTTCAGGCTCGCCCAGCTCGGTCGCCAGCTGCAATGAGCGCTTATACGTAGTGACTGCCTCTTGGAGATGACCTTGAGCTATCCTGAGATCAGCCAGGATAAATGTGAAGCTGATTGCGTAAAGAATGTTGCCAGCCAGCTGAAAACTGGCCATGGCACCTGCAAATGACTGGTGGGCTGCCTTCAAGTCTCCGCTCGCCCACTGTGTAAGCCCCAGGAGAACAGCTATCCTTCCGCGCGCGAAATAGTCATCATCAGGCAACAGATCGAGTGTTCGCCGTGCATACTTCACACTGCCGGGTACGTCGCCGAGAGTCTGGGCATAGTATGTGCGGGCGGAGGCTATTGAGGCTGGCAGAGACCGAAACTGATCTTCGTCCACGACGACCATCTCGGCCGGTAAGTCTTCCAATCGCTCATCCTTGTCTTCTTGAATACCTAGCCATCGTTCGGCGTCTTGCAGGCGAGCCCCGCCGGCCTCCAACTCGCCGATATTCAGCAATGCCCAGGCATAGCCAACATTTAGCACAGGCATGGCGCGGATCAGCTCATCTGGCAGCGCCTGCACCCAACTAAGCCAGGTGGCAGACTGGAAACTGCCGTCCATTGCTGGCCACGCCAGCTCGATCAAGCCTGCCGCTCGTTCGAAATCCTCCGCAGCCAGCGCGTGGTGGATCGCATCAGGAGTCAAACCGTTCTGCGCATACCAATCGCTCGCCCGCCGGTGTAGGAAAGGAACTCGATCGGGCTGCTCCTCAATCGAATGCGTACGGAGAACATCTGCGAAGAGGTGGTGATAGCGATACCAGTGACGCTTGTCATCGAGTGGAACGACGAACAGGTTTTCTCGCTCCAAAGCCTCCAGCATCCCTTTGCCATCATCCTGCCCGGTGACTGCATTACACAGAGAACCGCTTAACCTGTCGAGAATAGAGGTGCCCAGTAAGAAGTTGCGGACATGTTCGGGCTGGCGCTGCAGAACCTCCTCGACCAGATAATCCACGATGTAACGGTTGTCTCCAGCGAAAGCCCTTATGAACCCGGGAACGTCCTCCCGCCCTTGCATAGAAATGGCAGCTAGCTGGAGCCCGGCAATCCAGCCTTCGGTACGGGCCTCCAGCGTCGTGATTTCCTCAGCTGAAAGGTTTAGTTCCATCACCTGGTTAAGAAATTCGGCGGCCTCGGAGGAGGTAAAACGCAGGTCAGCGACACGCAGTTCGGTCAATTGGCTACTGGCGCGAAGACGGGCCAGCGGCAGATTTGGATCCTCTCGGGTGGCAATGACCAGGTGCATTTGTGTAGGCAGGTGCTCAAGAAGGAAGGTGAGAGCATTGTCAATTGATTTGGCATCGATAACATGATAGTCGTCTAGCACGAGTACAAAATTGTGAGGGCTCTTACTGATTTCATTGAGCAGAGTCGTCAGAATCGATTCGGTTGGCGGCGGCTGAGGGGATTGGAGCACAGCCAACAAGCCATCTCCGATATTCGGCGCAATCGTCTGCAAAGCAGCGACGAAGTAAGCCAGAAATCGCGCGGGGTCATTATCAACTTCGTCCAGCGACAGCCAGGCAGCCGGTCGCTCGCAACCGGCGATCCATTCGCCGGCCAGTGTGGTTTTCCCAAAGCCGGCTGGGGCAGAGATGAGGGTCAATTTGTAAGCGAGTCGTAGGCCCCGATTTAGCCGTTCGATCAAGCGTGGTCGAGTAACGAGGTTCTGCCGAAGCGGCGGGACATATAGCTTTGTGCGCAGAAGGAAGTCGTGCATAGGAAAATTATAATGGAAAAGGGTCGGGTTGCTTGGACAGTTTATGTCCTCTACTATGATTTTTTTGACTGTTATCTACCCATGTGAACCTTACCTCATCCTTCGCCATCATTTCTTAGCTCTACTTGCAGAGATCAGCGGAATCTCAGTGAACAAAGTGTTCTATTGATCTATTGGCGTTTGACAATAACGAGCGATTCATCATCACATGGAGCCTGTACATCAGAAAAGTCGTCCACAGCAGCCAATACAGTATCTTGAATGACCAATGCAGAAGCGCTTAAGTTATCCTGCGCCGCTGCTAAGAGGCGACGATCGCCGAAGAAATCATCCTGCAGGTTCTGGGCTTCGGTGACTCCGTCAGTATACATGATCAAGGTGTCGCCGTGATCCAGAGCAACTGATTTTGCTTCCCAGAATGCTTCTTCAAGTATTCCTAACGGCATTCCCGTGTTGCGCAATCCCTGCGGTTTGACTATTTCCGGGGAACTGTCTGAGGATGGGGCCTTAAAAAGGTAGGGGGGATTGTGGCCGGCGTTCGCATAGGTCAACTGTCCTGTGTCGGGGTCAAGGACGCCATAGAAAACGGTGACGAACATATCATTGCGTGTATCGGTTAAGATCCGTTGATTGGTTGAGCGCAGAACCAGCTCCGGCCGGGTTTGATATTCAAAGGCGTAAGTTCGAATGAGCGTGCGGCTTAAGGCCATAAACAGGGCTGCGCCCATCCCTTTATCGGCGACGTCGGCAATAAGAATACCCAGTCGGCCATTGGGCAGCGATATCACATCGTAGAAATCACCGGATGTCTCTTTGCACGGTTTCAGAGTAGCGGCCAGCTGCCACCCGTCAATCTGAGGCAAGGTTTCAGGCAAAAAGCTGGCCTGGATTTGCCAGGCGAAATCTAATTCCTGAACCGTTTTTTGATGAGCTAAGGTTTGGGCCTGTACCTCAGCCTGGTGCAAAGCCGTGGCGATCTGCGCAGCCAGAACTTGCAAAGCAGGACCCAGATCCAGCACCGCTTCCTCAGAATAGAGTCGATCCAAGGTAAGGCAAATGCCGCCCAATAATTCTGCCTGCTCAGTAGATAGGATTGGATTTAGATAAAGCGGAAATGTAACTACTTCCTTCGACCAGGGAGGTGTTTGCCCTGATGTAAAGTAATGGGGCGTAGGATTCGACTGTAACCAATCCCAAATCTCTTGCAACATAGGCGGCCTATCTTCTGGCAGTTGAAGCAAAGTCGAGCCGGAAAGGAGTTTTATCTGCACCTGATGGTAGCCAAACATTTGGGGGACATGAGCTGCCAAAACCTGGGGTAAGGTCGACGCATCGACAGGGGCGGCGAGGATAGCGCGTCCTAACTGCTCTAACTGGGCCACCTCGCGCGACCGTTGTTGGCTTATCATCGCCTGTTGGCTCAAGCGGCGGGCCAAGAGGCTGGCCAAGAGGACGCCACCTATAAAGAAGAGATAGGCAAACAATCCTAGTTGAAAATAGATGACAGCAGCGAGAATACCAAAGAAGGCGGGTGAATGAGCCACAAGAAAGAAGTTGAACATGCGCTTGCCAAAACCAGTCCGTTGTTCCTGTTGCATTCGTGACGCAAGCTGAAAATGGGAGAGAAGAACCCCAAAAGAGAGCAAAAAGAGACCTTCCCAGGGAAGCCAAACAAGAACCGCCACAAAAGCGGGTCCGGCCGCTGCCACCGTCAATTGCGACAGAGGGAATTGACCTCCCAACCCTTGATATAACAACAGAACCAAGAGCAGACCCACGATACCCGCTCCCACATTAAAAACCAGATTGCGATTCCTGTTCCATTGTTGGTATCGCGACGGTGACCGCGGTCGATCAAGCGCATAATCAATCAACCTACCCCAAAACGGCACCCATACGGCCGTCGGGCCGAAAAGCAGCATCGCCGACATGACGATAACAATTTCCAGACTGCTGCCGTTGTAGCTATAGTTGCCGTCACGACCCGCTGTAATTTGAAAGAAGGAAAGCCTGCCGGCTAACACACTTAGTCCCAGAATTAGAAGCAGAACCGGCCACTGCTGACGCAGCAAGCTTATGTCCGTTGCCACAATTAGCCAGACAAGCGCGAGCGCAACCAATGGCAGGCCATAAAGCGTGCCAAACAGTTCCCCCAGTGCCGAGAGGCGATCCGGCTCGGGCAATGTTTCAAATTCAGGCCATAAATGTTGAGCAATGCTTAATAAGATGCTTTTCATATCCACTCCTGTGAAGTCCACCGCCATCTCCACCAGGAGCATGATTATCACAGGCCTATATCAATCTCGCTGGTATTCTTGCATAAAAGCCTCAAAGGGTACAACTCAGCACCAAACCGACGACCTGTTGCAAACCGATGTTAGCAGGCGGCCGTGAAATGAAAACGTGAGCAAGTGAATAAAGCAGAACAATCTGCAAGATTATGTCAGAACCTCTTCTGCATCTACTCATCCTTATTTCCCTTCTGATTCTACCTCCGTTACGATGTAACCTATAACGCCCAACTCACCTCCAAAGAGGGCGAACGCCAGGTTGATCGCCCGGAGTGCCCGAAATGTGATTTTGTTAAATCTTTTATTTATGCTCTACAGTCAAGATTACATTTCCTTTCTTGTGTCCTTTTGCGACATACCAGTGAGCCTCAGCAGTCTGTTCCAACGGATAGCGTCTATCAATGACCGGTTCAAGCTTCCCAGCCTCAATCAGCCCTCGGATGAATTTCAGATCTTCAATCTTATCGTTTGATGACCTCATACCTGCGAGCATCAGAATTGCTTTTTTGTCACCTATCATAGAAGTCCGCAGCATCTGAAGAAGAATTGGCAACCCGTAGACAGTTGTAAGATAGACACCTTCTTGCGTCAGCGAGTCTTTACACTGTGAAAATGAGCTCTTGCCTACCGTGTCAAAAATGATGTCAAAGGTCTCGCCGATCTTGGTAAAATCCTCTTTTGTGTAGTCAATTACCTTATCGGCCCCCAGAGATTTCACCATTTGCACATTCACGGGACTGCACACCCCGGTAACTTCCGCACCAAAATGCCGCGCAAGCTGTACCGCAGCTGTACCTATACTTCCAGAAGCGCCATTGATAAGAACTTTCTGTCCGCTCTGGATATTTCCCGCCTCTCTAAGGAAAGGCAATGCTGTTACCGCTCCGTCAACGACAGCGGCAGCTTCCTCAAAGGTCATATTGGCCGGTTTGCTGGCCAGCGCATCATCTTCAGGCAGGCATATGTACTCAGCATAACAACCAAAACCGAGGTCGCTAGCCCCGAAAACTTGATCGCCTTCCTTAAATCGCTTAACATCTTTGCCAACAACTTCAATTTCTCCAGCTAGCAGAGTCCCTGGTATAGGGTTTTTTGGTCTCGTGAGACCAGTGCCAAATAATCTGCCAAGGTATGGACCCTTCAGCATGGCGCAGTCCGCTGCTGTCGCTGGTGTCGCATATATTCTTACCAATATTTCATTATCCTTGGGTGCAGGTTTTTCTACCTCTGTGAGCTGAAGAACATCCGGTGATCCGTATTCTGTCCACTTAATCGCTTTCATGAGTCTCCTTCCTAATTCATTTCTTAGGACTAATAGAAATTTGTTTCAGAATTTTATCAAAAACTCTTTCGGTCTTGGACTGTTTCTTGCCAACGAAACTGTAAGCTATTGTACAATAAATTGCCGCACCCAGATACACGATGATTCCCAGCACCATCAGTACTCGAGCGACGTCGTTGGAAATCCACTGCACTAAGAAGCTCAAGGAACCTGGCAACACGTCTGCAAAATAAGCAAACTCAAAGGGAAAGACCATTAAGAGCCATGCTGTGCAGACAGCGGCGAGTATAAGTCCACCAAAAACATCAAAGAGTCGAGAATAGAGTCTGAGACCAAATACCCCTTCCAATCCAGCCGAAATAATCCCCAAAATCAGTATTCCATAAAGCATGAGCGTCTCCAACGTGCCAAATGTTCCAGTGAAAAAACCTGTTGACCGCGTCTGATGGGCACCCAGGTACAACACCATCAGGACGCTAAACACAACTATGGCGATGCCCACGACACGTTCGCCAAACGGAATACCTTTCTCCGCCTCTGCCTTGCCCCTAGAAAACCAACTCTCATTCGCTTTCATAATTTTCCTCCGAATTTACTGTGTGATATCTGATGCAACTCCTGGGTCGGGTACAACGCGAATGACCGAGAGTAAAGGCATTCCCAAATCACGCACTTTTCTCAGCAATCCAAACAACGCGGCCTGATCGATCACTGGACCGGCTAGCAGCATATCCCCGTTCTCTTCCAATGTGACGGTCAAGCCCTCAAACCAATCTTTCCATTGCGGATCCAAATGTCCCTGGAGAATATTCTCAGATTGTGTGCCTTAACAGTATTCACGGAGAGGAAAAGCCGCTCGCTGATTTCACGATTCGAGAGACCCTGGGCGACGAGCTGGAGAACCTCTAGCTCGCGTTGGCTCAACGGCTCTACCCAGGGGCTGGGAAGATGAGGCGGGAGGCAGATCAGATATCTTTGCCCCCTCCTGCTCCTCAGCCTTAAATGCAGCTAGCAGCTTGCGTATATAGTCCGGCTGCATACCGCGAGCAGCTGCTTCAGTAAGTAACTGAGCCATCGGCAACCCTTCGTCGACAAAGAGTCAGATGAAGCCACCCGGCTTAGCCAGCGCCAGTGCCTCACCCAGCAGCAGTAGGGCTTTCTCCTTCTCACCATGCGCATGGTAGGCGACCGCCAGCAAAACAAGAGTCTTAAGCTGTTCATCCTGCCAACCCTTTGCCTCCGCTTGCTGGCGCAATGACTCCAGCACCGCGAGTGCTAAGGCCGTGTCTCCCTGGGCCAAGTGTACCCGGGCCAAACTGATGGGCAGATCGTGCTTCTCAGCCAGATCAGCGGCTGCCGCCAGATTGCCTTGCTGAAGCAAAACAAGCACTTGCACGGCCGTAACATCAGGTATCAGATGCACGAAATTATGCCGCTGTACAAACCGGTCAGCCTCAGCTAACAAATCAGCCGCGCCGGCCACATCTCCGTGGGCAAGTTGCAAGCGGGCGAGCAACACCCTACAGGTGGCCGGGGTGTCAACACCCTCAATCTGCCGCGCCAGTTTACTGCTCTTTTGCCCGTGCTCTTGGGCGGCATCTAGATCGTTCCATTGGTAGAGTAAATGGGCCAGACGGGGAGATCTGGATCCTCACGGGTGGCGATGACCAGATGCATCTGTGGTGGCAGGTGCTCGAGCAGAAAGGTGAGGGCATTGTCAACCGCTTGGGCATTAATCAGGTGGTAGTCGTCAAGGACGAGGACGAAATTGTCTGAGACAGTAGTGATTTCGTTGAGCAGGGTCGTCAGAATCGATTCGCTTGGCGGATGCCGAGGGGATTGGAGCACAGCCAACATCCCATCTCCGATATTCGGTGCAATCGTCTGTAAAGCAGCGACCAGGTAAGACAGAAATCGTGATACGTCGTTGTCCCCTTCGTCCAGTGACATCCAAGCGATTCTATACGTGATCACGCTTCTGTTGGGTATTTCTGTTCCTAATTTGTCAATCCATTTCCTGACGAGAGTGGTCTTGCCAAAACCGGCCGGGGCGGAGAAGAGGGTGAGTTTGTGCCCAAGTTGGAGACCCTGAGTGAGCTTTTCATTCAGTTGCTGCCGTATCACCAGATTCGGCCGTAACGGAGGGATATATAGTTTTGTCCTTAACAGCGTATCAGTCACGCAGACATTATAAGGGAAATTTAGAAAATTAGGTGCTTTCGCCTTGATTAGCCTATTGTACGTTGACGACTACATTTCCCGTTTTGTGTCCGTTTCGACACCTATGCGCCTTGGGAATTCGTTCAAACGGATAGCATCTATCTATGACCGGCTTAATATTACCCGCTGCTATAAACCCTTTGAGGAAACCTAACTCTTCAGCCTTTTCTTTTGTTGAAGATTTAACCTAAAGAAAGAGTCCATTCTTCTTCAGCGATCTTTTACTTATTGAGAATTGTCAGTTGATTTTGATCTGTTTTTGCTTACGGTCAGCAGTAATTGCCATATCCTCGAATTCAGCGGCGAGCGTTACCGTTTTCGCCAAACTCAGGCCCGGCAAACGGACAGGCTTTCATCAACCGCTTCCCCCAAACCGGTAGATTGATCATTACTAATGAATCCTGAGGAGGTGACAACCATGCTTTAACCGGATCTCTTTTCAATGATCGTTTTGACGGCGAATATTTGTTTGGATGATTTTGGTGGATCACTTTTCGAAGATCAAGTGGATCACTTTCCGGTTGACAAAGTCATAAGAATTCTTCTTTTGTCATAATGTCTATCCTTTCTTGCTATTGAACTCCAGGTAGTGATGCCTAATATAACTATTAAGTGCTGTTTTCATGTTCCACAGTTATGACGACATTTCCCGCTTTCTGGCCTGTTTCGACATACCTGTGAGCCTCAACAGCCTGTTCCAATGGATAGCGTCTATCTACGACGGATATTATCTTCCCCGCCTCGATAAGATCCTTGAGGAAAACTAAATCTTCACTCTTTGGGTGTGCCGCCCCGAATATCACTTTCTTGCTGCTTGTCATTGAGGTCCATTGCCCTCGAACCATCTGTGACAGCCTAGGGTTAGCTATAAGATAGCGTCCGTTTTGCCTCAGCGATCTTATACTACCTGAAAACGAACTCTTGATTACCACGTCAAGGATAAAATCATAGGTCTCACCGCTTTTGGTGAAATCTACTTGAGTGTAATCAATGACCTCGTCTGCACCAATGGAGCGCAACATATCCAATTTCCTCGTGCTGTCCACGCCGGTCACCTCCGCCCCAAAGTACTTGGCAAGCTGGACCGCAAAAGGACCGATCGTTCCGCCCGCACCGTTAATCAGAACCTTTTGTCCGCTCTGGATATTTCCTTGTCTTAGAAACCCCAATGCTTCAAGTCCCCCCATAGGAACGGCGGCGGCTTCCTCAAAGGTCATATTGGCCGGTTTTATTGCCAGTGCCCCTGCTTCAGGATCTTCAGGTAGACATATGTACTCAGCACAAGTACCCATACCAACAAAAAAACCGGTAGCTGCAAAAACCTGGTCACCTTTCCTAAATCGTTTCACATCTTTGCCTACTGATTCAATTTCACCGGCCAACTCCATCCCTAGTACAGTTATTCTCGTTGGTCTTTTAAATCCCACAACCGCTCGCATGGGGAGGCGGTGCCAGATTGGCAATTTAAGACTACGCTGTTCACAGTCCCCTGATGTTACTGTTGTCGCAACTATCCTAATCAGTACTTCATCCTCCTTGGGAGTAGGTTTCTCTACCTCTTTGAGCTGAAGAACATCTGGTGGTCCGTATTCTGTCCAAACGATAGCTTTCATGATTTCATCCAAGATTGCTTTGATTCGGGCAACTTCAATCCTGCCGCCATGAGTCTGGCGGAATAGTGGTCGGGCGTCGTAGATCCCACGTACTTGGCGGGGCAGAGCTTTGTCAGGTTTTGTCGATAGGTACTATATTGATGACTACATTTCCCTTTTTGTGCCCTTTTTCAACATACGTGTGAGCCTCGGCCATTTGTTCCAACGGATAGCATCTATCTATGACCGATCTTATCTTTCCCGCCTCAATAAGCTCTTTGAGGATAATTAAATCTCCAGTTTCTTCCTCCGCCAACCCGAATTTTGCTTTCTTGCTGCTTGTCATTGAAAGCCATAACCCTCGAAAAATCCTTGACAAGGACGAGTCGCCTATGAGATAGAGTCCCGTTTTCTTTAGCGAGCTTACACAACCCGAATACGAAATCTTGCCTACCGTGTCAAGAATAATATCGTAGGTCTCACCACTTTTGCTAAAATCCTCTTGTGTGTAATCAATTACTTTATCGGCTCCCAGAGATTTCACCATTTCTAAATTTGCAGTACTGCATACCCCGGTAACTTCTGCCCCAAAGTACTTGGCAAGCTGTACCGCATAAGTGCCTACACTTCCAGAAGCGCCATAGATAAGAACCCTTTGCCCGCTCTGTGTGTTTCCCCAATCTCTAACGAAAACCAATGCGGCTAATCCCATCATAGGAACGCCGGCGGCTTCCTCATAGCTCATATTGGCTGGTTTTATTGCCACCTTCCCGTCTTCAGGCAGTCATCTGTACTCGGCATGACAACCAAAATCCCCCAAGGCTGGCGCTCCAAAAACCTGGTCACCTTCTTTAAATAGTTTTGCATCTTTACCGACTGCTTCAATTTCCCCGGCTAACTCATTCCCCAGTATTTTTTGTTTTGGTTCTCTGATACCCATTTGTATTCGATATTGGAGCCAGGCATAAGTAGAGACGTCGAAACGTGGAACTCTCGTGTCCCTGATGTTACCGTTGACGCGTGTATTTTGATGAGTACTTCATTGTACTTGGGGATAGGTTTTTATACCTCATTGAGCTGAAGAACATCCGGTGGTCCGTATTCCGTGTACACAATTGCTTTCATGAGTTTCCTCCAAACTAACTTTGTTCGTGAGCGAAGGAGCGATCCCTCAAAGTAGCCCTATCTATTGAATGACTGCTACTCTATAAAATTTACTTCGCAGCTTATAAGATTCAATATTAGGTCACCCATTTCTACGCATACCAAACAGTGACTCCATTAAACACAAGCCCTACAGCGATCAGAAATTTGTCATACATTGAAGAGTACGTAGGCAATCCAGCGAGATTAAAGATAAAAAGGATTATGGCTGCGATGATGGTTACCCAGCTAATCAGGGGATACTTCACCGTCAAGGACAGAACAACCATAACAATCGGAATCAGCATCAATAGTGCGGCCGCCATCTAAATTAGCGGCGTTCCTTGCACACCTCCCATCATTTCTCCCGCCTTAAAGTCGCCGGTAAATATTCGCAGTACATCCCCCAAGAGATAGGTCAACATTTAAGCTACCCACAGTCCTGAAAGGATTATCCTCACCGCTTCCATTTCAATCATCTCCTTTACGAATGAAAATAAGTTGTGTTACTGTCTCTTGTGTTTGTCACTTGCGGCGCTTGCTACCCTGCGAGCCTTACCTTTATAAGTGGCAATGTTTCTGCAGATCGGGCTGTCATTTGTTGCTATGCTCCACAGTGATGACTACCTTTCCTTGGGGATGCCCTTCTCCATAATATCGGACAGCTTCAGCAACCTCAGTTAACGGAAAACATCTATCTATAACAGGTACAACCTTGCCGGCTTCAAGAAGCTCTTTCACAAAAACCAAATCTTCTTTGTTTGCTTTCGCCATCAGGTTACTCATTTTCTTACTCCCGGCCATTGAAATGAATGGTCCCAGGAGCATAGTTTGGAAAACTTGAGCCGTGGAATTTACGGAACCGACATAGATCCCCTTGGGGCTTAATGCACGCTTGTAATCTAAAATCGAGTGATATCCCGCAACAGTAAAAATCAAGTCATAACGCTGCTCATTTTGGGTGAAATCCTCTTGAGTGTAATCAATGACCTGGTCTGCACCAAGCGAGAGTACCATGTCCAAATTCCTCGTGCTGCACACGCCAGTCACTTCAGCCCCGAATGATTTAGCAATCTGCACCGCAAACGACCCTATTCCACCTGATGCACCGTTAATTAAAACCTTTTGTCCTGGCTGAATCAGTCCTTTATCGCGAAGACCTTGCAGGGCGACAACTGCTGCTTGAGGTACGGCCGCTGCTTCCTCAAACGTCATGTTGGCCGGTTTCAGCGCTAATGCATTTCCAGGAACAGATACATACTCAGCAAAACCACCCCAACCACACCCGGATATGTCCCCGAATACCTCATCACCTGGCTGAAACTGCTTTACGTTTCTGCCAATCGCTTCAACCCGCCCCGCTATGTCAGCTCCGAGTATCGTGTTTTTAGGTTTGAGAAGCCCGGACCATAGACGGACCATGAACGGCTCACCTCTCGACATTGTCGTGTCAGCGGAATTTACGGATGCTGCATGAATTTTTACCAGTACTTCATCCTCCTTAGGAGAAGGTTTTTCTACCTCTTCGAGCTGAAGAACTTCCGGTGGTCCGTATTTCTCGTATACAATCGCTTTCATCAGTTTCCTCCAAGATGACTTCTATTTGGCCATTTACCGTTAAAATCTTAGGCACCAGTTTCTATAGCAAGAACCACTTCCCCTTCCTACATTATCGAGCATAGGTTTGGGCGATCAAGTGACAAAAGCAATGTCTTTCTGATGAGTATGTAAGCATTCAATTCTGGGGGTGAAATCTTCTTGAGTGTAATCAAAGTGATGGTGAAGAGCAGTAGGATATTTACGAGTCGCTTCTTAGAAAGGCCTTCAAACATAGTCTCCTGGCAACCGATTCCTGGTTATGTAATCATTTAGTGCTTCCAGGCTTTCTTGTTTCTGTCTGGCGATCACGCCTTTCATAA
>JAACFF010000526.1 GCA_009937635.1 Chloroflexota bacterium
GCCAAGGGCGTGACGGTGTCTACTTGCATGTTTTCAAAGTTGGGAACGGCCGTGATGTTTAGATCCTTGCGTTGGCCCAGCGCATCGTAGACGTAGACGCGAACTGAATGGCGCCCTTCGGCGGCGGCAACGCCGGGGATTTGTGAGATACGCGCGGCAAGATCGTCATCGAAGGGGGTGGTGTATAAAGTTGCGGTGGAGATAAGCGCCCCGGCCTGGTCGTTGCCATATTCACGCAGCAGCATTTGTTGGACATCGACGATGACGCCCACGGAATAGACGCCGACGGCGATGGCCAGGGCAACGACCATGGTGCGCCCGCGATTGTTCCAAAGGTCGAGGAGAACTTTGTACCAGCGTGTGCGAATCATCAGATGTAGTATAGAGTTCTACAGAAGAATTGACCTGTGCCAACGATCCTGTCTTATGTAACAGTTATTTGAGTGATGAGCGAGGCGAGAGTGCAATGCAGGGGGTGAATCATTAGTTTTGCAGGGCGCGCACTGTGCTGCTGGTTTGGGCCAGTTTTTCGCCCAGGCTGCCGGCGATCAGGCGGTGGAAGGCGATGGCTAAGTGGGGGTCCTCGACGTCCATGTGTTTCAAGTTTCTAGCCGAGAGATAGAACAGCACACCGGGAGAAATGGCGACAACGTCGGCCGTCGCTGTGAGGTGGGTATAGATGCCGATTTCGCCAAAAACGGTACCGGCTTCCATCGTTCTTAGTTCTGCTTCTTGACCATTTTCTTCAAGAGCCTTGGCGATGACCTGTCCTTCTTCAATAAAGTAAAGTCCGGCGACAGCTTCGCCCTCGCGCAGGAAACATTGGTCTGCCTCAAACTCAATGCGCCGCACATATTGATTCATGCGCAGAGCAACCGGTGTTTCTTGCTGATCTGCCAAGGGATCGTCACTGTCTTTAGATGACAGCATAGTTGATAGCTGCTGTTGTAACGTTTTTGGCTTTGCTATCAGACCGCTGTTGGTAAAGTTGTCTATCATTTGTTCTTCGCACCAGGCTACGCCACGATCAAGATTGGGGAAGATCAATCTCTCCGTGTCTTTCGCCTCGCCAAACAGTTCCAGTTCCCATTCTTGCGATACTCTGTCAGAGAGATTTGTGATGACCAGTTGGATCTCCTGGCCTTGTACCATTTGTCGCAAGCGGCTGAAACTTAATGTTGCCGAGGAATCTATGCCTGTGACCAGGCGAAAGTCCAACAGTAAATAGCGCAATGGGGGCAAGTCCGGGTTCTGAAGCCGGTGGCGGATTTGTTCTACAAAAGTGTAAGCTGTGCCAAAGAAGATGTACCCTTGTAACTCAACAATGTAGAGATCGTTCCCCTTGTCCCTGAGCAATTGGTGGATCGCAGGAGGGCGCATGACGTGGCTTTGGTAGTTTGCGCCGGTGAGGGCAAAACGGGCGACCTTGATGCGACTGTAGTTGTATATGAACATGATGGCAGCGACGATCGTACCCAGGGCGATGCCTTCTAGAATGCCTGCGAGGGCGACTGTGATCAAGATCAGCCAGATGAGCAGGTAATCCAACTTGGAAAGTTTGAAATAGGCGTCGTAGAGCCACTCAGCCAGAAAAGAAAACCCAATTACCAGCAACAGCCCCCCGGCGATGATGCGTGGGAGGACAGAGAGGGCGGAGGCGCCAAAAAAAAGAGCGATAGCGCACAAAACGGCCGAAAATAGCCCGACGAGGCGGCTTGAAGCGCCGAGACGGTATCCTAGAGTGGAGAGGCTGACCGACTGAAAGCCAGGCGAGCTGCCGCCTATACTGGCCAGCAAGTTTCCGATTCCCGCGGAGCGCAATTCGCGATTGAGGTCTACATCATGGCGCGTCATGAGTTCCAGGCCGCTGGCGTTTAAGAGCAAGGAAATGGCGCTCACGAGCATGATGGTGCTTATCGTTACGGCCTGGCCAAAGATGACGCTCCAGTCGGCCTGGGTCAGCACGAGACCGAGAACGGGCTGCCACAAGGAACCCGCGGGGAAAGGACCCAGCAGCCAACCGCCAGCCATGGCCGATGAAAATGTTCCACCAGAAAGAAAAAGGAATAAATAAAATAGAGCGATCCCAGCTAGCAAGCAAGCGGGCAGCAGCAAATAGTGTGAGTAACGACGCATCAAGCCCAAGAGGGTAAGCGCGAACAGCAGGCCCGGTAACCAGCGTGCGAGCGCTTCTGGCGTGAATAAGGCGGGGCCGAAGGGGACATCAATCATGACACCTATGGCTCCAGTGACAATTAGCCATCCGGTGCCCGCCAGAAAACCGCCCACCACCGGGTAAGGGATGTAGCGAACGAGCTGGCCTAGATTGAACCGGCCCAGCAGCCAGAAAAAGAGACCGGTTAGGACGGCCGACAGCATCATAGCTCCGACCACGGTAGCCAGGGTGCGTTCTGGAGAGGCTGAGGTCATTGTCGTGGCGATGGATGCGGCGACAACGGCCAAGATTACATTGGGGGGGTCTTGGGGTAGGCTGATTGCGCCGGAGAGAGAGCTGGTCAAGGAAACGTAGGCCCCCATGATGAAGGCGCCAAAGAGGAGAATGCCAACACCCTGGGGGACAAACTGATCGAGCTCACCGGAGAATATCAGGGCGGCGAAGGAGACCGCGATGAAAACGACAAGCATGCCGATGACCAATCCCACTGTGAGGCTGGATAAGATTACGCGTAGGGATAGTGGGGGTCGCTGGACAGATGGGGCTGTTTTCATTAGTATCCTGGATTGAAACAAGAGACCGGCGTGACTGCTGAGTGATTCTTAGACAAAAGAGTTACCATCTTTCAACATTCAACCTTGGTGACTATCAGGTGCCAAAGGAAAAGGCTGGCAACTTTGCGCCGGTCAGAAGCGGATAATAGCGTATTACAGCAGCAGTATGATTGATAGCAACAGTATCCATGAAGTAACACAGCGGGCTGTGGCGGCGGCGATGCACAAGCTGGGCCGTGACAGGTTCCGGCGCGAGGACTTCATTATCACGCCCTTGGAAATCAGGGTGCCTGGATTGGATCGCGCTTTTGATGGTTATCGCATTGTGCATTTCACAGATATCCATTTTGGCCATTGGGTTTCTCATGAGCGACTAGAGGGTATCGTTTCCATTATCAATGAACTGCGGCCGGATTTGGTGGTGAACACGGGGGATTTTGTGTCCTATGTGTTTGACGACCTGGCGCAAGATATGATTTCCTCTTTCCGTAGAATAAAGGCTGCGGATGGGGCGCTGGCCGTATTGGGAAATCACGATCATTGGTTGGAACCGGAACGTGTGCGCGAGGCTCTACGCGCCGGTGGATTTCAGGTGCTGGACAATGATGTAGTAACGATCAGCCGGGGCGAGGCGAATTTGCATATCGCCGGCGTGGATGATGTCATTGTGTGTGCAGACCGGCTGGATCAGGTGATGGAGAAGATGCCGGAAACGGGACCGGCTTTGATCCTGGTACATGAACCGGATTTCGCGGATGAAACGGCGGCGACCGGGCGCTTTTTCTTGCAATTGTCCGGGCATTCGCACGGTTTGCAGATCCGGCTGCCTGGCGTGCGACAC
>JAACFF010000527.1 GCA_009937635.1 Chloroflexota bacterium
GGGTATCTTCCTGCTTGACGACAAGACTTACGAACGAATGCTTGGCGCAGAGAACAGTATGAAGTTGGGCATCTTTTACCTGCTTATCTGTTTCCTCGTCGTTGCCATTCCATCATTCATCACAGGCACCATCGACAATGTCACGCCATTTACGGCCGAACGAGCTGAGGCCTTCACGGATGAATTTTTACAAGGCTTTGAGATGATCCAGCGCTTCATGCCGGTAGACGAAGATTTCCAGGTCTTCATGGAGCAGTTCAGAGAGAACTTCACTTTCGGCGCCAGCATTGGGGTGGCCATCGACGCCTTGCCTAGGCCCTTACCCAGGACGGTTGGCGGGTTCTTGCAGGCCTTTGGCAATTGGCTTAGCGTCCCCTTCAATCACCTGGCGGCATGGATGGGCTATGCTATTTGGGTCCTGCTGTTTGCCAAGATTTTCGGTGGCCGGGGTGGCGTAAATCGTTTCCTCGGGTTAACCGCCTTTTATGCCGTACCCAATCTCCTGGGGTTCTTGAATTTTATTCCATACCTGGGAGGTGTGATCGCGCTAGTGGGTGTGGTCTGGGGTTGGGTGGTCTATGTTAAAGCTGTACAAGTCAGCCAGGAATTCATGCCTGGCAAGGCGATCCTGATCTCTATTTTACCCGTTTTCGCTATATTGGCCGTGCTGCTCTTCTTCTTCTTCCTGCTAGGTGTTGGCGTAGCCGCCCTATTCAGCAGCATACAATAGTCGCACACAGCAGAAGCCGGGACAGGGCTTAGATCATTGTCCAAAGCTAGATATCGGTGCCGGGCATTTTGAGAATCAGTACCGATGAGTCAATTGCCTGGCATCTCTTAAAAAGTACCCCCTTTTTTATGCATATCTAATAGGGTCGGGGTATGATAACGCGGCTGTATGAAGATGGCGGCAATTGCCATATTATTTGTGCCGCATCTGGCAGAAGTAGATCATGTGAAGAGGAAGATTCAATGACAACGAACGAACAAACAAGCGAAGACACCCCCCAGGAAGCATACCGCTTCAAAGCGGAAATCAAGCAGCTACTGAATATCCTGGCCCATTCTTTATACAAAGATCGCGACATTTTCTTGCGCGAACTCATTTCCAATGCCTCCGATGCCCTGACACGGATGCACTTTGAGAGCCTGACCAACCGCGACGTCTTGGATGTGGATGCTGAATTGGCGATCCATATCGACGTCCCGGAAGTGGATGAAGATGAACCGAAGCGTGTGGTGATTCGCGATACGGGCATTGGCATGGATCATGACGAAATTGTGCAAAATCTGGGCACGATCGCCCAATCAGGCGCGCGTGAATTCCTGTCGCAAGTCGGCGAAGCGGACTTTGACGCCAGCGATGTGATTGGACAGTTTGGTGTGGGCTTCTATTCCGTATTTATGGTTGCGGAAGAAGTGCAAGTTATCTCCCGTAGTTACAAGCCCGATGCCACGGCCGTATCCTGGACTTCTGACGGCAGCGACAACTTCCGTGTGGAAACGGCCGAAAAATCAGATCGCGGCACCGAGATTCACCTTACGCTCAAAAGAGACTCCGACGAGTTCGCCAGCGATTGGAAGCTTAAACAAATCGTCAAGAAGTACTCCGACTTCGTGCGTTACCCCATCTATGTCGGTGAAGAGCAAGCCAACCAGCAGACATCACTGTGGCGCAAACGGCCGTCTGAGGTCGAGGCTGAGGAATATAAGAATTTCTACCAGCAAATGACCATGGATTTCGAAGAGCCGGTGTCCACTATTCATTTTGCTTCCGACGCCCCGGTCCATTTGCGCGCCTTGCTCTATGTGCCAGCCAAGCGCGAACCCAGCATTCTCGCCCTACGTAAAGAACCGGGCGTGATGCTCTACTCGCACAATGTGCTGATCCAGGAGTACTGTACGGATCTATTGCCTGATTGGCTCAACTTCGTGGACGGGGTAGTGGACTCCGAAGATTTACCGCTTAATGTCAGTCGTGAAACGGTGCAGCAGAGCCGTATTATGCGCCAATTGGCGCGCACCGTGCGCAAACGCGCGCTCAAGGAACTGAGCCAACTGGCCGAGAAAGAGCCTGAGAAATATGCTGCTTTCTGGCATGAATTCGGCCGTTCCTTCAAAGAGGGCTTGGCCACCGATCCCAGTGCCAAAGATGAAATCCTGCCCTATCTGCGCTATGTTTCGTCTGGCAGTGAGGGGGAGTTGACCTCGCTGGAAGCATACATTGAGCGCATGCCGGAATCGCAAGAGGAGATTTACTACGTCTTGGGTGACGACGAGCAATCTGTGGCTCGCAGCCCTCATCTCGATCCCTTCAAGACGCGTGACATTGAAGTGTTGTACTGGGTCGATCCCCTGGACGCTTTTTTGGCCCCGATGATGCAGGAATTCAAGGACAAGAAACTGCGTAACATCGACGACGCCGGCCTGGAGCTGCCGCAAATGGAAGAGGAAGAAGTGGTCGATTCGGCCCCCATTTTGGACGAGGTGCCTTTTAACCTCTTTGTCGGCCGCTGTGTGACCACCTTGGGCGACCGCATCGTCGAAGTTCGGGAATCCAAAGTGCTCAAGGATAGCCCCGTGCGCCTGGTGACGCCTGAGGATGCACAAGATCGGGATACGCAACGCCTGCAGCGTTTCCTCGACCAGAACTACGAAGTGCCCAAGCGTATCATGGAAGTGAACCGCAGCCATCCGTTGGTCTCCAACCTGGCGCATTTACTTGAAGAGCAGCCTGATTCGGATCTGATCGATTTATCCATCGAGCAGTTGTACGAAAGCGCCCTTGTGCAGGAAGGCTTGCACCCCAACCCGCTGCAGATGCTGCCGCGCATCGAAGAGCTGATGCTTCTGGCCGCTGAGGCAGCGGCTAACGGCACCGACCGAAATTGATATCCGGTTCGGATACAATCTTGAAGCAGATTTTCGCCACCTACTCCTGGAATATAACACAAGGGCGTAAAGGAATATAAACTTTGCCCCTACTGTGCGACTCTGCTAACACTGGAGGAACAAGGTAACTAGCTAAGACGGAATTTACCGGACTAATTAATCACAAGGAAGGGTAACCATGTTTAGAGAATTTCGTGACTTTTTGAACAAAGGCAACGTGATCGATCTCGCCGTTGCCGTCATCATCGGCGGCGCCTTTGGCGCGATCATCAGTTCGCTGGTTGACGATATCATCATGCCGCTCATTGGTATTTTGCTAGGCGGTCTTGATTTCTCCTTGCTGACGATCACCGTCGGTGACGCCGTGATTGCCTACGGCTCATTCCTGCAAGCCATCGTCAACTTCATAATCATCGCCTTTGTCATATTCCTGGTCGTTCGCTCTTACAACAAGATGCGGGCAGAAGAGGAAGCCGCACCCGCGCCTCCGCCCGAACCTTCAGCGGAGGAACTGCTACTTACCGAAATCCGCGATTTGCTAAAAGCCAAGTAACTGCGAGCAAATTATCGCAAGGAATAGTAAGGCATCCTTGTATGTTTAGTAATGTGGGATATTCGTTGCATGCGGAGTATCCTGCAGCAGCCTGGTGAAGTTGTGGCATCCTTTAGCCAAGAG
>JAACFF010000136.1 GCA_009937635.1 Chloroflexota bacterium
TGAAAATATAATTGGTAATCTTAAGATCACATTTCTTCTTCTTCTTCAACAACTTCTTCCGTCACATCAGCTACAGTATGCAACACATCAGCTGCACCTAACTCGGCCGAACCGACGGCAACCTCCGCTAATCCTTCCGTGGCTATGTCTTGGGCAACATTATCCAAATCATCGGAAAGCTCCAGCTCATCCAGGCCCGTGGCAACATCCATAATGCCTTCTTCGGTCAGCAATTCGCTCTCTTCGGCCAATTCATCGGCTACAGCCAGGCGAGTCAGCCCTTCGGCTACTTCATTAGCGCCCAAATCGCCTACCTCTTCCCCGGCTTCAGCTAGCGCCTGGGCAATGCCGCTTGTCGCTGCTGCCTGGAAGATGCTATCTCCGGCCATCTGGCGCAGTACATCCCCACGATCTTTGAGAAATTCTGATAATACGGGCATATCAAGATCGGCAACAACGTCCCCAGCGACCAATATCTGCCCGGCGATACCAGCCAGATCCATGCTCCAGTTGAGATCATCTTCGCCCATAACGGACAACATGGCGCTCAACACTTCAATGTCATCTGAGGCGGACAGTAGCGCTGCCCCTTCAGCCACATCTTCGACACCAGCCTCGGCAACGACGTTGCTCAATACGGCTACCCGCTGCGCAGCGGCCAGTTCATCCACACCATGAGTGATATCACTGGCTGCCGCAGCCAGTTCTTCCCTGCTTATCTCTTCCAGGTCCGCGGCCTCATCAATAGCTTCAAGCCCATCGGCCACATCTGCGACGCCGGCTGCCTCGGCGGCGTCTCCTAATACGGCCATTTCCCCTGCTACTTCTTCAATTTCCTGCTCTGTCATAATGAATCTCCTTTATATTGATGAACAAGTTCTTTGTGGTTTGTTGCTGCCATTTTCCGGAAATTGAAATGCAATTGTCCCAATACAAGTCACGATCAAGTTTCCGGGAAAATTGTGTGCACACTCTAGTTAGATAGTGACAGAGCCATTCAACTTGAATGGCTCTGTCACTATTGCGTATTTGAGACTTCAACGAATTTGGAAGGTCTCAAAATCGCTAACTGCCGATTGCTGCGTTATCCTAATTGGAACGCGCTCTGAAAGCAACTACGATAGCTGCAATGCCGCCGATAATCAAGGTGAGGGCGCTCAACCAAATCACCATTTGGGTGCCGATCAGTGTATTGGCCAAGAGGAAGATGCCAATCAGAATGCCGATGACACCCATGATTCCAACACCCCAGCCGCCTCCTTTGAATGCCTGGATCAACATGACGATACCAGCGATGATGGCGTAAAAGCCAAGTACCCAGGTGAAAATTACGGGAACGACGAACGTGCTCATCAACGGACTGCGCAAGATCAGAAGACCAGCCAAAATGCCGATAATACCGATGAACAATTTCCAACCCCACGCTGTATGGTCGACAAACAAGCTGACGATGTCAAAGATGCCCTTGATCAGCCAGTAAAGGCCTAGGAACACCACCAGGACCGCCATCGTTTGCACGGTTGACGTGAAGAGAAGTATACCCACAACAATGGCTGCGATACCTTCGATAAGGATCAACCACCAGGGCATCGCCTTTGTTTCCATGCTTAATGCTGATTCATCTGTGCTCATTTTGTCCTCCTCAAGAACAATAAACTAATTGAAGTCGTTAATAAACAGTAATCAGTTTCACTTATCGCTGATCGGTAACCAGACACAGCGAATTTGATAACTTGGTCACTGGTTGCTCACTATTCTTCTTTCTTTTCTTCCGTATCTTCGGCGGATGCTTCCTCTCCTTCAACCACCTCCTCTTCAGCTTCTTCTTCAGCTTCCGCTTCTTCCTCGGGAGTGATAACCGCGGCGACGACTACAGCTTCATCTTCTGTAGCAAGAGCGTCGACAACAACTGCACCCTCTTCAGTAACCACGACATCGATTTCTTCGACCGCATCGTCGGTGGCCATCAAACGGGTAGCGGCGACACCCTCTTCATTGGCAACGATTTTCTCGGCGGCAACGCCTTCATCCGTCAAGACGATGGACTCTTGCTCCATCTCACCTTCGCTTCCGGCGACACGGGTGACGGCCGCTGCTCCTTCGGCGGCAATGGCGGAATAGGCGACTTCTCTGCCTTCTGTTAGTTGGGCATGAATATCCGCACTCAACTGTTGGGCCATGACATCGCTGGCATCTTCTTCCAATTGGGCCTGTACGGCGGCTACCCATTTGTGTTCCACGACAGCCACGATAGCCGACGTTCCTGGTTCCAAACCTTCACCGATGGTTTCCAGGCGCTCGTCTTTAATACCTGCATCTCCATGGGCGGCGATGCCGCCAATCGCGGCGCCTGCCCCTGCGCCAACAGCAACGCCCACAGGGCCACCCAGCAAACCAATTACGCCGCCGATGACTGCGCCAATCCCGGCGCCTTTGCCAGTACTCATGTCCGCGGTCTCTTTGATATGCAGCTTTCCTTTTTCATCCTTACGAATGACGGCCGCATCATCTATCTTGATTAGGCCCTGATGCTTGGCTTGCTTTAGCTCATTCAGAGCTTCCTTAGCCCCAGTTTCATCTTGAAATGCGGCTACGATAACTTCAACAGGTACATTGGCTTCACTCATCTGTTTTTGTCCTCCTAAGACAAATAATTATTGAAATATGGATAAGACACTCGGTAGGTTTATCCATCTTGTAGGATGATCGTGCAATCGGCGCACGCGCCCCTCTGAATTGGCGGTTGGCCGAACTTCCGATTGCGCTAGATTATATTGCAGCAGAGCGCAGATGTCTAGCGCTTTGGCCGAGTAATCTATTGGCCTATCTTCGCGAAATTATTCCAAAACCGGCGATGGAGAAAGCGCTAAAAAAGAGAAAGCCCCATAACAGTACGGGACCATTGGTCGCTACGACAACAGCGCCAGCAATCAAGCAGAAACTGGCGAAAAGTGTGCCGCGCAAACCTTGCAAGGCTCCTTCACGGGGGCTCTTCAATTGGTACTCCAAGAATTGCAGGCCTTCGCTCATGACCAGAGGACTGCGGTTGAGAATGTCTAGTACATCAGGAAGCACCAAGAGGCTGTCCTTGAAAAACTTCACTAAATTGAGTTGCTTGAGCAAAATCCTCTGCACATCTTTTCGCGCCGCTTCGGCGACGTTGATACCTGGTGCCAATACATTGCCCACCCCTTCCAGGGTGATCAAGGCCTTAACCATAAGGATGATTTCTCCAGGGTATTGAATGTGGTACTGTCCGGCCAGGGCCACCGATTGCAGAATTAACTGCGCCATGGAAAACTCGTCAAAATTGGGATTACGTAGCCAGCGGCGATTTAGATCTTCAACCGCCCGCCGGAAACCTTCCGGATCGCTTTTTCTATCGGCGATTAATAGAGCGACTAGGTATCGGGCAGCACTGGCAGGCTCACCCATAACCAGCGAATAGAGATAGGACAACATCCTTTTTTGCATATCGCTATCAAAACGGCCGACCATGCCCAGATCAATAAAGCCCACACTGGCATCGTCAAAGACGACAAGATTTCCTGGATGCAAATCGGCATGGAAAAAACCATCCCGAAAGATCATCTCGATGGTTGCGCTTATGCCCAGATCTACCACTTTATCCAACTGCTCGCGAGGCATCCAAGCTACCAGCTCGGTATCAGGCTTGTGGCCGCGAAAGAACTCCATGCAAAGGACATCTCGACTGCAGAATTCACGATAGATTAAGGGGAAGCGGATATCCGGCTCATCGCTAAAATTGGCGGTGAATATTTCAGCATTATCAGCCTCATTGCGCAAATCCACTTCTAACACAGTGTAACGGCAGAACTCGTCAATTAGCCGTCTGGGTTGGAAACGAGCGATGAATAGTTGCGCCACGCGGCCCACCAGACGCATCCAGCGCGTATCATTGATCACCATTTGGCGCACGTTGGGTTTGAGCACCTTAAGCACCACATCTTCTCCACTAATAAGTCGGGCTCGATGGGTTTGGGCCAGGGAGGCTGATCCCAAGGGCACTGGGTCGATAAGCGGGAACATGGATCCTACCGGTCGTTTTAAGCTTTTTTCCAGGAGCTCTATGTAACGGTTGAAGGAGACAGCTGGCAGGCGGTCGAGGAGATTCTTCAGCTCATCTGTAATTGGCTTGGGGAGTAGATCTTCTCGCAAGCTGAGGATTTGCCCTAGTTTGATATAAGTGGGTCCCAACATTTCCAGCCGCCGCCGGAATTGGACGGGGAATGGCTGTTTGATCAATTGCCGGTTTAAGAATGGCCAGGCGAATATCAACGGTATGCGCAGAAGCAAGATGCCAAGGCTCCATCCTTTACCTTCATGTTTCTGTTTTTGAATAAATGTATAAGTGTAGCCAAAAATGAGCCCTAGGACGTGCCGGAATGTGATGAAGTAGCGCGCAATCAATCCTTCTGATCGCCGTTCATGCAATATTTCATAGCCGCCGTTGGCGGCTCCCATATCTGTAATATCAGTACCCTCTATTGACACTTGTAGTTTGCCTTATTTAGATGACAGAACTGATTTGGGGTGAGTGGACAGTGATACTGTAAAGTTATTTGCGTATCGTGCCATTGGTCTTCGCTATTGTTTTAGAGTTTTGATCGGAGAAATGCCGTAATGTGACAGAGATTCCTAACATAGCAATCTTGAGCCAAGTAAACACGTTTCTCCTTTCGTTATAATTGGATCGCAAAATATAGTTGTCCTTCTCAATTGTGTCCAAAACTACTTCAAAGCGAGCACAATACCAACGCCCTACTAGTTTGCACCTCAAAACACCTAGTTCATCTAGATAGCGTTTGCCATCACGGAACATGGAACGGGCCAAGTTCACGCGGTTCCGAACCCAGTTGCGAAAGGCGGGGCTACTTGTATCCTCTGGGCTGATTCCATGCTCTTCAAGGTACTCCTTGGGGATATTAATCAACCCGTCGCTCATATCTTGTACCATATCACGAAGTAAGTGGGTGATGTGAGCGGCCTGGGCAGCCTGACAGCGTGTGTCACTATCTGGATATGGATAACCATTGCCGATGAAGTATTGTATCCCGTCAGTGACCGATTCCCCAAGACGTTCTGTGTACCAGTCTAGTTCTTGCTCCGTAACCAGTCGTCCTTGACGATATATGTCAAACTCTATAATAGCGAACATATTGCGAATGTAGGATTGAAGCCAACTATCTTTACTTCTGTCATGGCTTATAAGATCTGCGATGATCTGTTCTTCTGATGACAGGTTTGATGCTCTGTCATTACAGTAGAAGCGATCAATTAGTTCTTTCTGGCGTTTGATAAATGTAATTCGCTTTTCATACGACTGGTTTGTATCGTCTACAATGTCATCTATCCAGCGAAAATATGCGTATGCTCGGTTGAAATCATTAACTAAGTCTTTATCTACCATCAGGCGAGCAGTATAATAGGCTTGTTTACTCCCTTCCCGGGTAATAGATCGGGCTAAAGCCGCACTGTTTTCTTGCATCATACCAAAAGATACTCCATGTATTGTTCATTCAACCGCATTATGGACAATGTCAAATTTCTGGGCAAAACTAATTCAGGGAATCTGTGAAAGGATCAGAGGATATCTATTTTTGCTATGAAAAACAACAGCATGATAGTGGTAGAAGGGATGTATTTATTGAGTCCTCATAACGAATCTCCATAATGGTATTGCCGGTGTTAAGGGGATTCCAGAGAAATGTGGATTTCCTGAGACCAAGGAGAGCTTTATTCTGACGTTTAAGGTTACCTCGTTTCTGTTGTATCTTGCTCCAGCCATGATCTGGCAGCGCGCAGCGCCTGATTCAACGCCTGGCCCAATTGTGGTGTGGCCAGGAATATATTCTCCTCGCCGATCTTGTCTAAAGCCTTCGTGCGTAGCAACTGATCTTGTACTTCAGTACTGATCCCCGTAAGAATCAAAAGACTATCATTTCGAGATAAGGTGTCGGCGTAGCGTTGCAAGACACCGTTAAAGGTACTGCCGATGTCATCGCGCCCACGCAAGTTCAAGATCACCACCGCGTTTCGTGCCTCTTCTGGTGCAGGTAAGTTGTCTTCCAGCGTGGAAGCTCCGGCAAAAAACAGGCTGCCGTAAACATTGAGCAATGTTACCTCGTGGCTGGGTAACTTTTTGGGCGCTGGAACTTCCTCGGGATAACCGTAACCATCCTCCGGCCATACCCAGCGTACGATATGTACCTGATTGGCTTGACGCGCCACGTACAGCAAGATGGATACCACTACGCCTACCGCGACAGCTACTTGCAGTGGAGCCAAGAGTGTGGCCAAGAAGGTGATGCCCATGGCGGTACGGGCAAATGGATTTGTTTGCCAGACCGTTCTGATGCCGCGCGTGTCGATCAGACGTACTCCAATCACGACCAACATCCCGGCCAAGGCGGCCATCGGCAGGAGTTCTATGACGCTGGCGAAGAGCAATACACAAATGGCTACGAAAAGCCCGGCGAAGATATTGGCCCAACGTGAGCGAGCGCCGCCATCGATTAGCACGGCCGTGCCCGATAATGAACCGCCGGCCGGAATGCCCTGAAAGAAACTGGTGGCAATATTAGCGAGCCCCTGTCCGGCAAAATCACGTGAGGGATTGGGGAACTTGCCATCCGGGTTGGGGTAACTCTGGCTGACTCCGGCCCCTTGAACCAGGGCGATAACGCTGATGGCGATGGCCGGGCCGATCATGGATGGGATCAGCCTGAGTTCAGGCATTGCCGGCCGAGGCAGGGATCTGGGGATCTCGGCTATGTCGCCTACGAGCTGCACTGAATCCGTAAAAAAATCAGGCATCACCGCCACGGCGAAGGTGACGCCCATCAAGGCGATCAGGTAAGCGAATTTGCGATAAGGGGTCCTTTCAAAAGAGAAAATGAGCATGATAGTGATAATGCCCATTGCCGTCGTTGCGTAATCAACGCGGCGCAGATTGAGGATCAAATCGGCCGTTTGCAGCACCTTGTTGCTGAAAATGCTTTCATATCCGGTCAAATCGCCGAACTGGCCTAGAATGATCAGAAAGGCCACCCCAGCCATGAAGCCGGTCATGACCGCATTGGAAACAAACCTCACAAAATAACCGAACTTAAACACACCGGCCAGAAACTGCAAGATACCGGCCAGTAAGACCAAAACGACCAATGCACCCGCCCTCTGGTCCGCAGGGACGCCTAACATCGCGTCGCCTACAGCCACAGATACGGCGCTCGTGGAGGAAACATTCATGAAAACCGAACTGGTGAAGAGGGCCGCAACCGGCGTGGCGATCATCAACGTGTAGAGGCCAAAGGCCGGGTTGACTAGCGCCAACAGGGCGTAGGCCATGCCCTGGGGGATATTAACCAGTGCCCAGGTTAGGCCGGCGAGCAGGTCGGCAGATAGATTTTCCCTGGGTGGGGCGTTCTGGAGAACAACGGACTGGCCAGATTCTAATAGATCGCTGGGTGATTTGTTCATAAATTGAGATTGAGCTGGATACTCCTTAATTCACATCTCCATAATACCGCAAAAAATCCCATGTGCCATCACGCTTGGTTTGGGACCTAAAGCTTTCAAATCAAAGCATCATTCTTGTCTTACTCGCGGCATTTTGCATCTTAATAGGACAAGCCTGACGTGGCGAGGCGTGATTCTTAACCCATATTTGCTGAACCAGGCGAAAGAAATTACCATAGGTGATTGAGTTGGTGCTCGAGCAAATGCGATAGCCACTTGACAGTATCGAAACGCTCATTTCATCAGACAGAAGGCAAGTGAGGAA
Source organism: Chloroflexota bacterium (assembly GCA_009937635.1). Classification (GTDB taxonomy): domain Bacteria; phylum Chloroflexota; class Anaerolineae; order Promineifilales; family Promineifilaceae; genus JAACFF01. Next base: position 7,805 of record JAACFF010000136.1, read on the forward strand.
TTATTGGAATGGAAGAAGTTTTATCAGAGTTACAGAACGCCCAAACGGAACTGGATCCACAATTTAAAGCGTTGCGACAGGCGATGGGGGCATTAAGGGTTGCTATCCGCCTCGCCAGCGAGGACAAAGCTGACGCGCTTCCGATGCAACGAGCGCTGGTCAAACTCGAAACAGCAGCTTTTGCAGTGGAAAATGAGTCACTAGATTCGGCTGTCTCCGCCTTTGCAGCCGCTACGGGGACCGCTCTCAATAACCTGGCTTTTGAATTCGCCAGCGATTTGCGAGAAGCGTTTGAGGCACGGGGCGAAAGGGTGGAAGGTCGTCCGCCGGTGCTAACGGTGGGAAAATTGATCTTTAACATAAATATCGCAGGTCGTAAGGGGCAATGGTTCTATGGCAAAGAAGCGCTCACGCGTCCCATTCCCTTGTCCCTGAAAGGCATTCTCAAAGCGTATGACCAGCAAGTCAAGCGCATCGTGAACCGCACGATAAACAGCAGTAAGCTTACCGAAGAGTTGTATACGGCATGGCAGGATTGCCTGACCAAACGCAAGAACCGGCCCGCTAGCGGTCGGATCAACATAGTCGAAACCTTTAGCCAGCTGATTTTGAACCGGCAAAGCAACCGGTTCTGGAATGCACCCTCCCGTCGCACATTTAAGGATTATGATCGCGCCCTGTTTGTGCGTGATCTGGTCATCTTGCAGGAACAAGATGCCGCTAAACCTTCTGTTGGTGGGCAACAACACTATTTTCGACTGGGTGTTGCCACCAAAAGTCAGGTGGGACAGGCCAGCCGCAGTATCTGGCTGCCTGAGAATGGCACCGATGGACAATATTACAGCGACATTACCTTCGATAAGTAGCTTCCTTGACGCAATTCTAGATTCCGTAATGAGTGCTTGAATCATGGCTGATCAAACCATCAATCGCCCTCTTGCACGCCAAATCATTGAGATTCTTGGCAGTTTTGGCACGCCACCCAGCCGGGGCATTCAATATTTTAACGTTGGCAATCGTTCGCTACTTGAGGCTATTGACGAGTTTTATTTATCTTCCTATTTACAGGATGGTGGCGCAGCCTTCAAGATGGTCGTAGGCGACTACGGCAGCGGTAAATCTCATTTTCTCTACTGTTTACGCGATATTGCCTGGGAACGCAATTTCGCGGTGGTCAAGGTAGACCTTAGTCCAACAGAGACGCCATATAATGATCAAAAACGTGTGTACCAGGCCGTGGCTAATAACCTCCTCTGGCACGAATCGGCCGAGGGCGTTAGCGACGAGAGCGGTCTGACGCGATTTTTGCAGGGAACCCTGGAGCGCATTGCCGGCGCTGAACTGAGCTTGGAGACTCTGAACAATCCTTTGTATCGTGCCATGGCGGACACCTTGGAGGTGACGCCGGTAGATAGTCCTGCGTACCAGACGGCCGTTCTCGCTTACTTCGATTGTCTCATCCGCCAGCAAGAAGAAAGAGTAGACTCGCTTACCCGCTGGCTCATGGGTGAAGATACCAGCCCGGCTGACACCAAGATATTGCGTGAAGTAGGGGTCACGGGCAAAATCAACCGGCCCAACGCATTCCGCATGTTGCGCTCGCTGTGCCAGATCATTCGCGCCCTATCATACAGCGGCCTTATTCTGCTATTTGACGAAGTAGACCGCATGGCCAGTGTCGGCGGCAAAGCAGAGAAGTTGGCCACTGATACGTTAAGAGAAGTCATCGATCGCACCCGCGAAGATTTACCTGGCACCATGTTTGTCTACGCTGTGCCGCCACAATTCATCAACGACATTGTGCCTAAATACCCGGCTTTACAGCAGCGTGTGCGTGCCCCGGGTCGTTTTAGCCGCGTCAACCATTTCAGCCCCATCATCAGTATTGACACGCTTGACCTGGATGAAGATGATTTGATGATGGCCATTGGCGACAAGCTCATTCCTGTTTACGAAGTTGCCTTCGACACGAAGCTAAATCACAAGGTACAACAGGCCAATGCTGTTATTCTTGCCAATGTAGCGCGCGATGTATTCCTGGATATTAGCCATCGCCGCTTATTTGTAAAATCCTTTGTGGTCGAATTATCGCGCCAGCATTATGGACAAGAACATACGATACTGGAAGAAGAAGCAAAGGCAATTCTGCGCGGACAGGTTGATGAACTGGCTGGAGGAGAAACACCTCCATACTGATAACCAGTGCGATCGCTGGTAAATAACCAGGCGGTCAAACTGCATTCTGAAAGCTAAACTGAGTCGATATGATCGGAGAGCGGGTAGAGCATCCCCAATTCGGTTCTGGCCAGGTAGTGGCCATTTACCGCAATGGGCAAGAATGGATGGTTCGATTTGAGAACGGGTTGCGTTTTCGCCGCGCGCGAGCAGAGTTTTCTCAAGACGGCCGTTCCCTGGCTGAAGTCAAACCAGGTCTAGCGATTGACTACCAACCTCCACCGCCCATGTCCCATTCGCAACTGGAGGCAAGGCAGCTAATTGAATCACTGCGCGCAGGTATCGCTCCGGCCCAACATGTTCCTGAACTAACCATCAACCTGCAAGCGGAACGGGCAAGTATGATACAGGCCTTAAATCACGCTCACCAGAATGGGGGTGCGGTTCGAGCTGTCGTAGGCGAATATGGCTACGGAAAGAGCCACATGGTTGAGTTAACTGCTCAAGAAGCGCTGGATCGCAACTTTCTAGTTGCTACCGTCAGCCTGGATCTGTTTGAATTACCTCCCCATCGTTCTTTTCATATTTACCGTGAGGCAATGCGCCATTTGCGTTATCCAGATACAGACGAGCACGGTCTGGCCCCGCTACTAAGGAAAACGGCCGATCTGGATCACACCAAATCCAAACTTGATGAACTTTCCCCGGCTGCGTTAGATCCTTTGGTCATTGGTCTTGAAGCGATATCCAGTACACCTTCATCCCGCCAACGAAAGGCGTGGATTAACTGGCTGATGGGTGGACGGCGTATCAGACTGATGAACAGGGCCCTGCCACGGAGTATCAAGTTTCCGACTATTTATAAGATTGGCCACAATGCCAGGCAGATCGCCTACTTATTTACGGGTGTGAGTGCCCTGGCAAGGTTGGGCAATTACAGTGGTCTATGTGTGCTAGTAGATGAAGCGGAAAGTTACTCGCTGTTGCGCGCCTATCAACGTCCCAAAGCCAGCCTCTTTTTCCAGGCGGTCATCTTTGCTGCCTTACAGGATCAGCAAGACAGAATTCACGCAGAACAGTTCCCCCAGCATCGCTGGCGTGAATACCCGATGGCCTATGACAAAGGGCAATCGCTGTTTTTTCTGTTCACTGTAACCCGTAGTGACAATCGTTTGCCTCTGCATGACTGGTTAGATGAAAGCCAGATATTTTATCTAGAACCGGATGTTACGCCCCAGGAGGTTGGCCATTTCTTGCAGCTTATTCTGGATTACCATGCCCAAGCCTATTCATATGTGTCGGGCCAGAGACAAAAGCAAGTCCGTCGTGGTGCTGCGGAACACCTGGCGCAGGGATTGCGCAACGGCCGTCTCTCCATGCGGCGCGTCGTACGGCTGGCGGTTGAACTGTTTGATTTACTTTACCTATATAAAGATTACGAAGTCGCAATAATATTAGACGAGTTGCGCGACCAGGTACGTTAACAGCAACTGCTAATTGGTAGCGCATGATAGGTATGCTCCCTGATGGTAAGTCCTGCAGAGGTTAAAGCGCGCATCCCTCATACATGGCCCCTGTTTTTTGCGCGCCACGGCCACTTTACGCCTATCCAACAACAGGCCATCCTCCCCATTCTAGGTGGACAAGATACGCTACTGGTTGCCGCGACCGCCACGGGCAAGACAGAAGCCGTTATTGCCCCTCTGCTGGAGCGTTATTGGGAACGATCCAACCAGCCCGATCAATATGGCCAGGCGCTGCTCTACATATGCCCAACACGAGCTCTCGTCCGCGATCTCTATGAGCGATTGTCCTCTCCCTTAGCCGGCACAGGGATCACCATCGGCATGAAAACGGGCGATACGGGCCCGCTTGACGATAAACGGCCGTTTTCGATCCTCCTCACGACCCCAGAGTCTACCGATTCTCTACTCACTCGTGTTCCCCGCTTATTTACCAATCTGCATGCTGTCATATTGGACGAAATCCATCTTTTTGATAATACGCCACGAGGTGACCATACGCGTTGTTTGCTGCAGCGCATCAAACGCATTCGCCAATATGCCCAGTCGGATGCCAGCCCAATACAACACATTGCTCTATCGGCAACTATATACGACCTAGAAGGGGTAGCGCGACGGTATTTGCACCAGGGCACTATCGTAAGTGCCTCTGGTGGGCGCGAAATCGTGGCCGAAATCGCGCCTTTATATGATCTGGACGAACTGGTGGCGGCACTTGCCCAGCGCGCGGTGCAGAAGTCGCTTGTCTTCTGCAATTCGCGGGACGAGGTGGAGCAGACGGCCGTATACTTGCGCCAGCGTCTCCCGCATTATGCCCAGGTTTTTGTCCACTATGGCAATTTGGATGCCACTGTGCGTCGCGATGTGGAGACACGTTTCGCGGAAGCCAGCGTTGCTATCTGCGTAAGCACTTCCACCCTGGAATTGGGCGTCGATATTGGTAGTGTAGATGATGTAGTTCTACTCGGCGCTCCGCATAACCTGACTTCGTTTTTACAACGTATTGGCAGGGGAGGGCGGCGCACGGCACAAAGCCGTGTCTTGTGCATGCCCAAATCGCCCCGTGAGTGGGCACGATTCGAGGCCTTACTCACGCTGGCAAACACGCCTCAGCACGTGCCGGAAGATCAAGAAGGGGTATCGCCGGTTGATAGGTCACTCGCTCCTTTCGAAGATGTTCTCGTCTACCGCTTCAGGCCATCGGTGCTGGTACAGCAGATTTTTAGCCTGATCAAGCAAAGCCCAACCGGCAGCATTCGCCTGGCCGATGTACGGCGCATCGCTCCGCTAGAAGTGGCCAGTGACGAAATTCGCCAGATTATTTCGCAATTGATTTTTGCGCGTTACTTGCGAGCAGGGCGTTTAGGGGAATGGAAGCCGGACGAGGAACTGCAGGAGTTGATTGACCGGCACGAATTTTATAGCAATATAGGCGCGGATCCATTGGCACTTACGGCCGTCGATGCTTTCAGCGGAAGGGTCATCGCCCAAACCGATCGTTTGTACAAGAAGGGCAGCGTTGTCCTGTTCGGTGGCAAAGCAATGGAAGTGGTATGGCAAGATAAGTACCGCTTTGGCCTTGCCCCAACTTCTTTCAGCGACAGCGGTGAGATCTTATCTTTTCAAAAGATTTCTGCTGCCATTCCCTTTGTTGTAACCCAGACCGTAGCCCGCTCATTGGATATACAGCCGGGACAGATGGTGGCGTTGCCTGATGAGCAGGGAACGTGGCTGTTTCATTTCTGGGGTACCGTTTGGGGAAGGTTATTGGCCGCACTCCTCTCCGCCAATGGCTACATTACTGATTTTGGCAACGAATATGGCATTTTCGTGCAGCCATCCCTCGCTCATTTGCCTGATTGGGATGATACAATTGCGCAGCGAATCATCAAACGCGCAGCCGTTCCCCTTGCGGGTCGTCTGGAGATGGGACGTTTCCATAAACTACTGCCACGCAATGTGGCAAACTCGGCCGTTTTGAACTTGCTCAATCTGGAAACCTTCCAGCAGAAATATCGTGAAGCTACGCTTGTAGAGGTGCCAGGGATTGAGGAGCAATTGACTTCCCTTACTCACTAGCATCTTCGTAAAGCAAGCTTTCCAGCTTGATCGCAACCTGGGAAGGTTGCATTACAAATTTCATCTTTATTGGCGCGTTGGGAACGATGTGAACTCCACAAGAAGCTGCCTCAGCAATCTGGCATAGTCCTGCAGAAGGGCGACTTCACGCAGGCTTTTGCTGGCCGTCAGCGCCTTGACCAGTTCGTGCCCCAAGAAATAGCCGG
>JAACFF010000528.1 GCA_009937635.1 Chloroflexota bacterium
GCCAATATATAGCTACAGCATACATAATTGTCGTAATCAAAAGGCGAAATTATCGTGAAATCGGGCTCTGAAGAATGACTCGCCTGACCATAAATCTACTTGGGGGATTCCAGGTTCAGCGGACTGGCTCCCCGGTCAGCGGATTTTCGACGGATAAAACGCGAGCCTTGTTGGCTTATCTGGCAGTCGAATCCACCCAGTCGCATCGTCGGCAAGCCCTGGCCGGCTTGTTATGGCCGGATTATCCGGAACGGTCCGCGCGCACCAGTCTGCGGACTGCCCTGGCGAACCTGCGCCAGGTCATCGGCGATCACCAGGCAGAGCCACCGTTCCTGCTCATTTCCCGGCAATCCATCGCGATTAATCTTGATAGCGACGTGCAGGTGGATGTGACCTCGTTCACTCGCCTGCTCGAACCAGGTCAAGGGTCCCAGCTCAGCATCAGACAATTTGAAGAAGCCATCGAGCTATACCAGGGCAAGCTTTTGGAAGGTTTTTCCCTGGCTGATAGTGCCCCTTTCGATGATTGGACCTTGATAAAAAGGGAGCAGCTTAATCTTCAGATGTTAGCTGCATTGGAACAGTTGGCAGAGAGTTACAAGCAAATGGGCGATCGTCAAAAAGCCCTGCAATTTGTCAGGCGACAGGTCGAACTGGAGCCCTGGCACGAGCCCGCCCAGAGGGAACTCATACATCTGCTGGCTGTATCCGGCCACCGCGCTGAAGCCTTGGCTCATTATGAGGAATTCCAGGAACTTCTGTCCGAGGAACTTGGAGTAGAACCGGAATTCATCACGAGAAAGCTGTTCCAGGATATTCGCAATGGAAAGTTGCACGAATCCATCTCTTCCCCTGCTTATTCAGTTGAGTTCACCTCCGCTTTACCATCTTTTCTGGGTGAGGCCGATGAAGCAGAAATTGATAGACCTATCTTTGTTGGTCGGGCAAAGCAGCTAAATGATTTGCAAAGCCACCTCCATGAAGCACTGGACGGCCATGGGCGGGTAGTCTTTGTTATTGGCGGTGCTGGGCGCGGCAAGTCCGTTCTCATGGATGAATTTGTCAGCCAGGTGCAAAGCAAACAGCCCATTCCGGTTGCCAAGGGTTACTGCAATGCTTATTCTGGAGGCGGCGATCCTTATCTCCCTTTCCGGCAGGTACTTGATATGCTCACCGGTGACGTGGAAGACTTGTGGGCGGCCGGACAGATAACGAAGGAGCAGGCAACCCTTCTTTGGGAGACATTGCCTGACATTGCTAGTGCTGTTGTCGAAACTGGACCAGACTTGATCGAGACTTTTTTGCCAGGTCAACCTCTTCTCGAACGAACCGCGGCGGCTGTGGGGACTGATACTGTCTGGCTGCGCCACCTCAGCCGGCTCGTCAATGCCAGGCTCACCTCTCAAAACCCATCTGATTTAGATCAACATGCCCTGATTGACCAGTACGCCCAGGTCTTGAAACATACCTCGCAGCAAGTACCCTTGCTTATTATCTTGGAAGACCTGCACTGGGCAGACCAGGGTTCTATCAACCTTCTGCTGCACCTCGGGCGGCGCCTGGCTGGGTCTCGCGTTCTCCTTCTATGCGCATATCGCCCGGATGAATTAGCCTTGAGGGGTAAAAGGAGGCCACATCCTATTGTAGATTTGGTGAATGAACTCAGGAGCCAGTACGGAGAAATCGTAATCGACTTGGCGGTTGAGGATCGATCCGCGAGCCAGCAATTTGTGGACGACTTACTTGATATTGAGCCCAACCGGTTGAGCGAATCATTTCGCCATGCCCTCCACAATCGCACTCGTGGGCACCCATTATTCACTGTGGAAATGCTGCGCATGCTGGAAGAGCAAGGCGACCTGGTCAAGGAGGCAGATGATCGCTGGATTGAGGGGCAAGACTTGGCCTGGGACAAGGTGCCAGCTCGGGTGGAAGCCGTCATTCAAAAACGCATCGACCGCCTGGACACCGAGGCGTATGAACTACTCACAGTTGCCAGCGTTGAAGGGGAGGATTTCACAGCAGAAACCGTCGCCCAGGTCCTGAAAAAGTCTGAACGCCAGGTGTTGCACACTCTTGTCCAAGAACTGGGCCGTAAACACCGTTTGCTGCGCGAGAGAGGTGAAACCACCACTGGTAGAGGATACATTTCCCGGTTTAGATTCTCGCATCATTTAATTCAGCGCTATGTCTACAACAGTCTTTCGCCGGGCGAACGCCGCCTGTTGCATGAAGCAGTCGCCACGGCAATGGAGGATCTTTACGCCGATGACATTGAGAGCTACATAGTCCAATTAGCCTACCATTACAGCCTCGCCGAGGTGAAAGACAAAGCCCTGCTGTACCTGACCCGGGCTGGGCACCAGGCCCAAAAAAGGTACGATGGACAGCAAGCGGTCCACTACTTTTCCGAAGCGCTGGCACTTGAAACTGAATCCACTCCAGACCGCTTTCATCTGTTGGCAGAGCGTGCCGCAGTTTATAACATCTTAGCCCAGCGTGAAGCTCAAAAAGCAGACCTTGACGATATGCTCGCTTTGGCTTTGAAACTTGGCGATCAAAGCCTGCACTGTGATGCGCTGCTGGCTCTGAGCGATTTCTACCTGGCGACAGAATTTTTCCACGCTCGCGAACCTGCCCTAAAGGCGCGTGCCCTGGCGGAGGAGATCGGCGATGGGGTTCGCGAGGCGCATGCCCTGCGCCGGCTGTCCTGGGAGGGCAGGTTGGGGGCAGACTTTCAGACCAGCCGCATTTACCTTGAGCAGGCAGCCGCACGATTCAAAGAGGCTGGCCAACCTGGCCAGGCGGCCGACTGTCTCTTCATGCTTACCCGGCGGCTCCCTGCATCGGCGAAACATGTTATCGATCCGGCCGCGGCAGAGCAGGCCATGACCCTCAGCCATGAATCCGGTGATTATCGTTTTCAGGCCGTCGCCCGCAAGAATTTGGCCATCGCTTACACCAACCAGCAGAGAGATGCAGAAGCCCTGCCCTTAGCCGAGGGTGCGCTTGAAATGCAGCGCGATTTGGGCGATCAGCGGGAGCAAAGCAGTACGTTGGATGTCATCGGCGTGATCCTGGCCCGGCTCGGTCGCCGGGAAGAGGCTGTTTCCTTGTTTCAAAACTGTCTGACTTTATCTGAGGAGATAGGTTCCGATTGGGACATTCTGGGTGCGGTGTTTGGATTTTGGAATTACTGGCATGTCTTCAATGGTGAATTCGAAAAATTCCTTATATTCATCGACGAAAGGCTGGATTATGCTTCGGCAAATGACCGTGATTGGTTGATCGGATTCCTGTTGTGGATGAAATCTTACGCCTTGACACATTTAGGTCAATATCAGGCTGCACTATCTTTGACGAAGGAGACTGCCTACCAGGTCACAGAAGTAGATTTGGTTGCGCATGCTTTCATGCTCCAGCTTTCCGGCTGGATCAAGGCACAATTAGACTACTACGATGAAGCGCGTGATGATCTCGAACGGGCTCTTGAGATCGCCGAGAAAACCTCCGATCGCTACATCCTCAGTTTTCCTCTTTCGAACCTGACA
>JAACFF010000529.1 GCA_009937635.1 Chloroflexota bacterium
GGCGACTCGGTCAGGAAACCGGTCCCGGCGAACTAAAATTAGTAAGGAGACAAGGCACTAAGTAAGCCATTGGAGAAAATTATAGATGGACCCGGTAGTTCAACAGTTAGATAGAAGAGCACTACTTGCACCTGAGGATCGAGAGAAAGTACTTTGGTCATGGAACCAAAGGGATGGTTATTATGCCCAGGAAAGAACGATTCATGAATTGATATCAGCTCAGGCACACCTTACACCGCAAAAAATTGCCGTCACATTTGAAAATCGAAGTTTGACTTTTGCCGAACTGGAGCGGCAAAGCAACCAGTTAGCCAATTATCTGCAAAGACATGGTGTTGGCGCAGAGACTTTAGTCGGTCTTTATGTACACCGCTCGCTAGAAATGGTGGTCGGTTTGTTAGGTATTTTGAAAGCTGGTGGCGCCTATATCCCAATCGATCCTGACTTTCCAGCAGCGCGAATTAAGTTGATTCTGGAGGATGCCAAACCGCACATTCTTGTCACACAGGAAACTTTCTTGACCAATCTTGATGATGCGTTCAATGTTGTCTGCGTCGATTCTCATGCTCGGGAAATTGCTGCTCAACCAACTGCCCCCCCGTTGTCTGTTGCTGGACCCCAGAATCTGGCCTATGTCATGTATACATCCGGATCAACAGGCGTGCCTAAAGGCGTGTTGATTGAACACAGATCCGTCGTAAACTTAGTGACGACAATAGCCGCGGAACCGGGGGCGAAACCGGAAGACCATTTTCTGGCTGCGACGACCCTTTCTTTTGATGTATCCACTTTAGAGTTGTTTTTGCCACTGGTTATCGGCGCACAGATGACAGTTGTTTCGAGAGAGGTCGCTATGGACGGCCATCTTCTAGGGGAAACCATTGAGAAAGCTGGAATTAGCGTTGTCCTGGCTACGCCGGCTACTTGGCGCTTATTGTTGCTGGCGGGGTGGGAAGGTAAAGAAGATTTGAAGATCCTCGTCGCAGGCGAAGCAGTACCGCAAGACCTGGTTCAGGCTTTGCTACCACGCTGCGCCGAATTGTGGAATATGTACGGGCCGACAGAAACAACGGTTTATTCTACGGGCTGTCGGTTGATCTCCGCCGACAAACAAATCACCATTGGTAGGCCGATTGCCAATACCCAAACCTATATCTTGGACAAGAATCTGCAACCGGTGTCAATAGGTGTCATTGGCGACTTGTTTATTGGTGGAGATGGCGTTGCCAGGGGTTACTATAACCGTCCAGAATTGACGTCTGATCATTTCATTCCTAATCCATTATTGCAGGAGTTTTCATCTGCTTCACCTATCATTTATAAGACAGGGGACCGCGCATCCTATTTAGAGGACGGCCGTATCGTCTTCCACGGACGGGAAGACTACCAGGTCAAGATTCGCGGTTTCCGGATCGAATGTGGAGATGTTGAAGCGGCCGTTGCGCAACATCCAGCTGTGGCACAAAACGTAACGATTGTTCGCGAAGATATACCCGGTGATAAGCGCTTGGTGAGCTATATCATTGCCGAGCGTGGACAAACCGTTCCTTCAGCTGCTGAGCTACGCAAATTCTTACGCCAGATATTGCCGGAATATATGCTCCCTGCTCATTTTGTTACCCTAGAAAAATTTCCCCTGACGCCCAGTAACAAAATAAACCGTTTGGCGCTGCCGGCACCAGATCACTCAGGCGATAAATTCGGACGAATATTCGTGACACCGCGCAATGAAATAGAGCGCACCTTGGCTACAATGATGACAGAAATTCTGAATCTAGACAGGGTCAGCATCGATGCAAACTTCTTTGATCTGGGCGGCAATTCTCTTTTGGCGATGCAGCTCATTACGCAAATCAGGAATATTTACCAGGTAAGCATCCCCGCGCGCACATTTTTCGAACAACCAACGATCGCTGAACTGAGTCAGATTATTGAGGATACAAGCACAAACCTAGCTGGAGGCCAAGATGATCTTGAGGAACAAGGTCTCGATGACCGGAGCCTTCCCTTTGCTTCTGGAGAAGATTCGGATTTGTTGGCCAAGTCCAACCTTACGCGCAACCAGTTCTTAATGTGGATGGGTCAGCGAACGGCTCCTAATGTTCCTTTATATAACGTCATTCAGGCTTTCTCCATCCACGGTCAGCTGGATATGTCAGCATTTCGACGGGCATTCCAGATTGTGGTTGATCGCCACGACGCCCTGCGCACCATGTTCATAGAAGTCGATGGAATACCCCAACAGCAAGTGCAGAGAAGCGTGGTGGCCTCTGTCGAGCTGGTCGATTTTTCTGCGGATTCCGATCCCCAGGCGGCTTATGGGGCCTGGATTGAAAAACGCAAAGTGCAAGTTATACCGTTTGATCAGCCACTCTTTGAAACAGCACTGATTCAACTGGCTGCCGACCATTTCATCTGGTATCTGGGCCAGCATCATATCATTACCGATGCACTTTCAGGCGATTTGATATTCAAACGCGTCTCCGCCATCTACCAAGAGATTATCGAGAATCGCCTGGAAGATAATCCATTGCCACCACAGTATGCAGAACACATCAAATACGAATATGAGACGCGCCAGATGTCCGTCTTTCGCGAGGCCGCCGCCTATTGGCAGGGATTGGCTAATCAAACTCTGCCCCCAACGGACTTCTACGGTCGAAGTTCAAAAGAACCATCACTGGAGGCAATACGAGTTATTCTTGATTTAGGGCCGCGACGCTCAGCCAAAATACGAGAGATCGCCCAGAAGGGGAGTTTTTCTTCGTCTAGTTCGGATTTATCACTTTTCACCATTTTTGCCACACTGCTGTTTGCGACGCTTCACCGGATCAACGGCCAGAAAACGCTGCGCCTGGGCACGCCTTTCCACGGCCGTCCTACGACTAGGTCATTGGATATTATCGGGCTATTCATCGAAATGGGTTTACTACAGGTAGATCTGGACAAGAACGAATCGTTTGCTTCTCTCGCCGAAAAAGTTCTCAACGAAACATTAACGGGGCTTGCCCATATCCAGCCCGGCATCAGTAACGCCGCTACCAACCAGGCTTATGATGTGGTACTCAATTTCCTCCAGCCTACATTCACCGAATTTGCGGGAATGCCAGTTAGCTATGAGTGGGTTCATTCCGGTTTCATCGACCGCGCGCACAGCTTGCGCCTGCAAATCACCGACTTCAAAGGTACTGGTGATTTCTCGCTGTCGTTTGATATGAAGACTGCCATTTTTGGCGAGCATGAGCAGGCCTGGCTAGTCGACCATTTTCTACAAGTGGTCGACGCATTTATCAGCAATTACCAGCAACCGCTTGGCGCGTTCAGCCTTATGTCGACTGCTGATCACCAAAAGTTGTTTGTGAACTTTAATGACACAGACGTGCCCTATCCAAAGGACAAAACCGTGGTGCAGCTGTTTGAAGATCAGGTTGAGCGCACCCCGCAAGCGATCGCTGTTACACACAAGGAATATTCCGTCACTTACGCAGAGTTAAATGAACAGGCCAACCAGCTGGCCCACTATTTACAAGCACAGGGCA
>JAACFF010000137.1 GCA_009937635.1 Chloroflexota bacterium
TATCTTCGCCGCCAAAGCGATGTCATACAGAAGATTAGTGAACTCGCCTCGAGCATAATCAGGCTGACTATGGAGGAGAAATCGTTCAATCGTATAAACTGGATTCGACATAAACTGTACTCCTCTTAAAATAGGCAAATCTTAAATTACTTGAAAAAACGCAACCAAATAATAGGCTATTGTTACCGACCAAATGAGCGAGTCCACACGATCCAATGCACCGCCATGGCCGCCAAAAATCGTGCCAGAGTCTTTAACTCCTGCTTCCCTTTTAAGCAAAGAGATCCCTAAATCACCTAGCGGGCTGATGATGGTTATCAACAACCCTAGTATCAAAGCTTGAATCAAAGGTAGTTGTAGTAGCATAGCGAGCAATACAGTAAGCGCAGTACCCATAATAACACCGCCTGCATATCCTTCAATCGTCTTGTTAGGACTCAAGCGAGGTGACAAATGATGTTTCCCTAGAATATTACCTGCCAAAAATTTACCTACGAGGTAAGCAGCCGAATCAGCGATCCATGTGCTTGCCATAGCCAGCATCGTCCACTGCCAGGCCATAATGTCAATTGAGCGTAGGCTAAAGAAATGGCTTCCCAGCCACCCTATCAACATGATGCCACCCATCATAGCCATCCATGTTGCCGGAGCAGATCCATCTTTCTTAATCTCGTACAACCACAGTGCGTGAGCCATCACCACCAGCAACGCAACCAATATAACCGGTCCGAATAGATTCCACTCTCTCCACCACCCCACAACAAAGAAACCCAACACCAAGGGCACCAGTATCCATGCTGACGTCTGCCATCCTAAGTTGCGCGTCATCTGGGCAAACTCTACAGCGGCAAAAGCTAGTACAATTGCCAATGGTACAGCATAGAATAGGCCGCCTAAATAGATAAAATACAAAGCCAGGGGACCCAATGTGACTGTAATGATTGCTCGCTGGGCAAATTTCGACATTAGGTTACCGTCAAGAAGGGCCGGTCAGCTTTCGTCGGAAACGAGGCCATAGCGACGCTCCCGTTCATTGTAGGCAACGATTGCCTTATAAAGTTCTTCTCGCCCAAAATCGGGCCACAGAGCCGGTGTAGGATAATATTCTGCGTAAGCGGCTTGCCAGATCAAGAAGTTACTAATCCGCAGTTCGCCGCTGGTGCGAATCACAAGGTCCGGATCAGGCAAGCCTCGTGTAAATAGGTAGGAACTGAATAGATCTTCTGTCAGCTCGTCCGGCACAAGACCGTCGGCCAGCATCTGCCGTACAGCGTGCAAGATTTCAGCACGTCCTCCATAATTAAATGCCACGTTTAGGACAAGACGATCATTATTCCTGGTCAGTTCTAGAGCCCGCCTCACCTTTGCTTGTAATGTCGGATTGACACTGGTCAGATCCCCAAGATGATGAATGCATACACCTTGGTGATGCAACTCATCTAGCTCTTGATCCAACACACGTGCAAAGATCTTCATAAGACCGCGCACTTCACTCTCAGGTCGTCCCCAATTCTCAGTTGAAAAGGCGTAAATCGTCAAAATTTTGATCTTGAATTCCACGCAAGCGCGCACAATCCGGCGAAGGTTTTCTGCACCCGCCCGGTGCCCAGCCTGGCGTGGCAGACCTCGCCGTTTGGCCCATCGACCGTTCCCATCCATTATGATCGCCACGTGTGTAGGCACCGTAAAAGGTGACAGATCCAGCGGCTTCTCTCGCCGACGAAGCATCAGGTTCACTATACTTCCATTATCTCAGCTTCTTTCTGCTCACCAATCCTATCAATCCTCTCAATATACTTGTCAGTCAATTCCTGTAGCCTATCAATGCCCCGGTGAAGGTCGTCCTCTGTAATCAACTTTTCCCGCTCAAACTCACGGATGTCATTCAATCCATCGCGACGTACATTTCGGACAGCAACTTTACCATTTTCTACACGCCGACCTACAACCTTCCTCAAATCACGACGACGCTCTTCAGTTAGTCGTGGGATATTCAAGCGTATGACCTTACCATCATTGTTGGGCATGATGCCTAGATCGGATTTCATAATTGCTCGTTCAATTGCCGAAAGCGCATTTGCATCATAAGGTCGGATGGCAATCTGCTGTGGTTCAGGCACTGAGATCACTGCCATCTGATTTAACGGCATCTCAACTCCATACATCTCGACTGTAATTCTGTCAACCAGATGAGGGTTGGCCCGTCCAGTACGGAATGCCGCCAGATCCCCTTCTAGCGAAACAACAGCACCTTGCATCCGTTCTTCAGTATCCTTCAACAGCTCGCGAATCATCAGAACCTCCCTTTACTGAGACAATTACGCCTTTATAGTAGTACCTATTGTCTCTCCCATTAAGAGCTTTGTCACACTATCTTTCTGCCAAAAATTAAGCACAACGATTGGCATATTGTTTTCCATACTAAGGGAAACGGCCGTAGTATCCAAAACTCGCAGACGCATATTAAGGAAATCAATGTAAGTCAACTCATCAAAACGGCGTGCCTCTGGGTTCAGAATCGGGTCGTCGTCGTAAATCGCATCCACTTTTGTAGCTTTTATCAGTACCTCTGCACCCAGCTCCATAGCTCGCAAAGCCCCGGCCGAGTCCGTAGTAAAATATGGATTCCCAGTACCTCCGGCTATAATCACGACGCGTCCTTTGTCGAGATGCCGGATAGCCCTTAGACGAATGTAGGGTTCTGCTACAGTACGCATATCGATCGCCGTTTGCACGCGTGTAGCGACACCGATTCGTTCCAGCGCATCCTGCAAAGCGAGTGCATTCATAACAGTGGCGATCATTCCCATATGATCGGCCGTTGATCGAGACATACCCTGACTGGTTCCCACAGATCCTCGCCACAGATTTCCAGCGCCGATCACGATGGCAATTTGCACACCCAGATCATAAATATCCTTTACAATCTCGGCAACTTCGGCAGCGCGCTGCGGATCAATTCCATAACCTTCCGGGCCCACTAGTGCCTCGCCACCCATTTTTAGCAAGATACGACGGTAAAGGACATTTGCCATAAATTTGACCCCA
Source organism: Chloroflexota bacterium (assembly GCA_009937635.1). Classification (GTDB taxonomy): domain Bacteria; phylum Chloroflexota; class Anaerolineae; order Promineifilales; family Promineifilaceae; genus JAACFF01. The sequence goes on from JAACFF010000137.1 coordinate 3,049, forward strand.
CATGAGTCAGCCAATAGCGGCTTGACCATTTTCTCGTTATAGTAACGCGACCACGTCAAAAGGCAAATAAGGGCGTTCTTGTGAACGCCCTTATTTGTGATACTACTGATTTTTAGAGCGCTTCGCCCAATTCGTACCTTACGAAGCGGCGTATTCTAATATTTTCCCCTGTTGTGCTGATCGCATTTGTGATCAACTGCCCTATCGTAACCTTATCATCGCGTACGTAAGGTTGCTCAAGTAAACAGAACTCTTCGTAGAATTTCCGGATTCTCCCGGCCACGATCTTATCGGCGATCTTTTCTGGCTTCCCCTCTGCCAATGCTTGGGCGCGAAGAACCGACATCTCACGGTCTAATTCTTCTGCCGGAACATCCTCGATCCTAACGTATTGCGGGCTCATGGCCGCAATATGCAATGCCAAATCGTGCGCCAATTGCAGAAACTGTTCGTTACGCGCCACAAAATCCGTCTCGCAGTTCAGCTCCAGCATCACGCCCACGCGATTACCTGGGTGAGCATATGTTTCGATAACGCCCTCTGTGACTTCTCGACCCGAACGTTTGGCAGCACGGGCAGCCCCTTTTTCACGTAGAATGTCCGAGGCCTTTTCAAAATCACCATCCGATGACTCCAAGGCCTTTTTTGCATCTAAAACGCCGGCTCCAGTCGCCGTACGTAATTCTTTTACCATTGCCGCTGTGATCTTCATGATACTAACATGTATCTCCTATTCGTTTTCTTCATCCTGGCCAATTGAGCCAGATTCGCTTTCGCTTTGTTCGCTGATCTCTTCTGCCACAATCACAACCTCTTCCACGACCTCCTCCTTGGTAGGAGCGAGTTCAGGCGACTGTTCGCGAAGCTTGGCCAGCGTAGATTCGCCAAGTAGGACCTCGTCTTCAACGTTTCCCATGCCATCAAACTCTTCGTATTCGTATCCTTCAAAATCGGTAATCTCTTCGTCCATCGCTTCCTTGCGCATGGCCATGCCTTCAAGAGCCGCATCCGCCATCTTGCTCGTAAGCAACTTGATAGCTCTAATTGCATCATCATTTGAAGGAATAAGATATTCGATCGGATCAGGGTCGGAATTCGTGTCAACGACACCAATGACTGGGAGACCTAGAATGTTAGCCTCATGTACAGCCGTTTCCTCATTATTGACATCGACGACAAAAAGCAAAGCGGGCACATTCGTCATTTTACGGATGCCTCCCAAGCGCAAATCAAGCTTCGTAATCTCCCGCTCAATACGCAAGCGTTCTGTTTTCTTGAGAAGATCAAAATCGCCTACATCCCGGCGACTTTCTAGTTTGTCAAGATAGTCAATACGTTGTTTGATAGTCTGCCAGTTGGTCAAAGTACCGCCCAACCAGCGCACATTTACGTATGGTTGGCCTGCACGTGACGCTTCACGCGCAATCGTATCCTGAGCCTGCCGCTTGGTACCCACAAACAACACTTCGCTGCCTTCAGCGACGGTGTCGCGTACGACATTGTACGCTTCTTCCAATAGCACAATCGTCTGCTGTAAATCTACAATATGGATGCCGTTTCTTTCGGTAAAGATATACGGCTTCATCTTCGGATTCCAACGACGGGTACGGTGTCCAAAATGCACGCCTGTTTCCAGTAGTGCTTTCATTGAAACAATGGCCATGAGGTTATTCTCCTTTTACTATGTTTTATTCTTCCACGTCCTTCTTCCTGATCGAAAACTCGCATGGCCAATTGCCGCTCAGCTTAATAATGGCATGAATAAGCTCGAGCCGCGCTGCAAGCACATCTCGCTCAGTCCAGACGTGTGTAGGATGTAAAGTTTTCCCGCATTAATTGGGATACTTGTGCATGACTAGCCAAGCCTTTCAATTATATAAAAAGTGAACTTGAGCGCAAATTAGGCGCCGGCTTCTAATCTGGCGTTTGTCACGCTATTTTGCTCCCTTCCCAAGCAAATACTTGCCCTACTCATCCAGTAAGACAACAGGTTCTTGATAATAGCGTAAGCGACTTTGTGTGAGTTTTTCGGTCAAGAATTGGTTGAACCAGTCGCGCTTGGCCGAAAGTGCCTCCTCCTTCTTCAAACGGCGAAGATCAGCATTCAAACGCAATATCCGTCCAGGGATGATGAAGCGCGTGAGTCCTGCCGGTAGGAACCTCTCGTCTCGAGCTGCATCAAACACCTCCTCAGGCCGAAACTGGGGGAATACGGCGACAGCCTGCAAATGGGGGAATTGAGCCATCAGCCGAGGTAGATCTGTTACCAATGTACGTTCCACGTTACCCCATTTACCGTAAGTGTCGACTAATTCATTCATCACCGCCAAACGGTCAGCGCCTTCCCTCTCTTGCGCCAGAGTTGCATTTCCGTCTCGGTTCAGGAAGTAGCATAACGTACGGCTATCTCGCAAGGCAGGTCGAATCGCTCTGCCAGATAGTGGAATTAGTCGCAAACCATCAATTTGACCAAGTTCGGAATGTAATGCCGACCAAGATTGCTCCTCATGGGAGATGGTATGATACCAGGTGTGTAATTCAAATCCGGGCTGTTGTGCTTGCACCACTTGAACAATAATGTAATCGTATCCGAGACGCTTGAAAGAAGCGAAACGAGTTGCCCCATCAAGCACCACGTACCGTCCCTTCCAGTAGGTCGTGATAGGAGGGTTAACCAATTGTCCATCAGCTTCCAACCTCCCCATCAATCGCTCAACCCTTTTGTCATCAATATATTCGTGAGGCGTGACTTGATCAACAGGAACCAACTCCAGCGCAAGCGCTTCGCTAGCCTGCCTACTCTCCAAAAGCCTGGCAATCTCCTGTATCACTTTGAGCATCAGGTTCGGTCGCTGCTGGTCAATGATTGATGTAATATGAGGAGAGACAATCGTTCGCTCATTCCTTCGCAACTTCATAGACACCGGATCCACCACACCAACCTCATCCGGGAATACCGAAATCGCTGCACCGGCAATCCTTCCCGCCTCTAGCGCATGAAGGAGAGCAACCTCATCCACCAATTCGGTGTGCCCGCTGTTTACCAGATATGCGCTATCTTTCATTTGGGCCAATTCAGAAGCGCCAATAATCGCCCGGGTTTCTGATGTGAACGGCACGTGTAAGCTTACGAAATCTGAACTGGAAAGTAATTCAACCAGATCCATTGCTTCTACACCTGTAGAATACACCAATTCTGGCGTCAAGCGTGGTTGGTTAGCAACCACGATCATGTCAAATGCTTTTGCCCGTTGGGCGACCTGTTTGCTAACGAGGCCGTAACCGATTAGCCCCAAAGTTTTACCCGCCAGACGGGCGTCTCCAAATCGGCTAGCTAGCAGAAGCAAGCGCGCGAGTGTATGCTCAGCAATAGCTACCGCATTCCCCCCTGGTACATAACAAACATGGATTCCCATATCTCGCGCAGCGCTGACATCGATGTTATCCAGATGCGAGCTCGCACAACCAATAATTTGCAAACCTAATCCATATTTAATCATCTGGCTATCAATCCGCTGATGGGACCCTACGATCAGCACTTGATAATCGCGAACGATTTGCAACAACTCTTCTCTTCCCAGGTTCAGTTTAACATCAACATCGGCGACTTCATTTAATCTATCGAGAGCGGGGCGGTCCAATTCATCGATAGCTAGAACACGAGGAGGCTCATTGAGTTGAGGTTCGTGGGTACTACTTGGTGCCTGGCCCACAGACGGGGCAACTTTTTCAGAATCCATGACCGGGGAGACCAACGTGGGAATATCGGCATTCCCCCCGCTCAGAATGACGCCAACTCGTTGACCCGCCAACTGGTACTTGCCGGAAAGCAAGGGCGCGAGAGCTGTAGCAGAACTTGGTTCCACAATAATCTTCATATATGTCCAGACAAATTGGGTTGCTTTGGCAATCTCCTCTTCGGATACCGTGACCATATCATGCACATACTCTCGCATAACGGCCAGATTGCGCTCGCCGACATATCGAGTACGAAGACCATCGGCAATTGTCTGTGGCACATGATCCAGTTCTATCACCTGGCCTTCATGCCAGGAGCGACCAGCGTCGGCGGCTATTTCTGGTTCGACCCCAATCACTCGACACCCTGATGACTTGACAGCCGTCGCCAACGCGCTGCCACTAATTAAGCCCCCTCCTCCTACAGGCACAAACAACATGTCCAACTTACCTACTTCGTCAAACAGTTCAAATGCCGCCGTTCCTTGTCCAATGATGATGTTGTCATTGTCGTAAGGGTGGATAAGCGTATAACCATGCTCAGTAATCAGTTCCGAAGTGACCTTTTCTCTTTCAATCGCCTGGCAAGGCACAATCTGCGCGCCGTAATCAATCGTTGCTGCTCGCTTAATCTCTGGTGCATCGTTGGGCATAACAATGACAGCCTTCACACCCAGCAAACGAGCTGCCAGCGCTACTCCTTGAGCATGATTACCGCTAGAGTGAGTTATGATACCGGCGCGCTTTTGCGCTTCACTAAGCTGGCTGATCGCGTTGTAAGCGCCACGAAACTTAAACGCTCCCACACGTTGAAAGTTTTCACACTTGAGAAAAACCTCGCAGCCCGCTCGGTGATTTAATGTTCGTGACGTCATAACTGGCGTCCTGTTGACGATGCCATCAAGTCTGCTTGCCGCTTCTAGAACTGCAGAAGGTTGCAATTTGGTCATAATCACTTTGGAGGTGGAGGGACGGGCAAATCTTCGACGGCCGTATCCTTCCACTTTTCCCCCTCGTCAATCAACATTACAGGAATACCATTGCGAATCGGATACTTCATATTTGACTCAGCACATACCAACCAGCAATTATGTACCAGTATCAGTTTTCCCGGATCTTCTCCAAGATCCTTATCACGCACTGCCACCGGGCAACGCAAGATTTCCAGTAAATCGGGATCAATTTCTGGTTCGCAATTTGAGTCAACCATCAATCATTCTCCTAGGTTGGCGATAAGTCAGATCAAGATCATACGTCTGTTAATTAAGCACTGCAAGTGAAAAACTATGAACAGCTTGCGAGCACCGGACTATGGTCTAAAATCAATCTGCAAATGATGAACCAGTTAATTCAAATGACAATCTTCACTTCTTGATATGATAAGTAAAAGACCCAAATCTGGGTTCTATATTTTCTCTATTGTTCTCCTATCTGCCGCAGGCATTTTATTTATTCTTTCAGCCAACTCATCTCTTCTGGCCACCTCTCAATTTCGTCAATATAAGGTCACGGCGCCAAAGGGCACGCTGCAAGAAGACGGCCAAGACATAATTCTCCTACAAGATTACGGCTCATTCGGTCTTTATTACATCACGCAGGATAAATGGCAGCAGTTGCCGGACCATGTACGATCAAAGGCGAATCTGGCTGACGACATGGACCTGATCCTATTCGATAGGAATTCGTTCGACACTCAACAAAGCGCCAGGCAGCCAGCAGAAGTCAATGAGAGTGATCACGTTGAAGCCTTGCATCTAATCCAATTCGTTGGTCCGATAAAAGATGAGTGGCTGGCAGCCGTACAAGCCACTGGAACCGAGCTAGTCCATTATGTCGCTAATAATGGCTATCTGGTCTGGACTGACGCTTCTGGACGCCAGAAATTGAACTTGTTGGCAGAGAGCAGCGATTTTTTGCAGTACAGTGCCCCATACCTGCCGCTATTCAAGCTTAGCCCGACACTTTCTGCGCAACAGCTAGCGGAGGACGCCAGCGACGACCTGGTTAAAGTGACCGTACAAATGTATCGCCATGATGGTAACGACCAGAGTGAAGAGATTCTAAGACAGTTGTTTGTAGAGATACCTAGTCCATGGGAATATGTGCTTAAGTATCAAAACATTGTCGGAACAGTCCATAGGCAAGATATCTCCAGAATCAGTCAGTTGGCAGATGTGGTATGGGTTGGTGAACAATTACCTCGCGAACAGATGGACGAAGTGCAGGTTCAGATCATGGCCAACAACCTTAATTCCGAGCAGACCGCTCCTTCTGGCCCGGGGTATCTTGCCTGGTTATCCGCCTTGGGCTTCAGTACCGATCCAAGTGATTATCCCATTGTCGACATCACCGATGATGGCATAGGCAATGGACAGGCGGCTCTTGCTGCCGGTGATGTCACCCTTCGACAAATGGGTGATGCCGCAAAACCCAGCCGCATTTTCTATATCGCCAATTGTACATCCGCTCCAAACGGAGCCAGTACCGATGGACATGGTCACATCAATGCAAGTATTGCCGGTGGATACGATGATCGCCCTGATTTTCCATTTCAAGATGCAAATGGCTACCAGAACAGCCTAGGTAGCAATCCGTTTGGTCGTTTTGCCGGAACTCGTGTATTTGGCCCAGATTTCGATGTGACCGGATGTGGCGGCACCGATAGCAGTTTGATAAGAGAGACATATAACCGTGGGGCCAGAATCGTCAGCAATTCCTGGGGCTGCAGTTCCTGTTCAGGTACTTATGATATTGCTTCACAAACCTATGATGCAGGCGTCCGTGACGCCGATTCCATCATCGACGGAAACCAGGAACTATTCATCCTATTTTCCGCCGGTAATCAAGGCCCTGACGCAAGTACCGTTGGCACGCCTGCTAACGGCAAAAACGTACTCACTGTGGGCGCTTCAGAAAGTGTCCGTCCTACTTGGACTGATGGTTGTGGCATTGGAACCAGTGGCGCAGACAACCTTCAGGACATAGCCAGTTTTTCCAGCCGAGGACCAGCTCCTGGTGACCGGGTTAAACCTGAATTGGTTGCCCCAGGCACGCATATCATGGGCACCGCGAGCCCAGATCCAGATTACAATGGCAGCGGTGTTTGTGATAAGTATTATCCTGAACAACAATCAGCTTTGGCAGCCTCTTCAGGAACAAGTCATTCGACACCAGCAGTAGCTGGCCTGGCTTCACTGGCCTACGCCTATTTGCAGCAACAGTACGGCTTAGAAGCCCCTAGCCCAGCATTGTTAAAAGGTTTCCTGATTGCCCATACATCCTACCTGACCGGTGTTGATGCCTTAGGCAATTTACCTAGCCATAGCCAAGGTTTTGGACTAACGGATATGACTGCTGCCTTTGACTCAACATCTCGTGTAATTGTAGATCAATCAACAGAGCGCCACTTTGATCAGACTGGTCAGACGTGGAAACTAGACGTTACAGTTGCCGACCCTGCGCAGCCCGTACGTATTGTGTTGGCTTACACTGATCAGCCTGGAGCCATAGGTACAGCTCCTCAGGTCAACAATCTAGATCTGAGCGTTCTTTCAGGCGAAAACACATACCTAGGCAATCACATGGAGGGCCAATGGAGTACTTTAGGTGGCTCACGTGACAAATTCAACAACGTGGAGGCTGTTTTCCTTCAATCGGTCACAGATCCGTCACTGCAAATTGAAGTAACAGCATTCAATATTGCTGGAGATGGGGTGCCTGGTATGGGTGATGATACGGACCAAGACTTTGCTATTGTCTGTTCTAACTGCCTCGAGCAAGAAGATTTCGCGCTGAGTGTCCAACCCAAGACTGGCGGCTTGTGCAGAAGTGGTGATATTCAATATGATATCACCGTCAATTCGATAGCTGGTTTTGCCGATCTGGTCACTTTGGGGGTACCAAACCCGCCTTCCGGAATCGCTTCGCAGTTAAGCAAACAAACCATCTCACCGCCAGGAAAGAGCACCTTGATGCTCACCGCAACGGATACTGCCGCGGCAGTATCTCACGCAATCACCGTTACTGGCCAAAGCGAAACACGTCAACATTCGACATATCTAAACCTCGACATTTTTTCCGATAAACCAGGAACACCTATCTTGTTGCAGCCCAGCAACCAAGCCATTGATCAACCTTTGGATGTCGAGCTGTCGTGGACAGAGATTTCTCAAGTGAGCTCCTACGATGTGCAGGTTGCGACTGATATCAATTTCGACCAGAATATCGACAGCGCATCCAGCTTGATCGATCCAACCTTCAAACCGGCACATTTGTTGCCTGGTCAACTGTATTTTTGGCGCGTTCGAGCACAGAATGCCTGTGGTCCCGGAACTTATTCCACAGCGAGTTCATTCTTCACCAAGCCCCTTCCAGGTGCGTGCCCTTTTGGTGTGAATCCAGTGCTAATCTACGGCACAGATTTCGACAGTGAGAGCGCACAGGAGGGATGGACTCATAACGGGTTAATGGATACATGGAGTCTTAATGACACCAACTCTCACTCCAAGCCCTTTTCTTACTACGCTAAAGACATCGAATCCGTTGGCGATCAAGTATTGACTTCTCCAGCGATCTCGCTTCCATCCTATCCAGGGGAGGTGACGCTACAGTTCTGGAATGAGCAAACCATTGAAAGTAACAAAGGTTCGGAGGAAGGTTCCTGCTACGACGGTGCGATGCTGGCAATTTCTACAAACCTTGGGAAAACGTGGCACCAGTTGGCAAACCGTCCTAATGATAGTAGCATCTTGCTCACCGATCCCTATGATGGCTTTGTAACTAAAGATTATGGCAATCCGCTGGGAGGATTGCCGGCATGGTGTGGAGACCCACAAGCTTGGCTGAATTCAGTAATTCGTTTGGACGACTATAAAGGCCGTACTGTACGTTTCCAGTTCCGCTTGGGCACCGACGAGACTACCTCTAGAGAAGGTTGGTATATCGACGACGTCCGTGTACAAGCTTGTCCAACTACACAAGGTTTTAATTATTACTTACCTTTTTGGCCTGTGCAGACTGAAACATAAAGCAGCACCTTGCTTGCTCTTGTAATTGTAACAAAGAAACACAATCAGATAAATGCGCCAAATTTGGATCACAAAAACCGGAGCGCCAGAAGTCTTGCAGATTCGTGAAGCCCCGACGCCAGTTCCCGCCAATGGTGAAGTGCGTATTCGGGTTAAGGCATCAGGTATCAGCGCCGCAGACATCATGGGACGTATGGGCAGATTACGTGACACCCCTGGAACTCCGTTTATCCCTGGGTACGAAGTGGCTGGCACTGTTGATGCTGTTGCTCAAGGAGTAACAGGTTTCAAAGAAGGAGATGAAGTGCTAGCCATAACATGCCTTGGTGGCTATAGTGACACTATTTGTGTGCCCTACAGACAAGTTTACAAGCGGCTGGAGTGGATGAACGTTCTTGATGGGGCTTCGTTACCATTTGACTTCTTAACAGCATATGCAGCACTAATCATCATTGGGTCTTTACACCAGAGAGATCGCGTACTCATACTAGATGCTACTGGTGGCGTCGGGCTAGCTGCCCAGGAAATTTGTCGCATTGTCGGAGCCGAGACATATGGCACGGCATCTCAGCAGCAGCACGATCAGCTTCGCGAACATGGCCTGGTACACTCAATCGAATGCGATAATTTTGACTACGAGCGCGCCGTGCTGGACATGACCAAGCAGCGCGGCGTGGATATCATCTTGGATCCCTCTGGCGGGGTTAACTGGACTAAGAACTATCGCATGCTTGCACCAGGAGGTCGCCTGGTTCACTACGAAGCAAGCATCTTGAGCGCTGGCAGGCAACGCTCTGCAAAAAGCATACTGCGAACTCTGATGCACCCACCAACTTATTCGCCGCAAAATCTGATGCGTGACAACAAGGCAGTTGCCGGGATAAATTTGGCAACTTTTTTAAGCCATGCTGAGAGAGTACAGGAGTGGATGCGCCAGATCTTTGCTTGGTATGATGAGGCTTTATTTCGACCGGCTATCGATAGCACATTCCCGTTCAATAAGGCTACCGAAGCCCACCAAGCTATGCAGGATCATCAAAATTTTGGCAAGATTCTATTAACGCCCTAAGGGAGAATCAACTCCGTAGCCGTATGGGGCCACCAGTTTCTCAATATGACACTCTTAATGAACGCCTAAGTAGACCAGGTAGCACTGACCAGTTTAGGCAGCACCGTTCCTGATGGACCGGCAAGCACAAATGTCATCAATGATGTCATTGGAGTTTGTTCGGGATTAACCTCTATTGTTAAAATGCCCTTTCTCAAGGCTTCAACAGGCAGTGATGCAGCCGGATGGACAATGGATGATGTACCGATGGACAAGAAAACATCACACGTTCTTGCGGCAGTGTATGCGCGTAATAGCGCTCTCTCCGGTAGGTTTTCGCCAAACCAGACGACATCAGGTCGGAGCGGTCTGTCGCATGAGCTACAACGGGGTGGCCCTGGTATCGTATCAAAGCGCTCCTCAACAATTATGTCACAATCTGAGCACTTGGTGCGCATGATATTGCCGTGCAGCTCTATCACTGCTTGATTTCCTGCTTGTTGATGTAAGCCATCAACGTTCTGTGTTATCAAGGTAAACTCAGGCGCAAGTTCTTCCATCTTTGCCAGTGCATGATGCCCAGCATTGGGCTTTGCCTCGGCCACAAGGGACCGCCGCCAGCTATACCAATCCCATACAAGGCCTGGATTCCGCCGAAAAGCCTCTGGTGTAGCCAGTTGCTGTGGATCGTACCTGGCCCAAAGACCTGATTGTGCTTCACGGAAGGTAGGCACGCCGCTTTCCGCCGATGTGCCTGCACCGGTCAAAACGGCAATACGTTTTGCCGATTTTAGCTTCATACAAAGATCATGGGGAATCATAACAGTCATATCGATCG
>JAACFF010000138.1 GCA_009937635.1 Chloroflexota bacterium
CAATGGTATAGAGCAAATAGCTTAACACTTGTGTTGACGTTCCAGGACCCCCGCCGGTAAGGCTAAAAACCATACCAACGCCGTTCATGCCGCTGAGTGTAAGGCTGAAGAGGGCAACCACCATTGTTGGCAGCATCAGTGGCACCATGATATAGCGAACAATTTGCCACCCCTTTGCCCCGTCGATGCGACTGCTTTCGATGAGCTCATAAGGAACGGTTTGCATGGCGGCCAGCAGTAGCAAAGTGACGAAGGGCAGCGCGCGCCAGACAGAAGCCAAGATGAGGAAGGTCATCGCGGGGGCGGGGGGGAAGGGGAAGTCGCCAAACCACGGTCGTGGCGGCACGGCCGTCAGAACCGATATTCCGTCCGGTGGGATTATCGATGGATTTTGCAGAATACCTGAAAGCAGCCCGTAATCGGGAACTACCAACAGACGAAATACCATTCCGGCAATGATATCGGCAACGATCCAGGGGATGAAGAGTAAGGTGATATAGAGTCCAGATAAACGCACATTGCGATTTAGCAAGAGGGCGATAACAAAACCGGCAACCATGGTCAGGCTGGCATAGCCGACAAGAAAGACGATGGTGTGCCCGATGCTTTCATTGAAAGCGCTCATGCCAAAAAGGCGTTCGAAATTTTGCAAGCCCACAAAATTCCAACCCGTTGGCTCGCGCTCTTGCAGACTCAGCCACACCGTGTATACGGCAGGATAAACTTGTATCGCAAGCAGGACAAGAATCGTCGGCAGGATTAGCCAGAAGGGAAGCGTATTGCGCGACCGTCCTCTACCTGTCCGACCGAGTAATCTCTCTCGCATGGGCGAATTCCTCTTGGAAACGTTTAGAATAATCCACAAAGTGACAAGATGAACTGCACCTTGTCACTTTGAGACTTCATCAAATGGCGAGGAGCGACTCCGGTGAAATCACTCAGCGCTGAGCTAACTTGGTTTCAGTGATTTTCCCGGAAACTGAAATGCCATTTTCCAGAGCAAGACCTGATGAAGTTTCCGGGAAAATTGTGTATTCATTTAGTTAACAAGGCGCTTAGTTATTGGAGTTATACTCCTCTTGCGTCTTTGTCAGTTCCTCCGCTATATCTGCACTGGGATCTTCCTTAATCAGCTTATAAACGGTGGCCATTACCATGTCTTGCGCTTCGCTGGGTCGCTGAAGCGAGCCATACCAGGGAGTACAGGCACTGTTGCCAACGGCCTCCGCTGCGGCTTCATAGAACGGAGCCTGGAAAATCTCGTGAGATTTGGTCGCCCCAAGCACGGGGAAACCACCACCAGGGCCAGCTACCCACTCGGCATTTTGTTCAGGGCTCATGATCCAGTTGATGTATTCGTAGGCCCCTTCCGGATTTGGTGCTCCAGTGGGAATGGCAAATCCCGCCACGTCAACACCACAACCCGGGTCCTGGCCCTCGACCGACAGGAAGGGAGCGAGATAAACATCACCGGCTGCAATTGCATCCAGCATATCTTCGGCATTGCCCTTATCATAGGCGGTGCCGTCAGGTGCCGTGAGAGGATTCACGTAACGATAGCCAAATAGCCCAGTGGGGAAGGAACCGGCTGAAGAGTCTTTGAAAGCTTCTTCCTCCTGGAAACCTCCTGCGAAAGCGATCTCGGGCACATATTCGTTGGCAACAATTTCGCGAAGGAACTCGATGGCAGCCACATTTTCAGGCGTATTGAGCATCATGTTTCCTTCGCCATCATCAAGAGCCCCGCCAAACGAGGATAACGCCGTATAGATAGCGCGGGTTAAGCCTTCACCGCCTTTATCGGTCGAACCAAAGAAGGTGATGGCATACAATCCTTCTTCCTTCAACGCCTCGGCTTGCGCCAAAAATTCTTCTGGGGTTGTTGGATAACCATCGGGAAAGCGGTCCGCCCACACATATACGAGCTGGGGTCGCTGGGATATGGGAACGCAATAGAGCTTGCCGTCCGGCCCTTTGCAGCCTTCAATCCCGTTGGGATCAAGATCAGACCACCAGGACTGTGCCTCGGCCCATGCTGTTAAGTCCTGGACCGTTCCATTCTGGTAGAAAGGGATGATATCCTGGCTGTTGCTGAGCTCGAAGAGATCAGGCACGTCACCGCCGGCCTGTACGGCCGCAACCAATTCAGTTGTCATCTTGTCAAATGCTTTTGGTTGGTTCACCCACGTCCACTGACCCGCAAACTGCTCGTTGAATTGCGGGATGGTGTTACGTAGATACTCGTTCCCCACGCGCTCATCGCTGGCGGGGTCTTCGTTGTCCTGGTCGTATTGGTACCAGGTGACAAATTCCTGTGCTTCCGCCGGTTCTTCCGCCGGTGCTGCTTCTTCCGCCAGTTCCGCTTCTTCTGCCGGTGCCGCTTCTTCTGCCGGTGCCGCTTCACCAGCCGGCTCTTCGGCTGCTGGGGCGCAGGCCGCAAGCAGCAAAGCGAAGATCACAACAAATGTAGTCAAAATCCAAATACGTTTCATGATAGGTGTTTCCTCCTCGGGTCAGCTCTAATAAATCGACCGATACAGTAACAGAATTATTCTGGTGCGTTCAAACGCAGCCACATAATCTTGACGACACCCTACCAAATGCAGGGAAATCCTACTATTACTCTGGAGTAGGGTAGTCGGTTAAAAACTATCTAAACGAATCGATGTTGTGCAACAGCTGAAGTAGAGAATCTGTGTCCTAACAACATCGTAACGGCTTGTTCTTGACCCCTATCTACGCAATGATCTTGTTAAGAATTCGGTGAATATGGCTCGGATTCTAAAGGAAGGATGAGCCAATCAATGGGTAACAGATTAGCATATGCCTTAACGCTCGTCAAGTAATACTTAACAACCCCCGGGCCTGCCTAAAGTGGACTAGGCATCCAATTTTTGTTTCCAAGCCTCGAGCTGTGACATTGTGACGCCTGCCCCACCACAAACAATAATTAGGATACATTCTTTTTCTTTTAGGAATTCGGCCGGATCATAAAGTGAAGCAAGTGCTGCTCCGCAAGCAGGTTCAACCAATAGACGATGATCAATAGAAAACTTTAGGCATGAATCAACCGCCTCTATATCGGAAACTACATGGCTGACCACTTCATGCTTGTGGCACCAGTCATATGCTGCTTTGGCAACCTTCTTGGCCCCCAGAGAAGTGGCGATGCTTTTTATACCGTCAATTTCCATATGCCGACCCGCTCTCAGCGATAGCGATAGAGAATCGGCCCCTTCGGTTTCAACGGCGAGGATGGGCACATTGGAGAAGTTGTTTCGATAGAGCCCCTCGATAATTCCACACAATAGGCCTCCACCACCCACCGATAAAACTACAGCGTCCGGGATAAGTTTTGATTTTCTTATTTCATCTATGATTGTGGCGTGACCACTCCACAACAATGGATTGTCAAAAGGGTGAATATAGACACTATTTGGACCAGTCAAATCTTGTGAATAGCTGTGCGATTCTTGCCAGGTTTCTCCCTTTATGATGACCTCAGCATTTTCCTGCCTTATCGCCTCTATGGCCCTTGTGGTTGTGGACTGCGGTACAATCACTGTTACCGGCACACCAAGTTTCCTGCCAGAATAAGCAACGGCGATACCAGCATTGCCACCCGAGGAACTGATAAACCTCTTGGCCCCTTCTGAAAAGTATTTCTGGCATGCCCAACCAATCCCTCTTAATTTGAAAGAGCCAGTTGGCTGCAGGGCTTCCATTTTCAACCAAACTCTGCCTTTGACTTTTTGTGCCAAAGACAGTGATTCAATCAAAGGGGTTTCTATGTGTAAGCTTTGTTTATTCAAAGGTCGATCCAGGATGATTATTAAGCGACGATATCGGCCCGCTGGCGAAGGTTCTTGACCGCGTGACGACATTGTTCCAGCAAGGTGGGAACATCCAAGGACAGTACGCGCCGGTTGCGCATTAATATCTGGCCGCCAACGATCACAGTGTCTACATCACCCCCATGGGTACTCAACACCAACGCAGAATCAACATCGTGCACAGGCATGGCCCGAGGGTGGTTCAGATTTACCAGGATGAGATCGGCAGGACAATCAGGAGACAGCGCGTTTTTGTCGATTGCCAGGCGTAAGGCGGCAGGGGGCGGTAAGGCGGTGGCGTCTAGTGTGCGGGCGCGGGTGAGGTTAACGGCCGTTTTTATCGTCTCCCACATATCTTGTGTATCGTTGCTGGCTGGACCGTCGGTGCCTAGACGCACTGATACGCCTTGGCTTAATAGCTCCGCCAGGGGAGCAATACCGGAACCGAGAATCGCATTGCTGACGGGGCAATGAATGACCGGGGCACCAGCTTGCGCTAATAGGCCAATCTCCTCTTCATCCACCCACACGGCATGGACGACTTGAGTGCTTGGACCCAGGACCTCGATGGAGTCCAGCCAAGTCACCGGGCGTAGTCCGGTCAGATCGAGCGACATATTCAGTTCATCCTGGCTTTCGGAAACGTGAAAATGGGTGAATGATCCATTCTTCTGAGCAATTTCATGAGTGCGCTGCAAGGTACTTGCTGAACAGCGCCAAAGCGCCAGCGGTCCATTGGCAATTGTGAGCCGGTCTAAATCGCGCCATTGGGCGAAGAGACGTCGCAGGTCGCTCGTGACGAGATCTGGGGATTCGGCGTTGGTACCCAGATCTGTCCAGGAGCGGGCTAAGGTAACGCGCAAACCAACGGATAGAGATGCCTCGCAAACGGCGTCGGTGTGAGCGTGGGTAGGCGCAACTTTGTGATGGTTGACGACCCTGGTCACGCCGCAAGTCAGATTTTCAACCAGTCCAAGCAAGGTGGATAGGCGCAAATCTTCGGGGGAGAGCGCACCCTGCAAGGGCCAAATGAGTTCCTTGAGCCAGGGTAGTAACGGCCGTCCCCCGGCTAACCCACGCATGAAGGTCTGGCTTAAGTGTGTATGGGCGTTGACCAGTCCCGGTAATACGGCGCAATGTTGAGCTGATATGAGTTCTCCAGCCTGTGCGCGGAGATCGGGCGGGGCTTTGCCGGGTTGAACGGCCGTAATGCGATCGCCGTTAATCCAGACATAGCCGGGATCGGTCCAACCCTCAGCGGTGAGCACGGTTCCGTTTTCTATTAAAATAGTGTGCATAAGTTTTTATACCAATGCGCGACCGCCATCTACAAAGTAAACCGAGCCGGTGGTGAAGTCATTTTCGATTAAGAAGGCCGCCAACTTTGCTACATCTTGTGGATCCCCTATTCGTTTTAGCAAGGAGTTTTCTTCAGCCCATCGCTTCTTTTCAGGTGAATAATTCGGCGGCAGCAGTACGGTGCCCGGGGCGATGGCGTTGACACGTACGGTAGGAGCCAATTCGACCGCCAGTGATTTGGTCAAGGCCACCAATCCTGCTTTGCTGGCGGCGTGATGGGCGTAACCGGGCCAGATCTGAAATGCGGATAGATCGGTGATATTCAGAATCAGCCCCTGGCCTTGGGCGAGCATATGTGGGGCGACCGATTGCGCTGCTAGAAAGGGTCCTTTCAAATTGACATCTAAAGCCAGATCCCATTCCTGCTCTGTGATTTCCAGGAAAGGAGACTTGAGCCAGACAGAGGCATTGTTGATCAGCACATCCACACGGCCGAATCGCTCAATTGTACCCTTAACCAGAGCGTTGATCGCTTCCACGTTGCGGACTTCAGTCTGCATAGCGAGCGATTGCACGCCATGCGCTTCTATCTCAGCCTGGGTTTGTTCCCAAGGCTCGCTGTCTAGGTGATAGCTAAAGGCTATGTGCGCCCCCTGTTCCGCCAGATGTAAGGCAATGGCGCGGCCAACGCGCACGGCTGCCCCGGTAATGAGTACGACGCTCTTAACCAGATTCATGATCAAACCCTAGGAGGGCAATGGGACGTTGGATTAGTTCCGCTATACGCTGTAAGAAGCGTGCCGCGGGTGCGCCGTCGATCAGCCGGTGATCGAAGGAGAGACTCAGGGTAACGGTATCTCTTACCTCTAGCTGACGCCCCACGGCATATGGGCGGGGGGCGATACGGCCGATTCCGAGGACGGCCGTTTGCGGTGGGTTGATAATGGGTGTGAAAGCATCAATGCCGAACGCGCCAAGGTTGGTAATGGTGAAGGTACCCCCTGTTAACTCGTCGGGCAACGAATCGCCATCTTGCGCTCGTTGGGCCAGATTGGCGATTTCCGTATCCAGGGATATGATAGATTTTTTGTCGGCATCACGCACCACGGGGGCGAGCAGTCCGCGTTCCGTGTCAACCGCGACGCCAATATTGATATTAGTTAAGGTGACAAGCTCGCTGCTGGTCAGGCACACGTTGACGTGGGGATGCTCTCGCAACGCCCAGGCCGCTGCAAGGACAAAGAAGGCATTGAACCCCACCTTCTTTCCCGTCTCAGCGATCAACTGTCGTCTGGCACTGACTAGATTCGCGACATCCACCTCGGAGGTCAGAGTGACCTGTGGGCGTTCTTGCCAGCTGGCGGCTAGTCGTTCGGCGATTACCGCACGCAAACCTGATAAAGGCAGT
Organism: Chloroflexota bacterium; assembly: GCA_009937635.1. Lineage (GTDB taxonomy): Bacteria > Chloroflexota > Anaerolineae > Promineifilales > Promineifilaceae > JAACFF01. The sequence goes on from JAACFF010000138.1 coordinate 6,541, forward strand.
TTCTTAGCGGGAGGCAGGCTATGCACAGTTGCCTCGCTTGAACCGGCTACGATGGTTGCCAGCGTGCGGGTTACATCCTCGCGCGTGATCTGTCCTCTAGCTCCCGTGCCCGTCACGTGTTTAAGATCGAGGCCACAGTCAGTAGCCATTTTACGAGCAATTGGGGTAGCATTTGTGGGAACCGGCTGAATGAAGCGCTCAAGATCCTTGCTCACCACCATTGCTCGCAAACCGCTGCCACGCCTACCGGCAAGATCTAGGCCTCGTTGACGAGCTAGTCTGCGCGCTTTAGGTGTTGCACGGATCATTTCACCAGCATCCTCATTCTCGACCGCTAGAGTTTGGTCGTGCTCCGCATGCGGCACCACCTGCGCAAAAGTAGGGGGTACTTGCTTTGGAACGGCCGTGAAAGTCTCTTTCGCGGCGACAAGGTAAGCCACTGGCGTCATTACGGGTACCGTCTGCCCCTCGGGCACGACTATTTCCAAATAGCCGCTGGCGGGCGCTTCTATTTCTATGGTGGATTTGTCACTCTCCAAAGCGAAGAGGGGCTCGTTGTTCTCCACCCAATCGCCGTGCTGCTGGTACCATTGCACTAGCAGCGCCTCAGTCATGACTAAGCCCAGCTTGGGCATAACAACTTCGTAATGATCGTGGTTGGACATAGCTACATCAACGACCTTACCGCTGCCACGATATCTTCGCTGTCGGGCAGGACGAAATTCTCCAATACCGGACTGTAAGGCAGTGGTACATTCCTGGCGCCGACGCGGATAATGGGACCATCCAAATACTCGATGGCCTCTTCAGCCAGCATAGCCGCGATTTCGGCAGCGGGTCCCGCACGCACGTGGGCCTCGTGGGCGATGACCACACGACTGGTCTTGGCCACGGATTGAATGAGGGTCTTCTTGTCTAGCGGAACCAAGGTTCGGGGATCGATGACCTCAACGCTGATCCCTTCAGTGGCAAGCTGTTCAGCCGCCTCTAACGCTTTCTTGACCATGATGCTTACGCCGATCACGGTCACATCGCTGCCTTGGCGAAGGATATTGGCTTTCCCTAGGGGAATGGTGAACTCTTCATCTTCGGGAACTGGCCCGCGTTCACCATAGAGCATTTTATGCTCAAAGAAGAGCACCGGATCGTGGCCACGAATCGCCGCTCTGAACAGGCCCTTGGCGTCGGCCGGTGTGGTGGGAACGGCGATCTTGAGCCCTGGCACATTCATAAACCAGGCTTCAGGGCTTTGAGAATGCTGCGCTGCAGCCGAACCAGGTGCGCCAGAAGTCACGCGGATTGTTAACGGCACGCGCGCCTTACCCCCGCTCATAAAACGAGCCTTGGCCACCTGGTTAACAATTTGATCGCCAGCGCACATCAAAAAGTCGCCAAACATTATCTCGACTATGGGTCGCATGCCAACCATGGCTGCACCGAGACCGGCGCCGATGATGGCGGCTTCGCTGATAGGCGTATCACGCACGCGATCCGCTCCAAATTCGGCCAACATGCCGTCGGAAACACCCCAGACGCCGCCAAAGGTAGCAACATCCTCACCCATCAGAAAGGTGTGAGGGTCGCGGCGCATTTCTTCACACATCGCTTCACGAATCGCTTCAGAGTAGGAAATCTCACGCATCAAAACACCAGTCCTTCATGCGTATCAGCATAGACGCCTGATAAGGCCTCGTCCACTTGCGGGGTGGGCGACGCCGCGGCAAAGGCTACTGCCTCGTCCAATTGAGATTGGACAGAGGACTCAATCTCGACCAATTCGTCTTCGTTGAGGGCGCTCGCTGCCAGGAGCCAGGTACGAAAGGCGGGGACAGGATCGCGCGCTTGCCACGCTTCCAACTCTCCGGGCCGGCGGTATACTTGGGGATCGCCCTCGTAATGGCCACGAAAACGATAGGTTTTAGCCTCGATCAACGATGGCCCATCCCCAGCCAGAGCGCGATGGCGAGCCCCTTGCGTCGCATCATAGACAGCAAGCACATCGTTGCCATCGACGATAACGCCGGGAAAGCCATATCCACCGGCCCGGAGGGCCAGATCGGCGATGGGAGCCTGCATATCTTGCGGCGTGCCTTCACCATAAAGATTGTTTTCACAGAAGAAGATCACGGGCAATTTCCAGAGTCCGGCTAGATTAGCAGCTTCATGGAAGGAACCTTCGTTGATGGCACCATCGCCGAAGAAGGCCAGGGCAATCTGGGCATCCCCGCGCATTTGATAGGCCAACGCCGCGCCGGTAGCTACGGGGAAACCACCGCCGACGATGCCATTGGCACCCAAGATGCCCAAATCAAAGTCGGCGATGTGCAAGGAACCACCCCGTCCCAGGCAGTACCCTGAAGATCGGGCGGCCAACTCGGCCATCATATATTTTGGATCGCCACCCTTGCCCAGCAAGTGGCCGTGGCCGCGGTGGGTGCTGGTAATGACATCCGCCTGGCTAAGCGCGGCGCAGGCACCGACGGCCGTCGCCTCTTGCCCAACACATGAATGTATAAATCCGGGGATCAGCCCGCGCCGGCGTTCCTTAATGGCACGTAACTCGAATTCACGTACCAGTGTCATGCGGCGGAAGAGACGTTTAAGTAAGTCGAGGGGGTAGTGGGTACTCTTGTCTTTATCCATTGACATTCCTATTAAAAACGCAACGGGTTTCAAGTGAGTCAGAATTCCTGACTTAAGAAACCCAGTTAGGCGCCTTTGGGAAATATCATCGCTAATTAAAAAAGGTTCTCTGCTGCGTATAACCCGCGCCATGTTAAAGAAGGCTGGCAATGATTTCCATTGACAAAATAAGAATATATCAGAGCAATTTCCCTGGTCAAGTCGTACTTAATTGTGTTTATTCAAGCTTGACAAACGAACCGTAGAATCTACAATAATGGGAGGCAAAATCAGGATGCCTACGGTTATTGATCCTCGCTCAAAGAGACATTATTGTCGTGACAAAAATTCATGATTTGCGCAGTTTTATAGCGGTTCTGGAAGAAGCGGGACAGATGGTGCGGATTCACCACTCTGTGAGTCTGGATCATGAATTGGCAAATGTTGCCGCCGGTTGCCAGCGCCAGGGTCGCGGCGCTGTACAATTTGAAAGCGTGGAGGGAAGCGCCTGGCCAGTTTTCGCAGGGGCTGTGGGCAGCTCGACGTTGGCGGCATTGGCGCTGGAGTGTGATGTCGCTGATATCATCGGTGTGATGGGCCACGCGCTAGACCCGGCGTCAGCAATCGCTACCGAATCTATCTCTAAAGCTGAATGGCAGCGAAATGTGATAACAGGCAATGAGATAGATGTTAGTCTCCTACCGATTCCAACACATGGCCTGCATGATGGCGGACCTTTCATCACGGGTGGGATCACAGTCACCAAGGACCCAGTTAGTGGGCGCGGCAATCTTTCTTATAACAGAATGCAGGTTTTTGGACCGCACACCTTTGGCTTCAATGTTAATGAATGGCGGCACGTGATGCAGTTTTATCGCGTGCTGGAAGAACAGGGAAAACCTCTAGAAGTAGCGATCGCTATTGGCGTCGACCCGGCGATTAGCATTGCCGCTGGGGCACGATACGACGATGACGAACTGCTCATAGCTGGGGCGATACGTGGTGAAGGAGTTCCCGTTTGCAAAGGTGTGACGGTAGACATAGACATTCCCGCCCATTGCGAAATAGTGATTGAGGGAATGTTGCCTCCGCAATCCCGACGTGAAGAAGGGCCGCTGGCTGAGTTTCATGGCTATTATGGCGAAATGTGGAACAGCCCCGTTTTTGAGGTTACGGCTGTTTGTCACCGTGATTATCCCATTTTCCAAACCATTATTCCAGGCCACGACGAACATATATATATTGGCAATGTCTTGCCTAGGGAACCGTTATTGTTGCGCTTTGTCAGGCATGTCAGCCAGAACGTGACCGGCTTGCACATACCTCCCTACGGCAACGGGTTTGCAGCCCTTGTCCAGGTGGCAAAGAGCAATCCCGGCGAAGCGAGGAATATCGCCATGGCGGCTTTTACGGCCCACGTGAATATCAAAAAGGTGATCGTCGTCGATCCGGACGTCAATATCTATGACCCGGCGGATGTGCTGTGGGCATTGACGAACCGCGTGGATTGGAGCCAGGATTATTTCGTTGTGCCCGGTTCCCAGGGGCATGAGATGGATCCCACGGCCAGCGAAAGAGGGGTGCACACGAAGATCGGCATTGATGCGACATACAAACCGGAACGACGTGATTATGGGGAACGAATTCGCTATCCGGATGTGGATTTGAGCGGTTATCTGTAGCATTAAGGAAGGTATACTATGTCTGTCCGATTCGCACTTTATATGCAAGATAAACATGATATGCGGTATGAGTTGGAGATGGCGCGCTACGCCGAGGAGCGCGGCTTCAGCGAGATCTGGCAGGCTGACACACGTCTGGCCCGTGATTGTGTGGTGATGATGAGCGCGTTTCTTACCTATACTAAGCGGCTACGTATCGGCTCGGGCGTGCTGCCAATCTGGACACGCAACGCGGCCGTTATCGCTGCAACGTGGAGCAGCATGTGGGAGTTGGCGGGTAAAGTAGATGGCAGGAGTCGTGTTATGTTGGGACTCGGTGCGTGGTGGGAACCTATTTCAAGCAGGGTGGGCGTCAAGCGTCAAAAACCACTGAAGGCTATGCGCGAAAATGTGGAAGCGATCCGGCAGTTGTTCAGCATGGAAGAGGTCACCTACCAGGGTGAGTTTGTGCAACTGGACCGCGTAAAATTGGATGTGGCCTTTGGCGACACCTCTCCGCGTGATATCCCCATCTATATTGGTGCAACAGGCCCCAAGATGCTCGAGCTGTCGGGCGAAATCTGTGATGGAGTGGTGCTGAATTACGTTGTTTCGGTGGATTACATTCACAATGCGGTCAAATTAGTGGAGAAAGGGGCTAAGAAAGCGGGTAAGACGATCGCCGACATCGATCGTCCCGAATTGCTGGTCTGCTGCCTGTCCGACGAAGATCCGGCAGCGGCGTTGGCTGAAGGAAAGAAATTGGTGGCTTACTATCTGGCAACAGAACCACATATTATGAAGGCAAGTGGAGTAAGCGAGGAATTGCTGGAAAAGGTGCAATCCATCATGAGCTGGCCGGCAACGGAGGAAGATTACATCCGTGCCAGTGCTGTTATTCCGGATGAGGTGGTGCGCAATGTAATGGCGGTGGGCACGACCGATGAGTGCCGTGATAAAGTGGCCGAATACATCGACGCGGGCGTCACCTGCCCCATACTATACCCCATGATGGATGACATCGTACCGGTAGTAGACGCGTTCGCGGATTGGTAATCCTTATATGCCTCCAGGGAAGCTGCGCCTGATTCGATCCAATGCCAATCCCCATGGTGCAGAGGGCTGCCAGATTTTCCTGTTTGAGGGCAATCCTACCGTTGCTCCTGTAGTTGAAATCGTTCCTGAAGAGGGGGTTGTGCTGCCACCACGTCATGACGCAACACATGGTACCTTTCGCCTGAAAATCTTGCATATCAATGACCTGCATGGTCATATCGTTCGTTTTACGCCGCAGGGTGAACAACCGGTTTTGTCGCGCATTGTAAGCCGCTTACGTGAAGTACGTAAAGAACATAAGGATGATCCCGATACGGCCGTGTTGGCCATGTCGGCCGGTGATGATTTAGTTGGTGCAGTTTTTGATGAACTGATGGGGGATGACCCTGATTCTTTCGCACTGCACGCCGGTTACCGGCTTTATTCGGCAGCGGGTATCGATATCGGCATTTTAGGCAATCATGATCTCGATTTGGGAACGGATGTTTTGGCCGAGGCAATACGCAAGGATGCCCAATTCCCAGTGCTCTCTGCTAACCTGGTTAGCTGCCATTTGTTAGCTGGCCTTTACCATCCGGCTGCGTTACTGGTCTTGAAAGGTATCCGTGTAGGTATCATCGGGCTCTCAACGTCGGCCCAAGTGCGGCAACCCTCATACTCGAATCTACAGATCGTCAACCCCGTGCGAGTGATGCATAATCTCTTACCTGCCGTACGGCCGTTATGTGATGTGCTCATCATTCTCAGTCACCTAGGATATAGCATGGCCACCAGTTCAGCCTCCGTACGTGATGCGGGAGATGTGGAACTGGCGCGAAGTCTGCCATTTGGCAGCGTGGATCTCATTGTAGGTGGCCATACTCATACCGCCCTTAATGAACAGGGACTGACCGTTGATAATATCGTCAACGGAATTCCTATTGTCCAGGCTGGAATGCTTGGGAGGTTTTTGGGAGAGGTGGTCATAACCGTACGGCCACAGGGAACATCCACGACCAATGTCCGTCTGTCCAATACCGCTACACTCCCCGTAGACGAGGCGTTTGAGGAAGAAAATGTGCGTCCCTTGGTGGACATTGCCCGCCCACTTTTTACGCGCAGCCTTGGCCAGGTCGCCGATCACGCCGATCTGGCTTCCGATGAAGTGCGCAACAACTTCGCTGCTGGAGAATCAGCCCTGGCTAATTTTATGGCCGATGCGCTGGTTGTCCGTTGCCATATGCAGAACTTTGATGTCGATCTGGCTTTAGTAGATGCCTCCGCCGTCCGCTCTGGTTTACCTGTTGGCGGCGAACTGCATTTTGGCGATTGGTTTAACATCATGCCCTTTGCCGATGTGTTACGTGTCATCTGGCTAACTGGCCGGCAGCTGCAGATGCTTTTGCAGGACAACGCCTATCGCATCGATCTGCCAGGCGAGCCCCATACAGAGAGGGGTTTCCTGCATTTCAGCCAAAAAGTGCGCTATACCATTGAAGCCGGTTCTAGTCGCAACAAAATTCGTGCTACTGAAGCTACCGTCGACGACTTGCCATTAGAGCTGCAATTGGAGCGTTCTTTCCAGATAGTTTGCAGCAGTTTTGCGCGTGAATCGGCCGTTCCTTGGGAGGAATATGCTCGCCAGATATTAGGCTTGCCCATGATGGATATCGGTCAGATATCACACCTGGACACTCCTCTTTTCATGCGCGATGAACTGGTTGCTTATATCACCGAGAACGGCGGTGTGACCGAGGCTGCCGGGGCTAGAAGAGATGGGCGCGTGAAGATAAAGGTTTAGAGAAGGACGAGGAGCG
>JAACFF010000530.1 GCA_009937635.1 Chloroflexota bacterium
TCGGGGATGCGGCGGAGGCGATTAATTGGGGTTATATCAAATTCGCTCAACGATAGTTTCTCCTAATATAACAACTTGCAAGTTGAAGTGTATGGTAAGTGTAGGTGAAAAACAAGCCCGTGGAGAGCACAAGAGCAGCGTATCCGAAATCAAGCTCTCTAGCTCGTATCTGCTTTTGAGATAATTATTTTGCGAGCCTCGACCATTTGTTCATTTGCCCATGCAGGCAATTCACCCAACGCTTCCGCCTCCTCAAACCATTTCATAGCCTGCTGCGCATTGCCGGCATGCAAGGACATATTCCCGTTCACGGCCAGATTCATTTGCCGGTTGAAGTAGGCGAAGTAGACAGGGTAGCGGGTAACCAGAGTGAAACCCAGCTTCAGCGCCGTGGCAATGGAAGGCGCATTGCTGGCCCAACAGTGCCAGCCGACAGTGGTTATCCCCTCAGTTATGGCGCGATCGACAACGGCCGATGCGGTAGCCACGGCCAATCCACGTCGTCGGTGTTCTTCAAGCGTCCAGATGCCGATCTCGCACCGGCCACCACAGTTATATTCAGACATACACCATGCCACAATTGCGCCATCTTTTATGGCGCAAAAGCCGAAACTCTTGGCCAGGAACTCCTCAACTGACGGCCGTTCCGATTGCATTTCCTCAATAACGACATCCATATGTTCCAGGTCACTGCGCGCAAGCAATGTCGCATCAACTGGATGCAGCTCGTATCCGGCAGGAGGCTGCGAGGCAAGGGTCCAGGAGTTCGCATCCAGGGAGTAATGGTGCCGGATGCTACACATAGGATGTTTGCCGTCCAGGATTTTATCAATGTATGCTTCCCAACCAGGTAGATAATGCAGTGTATATCCTTGCAAGTCAGATTCGGCCGCTTGCGGGTAAAATCGGTCCAGGAAGAATTGTCTCAGGTCGGGAACGAACGCTTCATCTCCATATCCGCCGAGAAATAGGCGGCTATTTGCTTGCGCCAAAACCAAATGTGGATCTGCTGTGTTGTCTACGAAAACGGGTCCTGGACTGAGGCCGGACAAGGTAGCGTTAATGACCAGATTGTAAGCGATGGGAGCAAACAATGGCCGAACTCGTTCAAATGCTCCCTGCGGTAATTTGGTTAACATATCATCGGGAATCCCCTACGCCAACTGGGTAAAGTCAATATCCAGGTATGGAATATCCTGCTCAATGCGCTCTCTACGGCCGTCCATGAACTGCGCCACCCATTCATCTGTCAAGTTGTCCATATCAAAGCTGCGGTGAATGATGGCGTATAGATCGATCTCCCGCAATTTGAAGAAGGCGGACATCTCCGCCAACCAAACCGGATCTAGAGTATTCTCCTGTTGGTAGCCACGCCAAAAATGACCCCAAAAAGCGGTGCCGAATCCCACCGGATCTTTGTGGTTGGTAATGGCATAAAAGACGACCATGGCGATGTCGTAAACATACCAACCATAGACACAATCGTCGAAGTCGAAGAGGGTGATATCGCCCTTATCGTCAACAAAGAAGTTTCCTGCGTGGACATCCTGATGAATGAGGCCGTAGGAGGCATTGTCTTGCGGCAAAGTATGCAAATAGTGCAACAAGGCCGTTGCTCTCTTTCTCACCATAGTTTGGGAATCAGGAATCCAGGCCAGAATATCGTCCACATTGGAGGGATGATCCCACTCCGGGCGACGCCAGGCAGAATTGGAGGGTTCATACACCCTGCTGAGGGCATGCATTCGGCCCACTAGACGGCCGTAGCGCTCGAACAAAGCTTCGTTCCACTTGCCATTTTCCCAGGAAGGTCCACCAGGCGCTTTGGCGAACGCCGTAGCCAGGAATTGTCCGTCACGGCCGTCGGCTATGATTTCTACCAATTCCCCTGCTTTAGAAGGCACCGCTCTGGCCACGCCTACCCCGCCATCATATAGATAGTTGAGCCAATCCACTTCCCCTTGGATGAGCTCGACTGAGCGGCGTATGCTGTGGCTTAGACGTAAGATCCGCGCACGGCCGTCACTTTCAAACTCGAACATAAAGCTTTCGAACCCGTCGAGTAAGCGGATCTGATTAGGGCCAATGCCATAACGGCGCTGCGCCTCTTGTAGTATTTCGTCGTTATATCGTTCTCGGATGGCTTTTTCCATTGATACCTCGGAATTTAGAACGCAGATTAACGCCGATGAACGCTGGTAGTGACATTTATCATTTGTTTCCTGCCTTCTTCTGTTTTTAAGCACGCGTAGCAAGCATCCTTGTATGCCGTTTCCTCTCCTAAATCGCTCGCAATTGAGAATGCTCACTACTCTCGAGATGCTTGTACCAGCTCTTCAATCTCATTATTTGAAACGGCCACTATTTGCCCGGTTTTGACTGCGTCGATGGCGGCCATGACCATGGCCAGGCTGCGTAGATTATCAAAAACGCTGGTGCGTGGCTGGCGGTCTTCGCGTCGCGCGGCCATGAAATCGGCCAGGATATAAGCCTGTTCCGATAGAGGAAGCCCTTGCAGGCGTACCTTCTGCGAATCGGCAACCTGGTATCGAGCGAGGCAATGGATGAATCGCAGTAAGTCAAAGTGATGGAAGGCCATGTCAGCCAGCAGCGGCTGCGGCATCGTTCTCCGAAAATCGTCGGAGTTGAAAGGCCATCCCTTGTAAAAATCCAACGACACCTGGCCTAGCTCGCCTATTTGCCCTTGCTGAACCAAACGTTGCAGCGTCCAGGTCAGGAGCCGGTAGCGATAATTCTGGCTGCCGTAAAGGCCTCTAACGTATCTGATAATTCGCGAAAACAATGATCGGCCGTCATATCGGCAACCGTGGCCGCTTCGTCTAGCACCTCCTCATCCAGGTCCACGAGCGCGACGATATCAATGCCGGGATATTCACGTAACTGTCGCAGCCAATGACGGCCGAATCCCCCCACCCCAATTTGAATAACTTTCATCCTACAACCAACCCTCTTCTTGTAACATCGTTTGCACGCGGCTCACGAAACGCCGGGCATCTTCAATTGCGCCTTGGGCCTGCTCGGCCGTCGTCACCTCGCGGATTTCGAAATCGGCCAGCTTCCACGCATCCAATATCCGCCCGTATAATTCGCCAAACGATTCCTCGATCAAGCCGCGTCGCACGAAATACTCCTCAAAACCATAAAACGCCCCGTCGTGATCGCGACGAGCCATACCCTGGCTGGATAGAGCGGCGCTGGCGGCATAGAAGCATGCGTAATAGGCGCGATTCATGGTGGAGACGAAAAAGCTACCCTGTTGGGTGAGCTCAGCCACTTCAATCATGCGTTTAGCCCGTTCTAGATACAGGGTTGTTCCCTCTCGCCGGTCAAAAAAGCTTTGGGTCATTTTGAAATCTCCTTCGGATAATTGTCAGCTTTCAGACGTCAGGCATCAGTTTGCATCTTATCCATTCTGGTGGGCCATGCCTCCGCTGAATCCTTTAAAGTCGTTTGTGGATTGTCATCCGTCCAACTGATTTTGAACGGCGTATCCAAAATCAGC
>JAACFF010000531.1 GCA_009937635.1 Chloroflexota bacterium
AGCGGGTCTAATCGACATCCGATACAGAACAATCATCTGTGAACGGCAGACTCCATTTAGTCCCGCAGAGCGAGCGTACCTGGCTGATATATTCCGCTTCCACGCCAAATTGGCCGAAAACATCGGGCTGCCGGAGCAAGTGCTATTACATTGGCGTAATCTGGCCGATCCTGATTCGCTTGATCACATTATCAACCACTCTGATTTCCATTTTCGCGAAGGCCATTTGGTCACGGTCGGCCGAGTTCCAGAAGCCTGAATTGCAAAGGGCGCACTGGACAACTCGCCTTTATGCCGATGGCTAATTCGACATATATGCTACTGAACACGCTCAATCTTTTGGTCTCCAGAAAGTAAGAAGGGCGTTCAGGTTGTCTTTCGTCAACCGACGCTGGCAGCCTAATATTGAATAGGGATGGAGTTTGGGTACTTTGGAACAAGCTCGATGAAGATTATTCGCGTGAGTAGTCGAGCCCCGTCGCTCCCGCTGAGTACATATGTTACTCAATTGAGAAGCCTGCCTGGTGGGGCGGGCTTTTTGCTTTCTAAAGGCAATACACGTGCGGGAGCGACCTTGAAAACCTAGCTTAACGTAGATATTGGTAAGATGGTCTGTCCACGATCAGAAGGCCCGTACCCTGCAAAAACCTCGTTTCGATAATTCCAGCGACAAATTCATCAACTTCACCGCCAGATCTCGAATAGTTCTGCATTAACGGGTACGAGTTCTGTGCGAGAAACGGGCTCAATACGGTACCGGCCTACCTCCATTGCAGGGCCGGGTGATTATGAGAGGTAGTATGAACTAATAATCTAGCAACTGATGAGATATCGTAAAAATGCGGGTTAGAGATTCTTATCCCGAAGCAGAACTGGTCTCCGCCCTGGTTCTCGTCTCCGCATCCCCCTCGCGTCCGGCCACACGCTCAATCAGCAGCACCGTGCCAATGCCCAGCCCGGCCAGCGCCAGCGCCGTCAGCAGCTGCATCCCCCCCGCCGGCGTCGATAGATCCGGCAGCACATTGATCTGCTCGATGGTGATCCGCTCCCCATGCTCCAGGACGTACTGCCCCGTCGCATCCGTCAGCCAATTCACATCTACCTTCCACGGCCACACCTTGCGCAAGCTGCCCAGCAGCAAACCGATCAGCACGGCCACGGTTAAGTCATGGTAGCGTTTGAAAAGCCAGCTCAAGATCTGAGCGAAGGTCACCAGCCCAATGGCCGCCCCCACGGCGATTAGACCCAGAGTTAGGAAATCCCGCTGGTTGACCGCACTCAAAACGCTCTGATATTTGCCCAGCATGACCAGGATATACGCCCCGGAAATGCCCGGCAGGATCATCGCCGCGCTGGCCAACGCGCCGGTGAGCAGGTAAAACCACCATGTCTCCGGCGTCTGCGCCGGCACCAGGCTGACCAGCATATAGGTGCCCACGGTGCCCAAGAGCACGGCCGCTACCAGCCCTATGCTCCAGCGCTTGATGCGCCCGGCAATGACGATCACCGAGGCGATGATCAGCCCGAAGAAGAAGCTCCACAAATAGACCGGCTGGTGCGTCAAGAAATACTCCAGCAGCCCGGAAAGGGCGAAAATCGCCGCCACCACGCCCAGCCCCAGGGGGATCAGGAAAGTCCAGTTGATCAGCGAAAAGGCTTCCCGAAGGCGCAGGTGCAGCACGGCGTCGAGAAAGTTGCGCTGGCCGATGGTCTTGATCGAGTTGATCAGCTCCTCGTAAATGCCGAAGATGAAGGCCATCGTACCTCCGGAAACGCCGGGCACAATATCGGCCGCGCCCATGGCGACCCCGCGCACGAAGATGCCCAACATGGCCAGGGGGGAGCGTATGCTCCATCCGTTTCCCTGGTATCTTGTCTCGGCCGTCTTCTCCTGGGCCTTTTGCTCGATCTGACTCACCTGCATCATTTCTCTCCTGTCCCGGCCAGTTACGGCCGTTTTTTCGCAAACAAGCGCTCAAACATACGCAACTATGGGCAGGCTGTCAACGACAGGCGCGGGGGAGCGTCGATTTTCTAATCTGTGATGAAGGGAGATGTCTGTCCGCCGGCACAAGCCTATGATCCGATGCATCTTCCCGATCTACCAAGAGAATACAATCCGGAATACGGTCGTCGAAGACCACGGCCATCACCCCGTAGTATGCAAAAACCCTGATCACGGTTTTTGATGCCAAACGGAAGCGCGTACCCTGCAGAAACTCGTCTAGACAACTCCAATAGAAAACTCATCAGAATTATCGTCGAATCTCGAATGGTTCTGAACAAATAGGCAGGATTTCTGCGCAATAAATGGGCTCAATTTGGTGTTGATTGGCTCAAACTGCAGGTAAATTTGTGCGGAAAGATGCCCAAATAGCGGCAAGTCTTGCCACCAATAAACGTATTCTATTGATCGAGAAGGTTTTCAGTGCGGCTAATGGGGGAGAGGTTGGGGAGCACAGTAGTAGTCATTTATTATGCCGCCCAACACTTCGTGGTTCCTGACTTGCCCAAAGTGGCGGACGGGTACTCTTGGAATGGGTGTTTGCTGATCTAACCCCTGATGCGGTCGTGAAGTTCCGTAGTAGTCGACGTAACTTTCTAGAACACGCTTTAGGTGCGACTGGTTCATAATCAGCAGGTGATCGAGACATTCCTCACGAACTGTGCGCACCCAGCGTTCAGCGTAAGCGTTCGCATCCGGCGCTCGAAGTGGCGTGTGAATGACATGAAAGCCTGTAGACTTGAATACATTGTCAAAGGCGTCTGTGAATTTACTGTCGCGATCGTGAATCAGAAACTTGAGATTGACATCGGTTTCCTCAAGGGTCCAGATGAACTGCCTGGCCTGCTGAGTTACCCAGGTTGAGTTGGGATTGGCAGTGATACCGGTCAGGTGGACACGCCGCGAACCCAACTCGATGAAGAAGAAGACATACAAAGTCTTTAACCACAAAGTCTCAGCTGTGAAGAAATCGCAGGCAATTATCTGATCTTTGTAGTGTTTCATAAGATGTCGCCAACCAATTGAGCCAAAACGAACAGGGGCGGGGACAATGCCGTTGCGATTGAGAACATTGCGAATGGTAGTTTGGGACAGCTTGATACCTAGCTTGATTAATTCACCCTCAATCTTGCCGTAGCCCCATCTTGGATTCTCCTCAGCAAGACGAATGATCAATGCTTCAAGGTCGTGATCGATCCTGGGACGGCCGCCTTTATTCGGGTGTTCTTTTGTCCATTTGCGTCGGACGAGTTCACGATGCCACTTAAGAACTGTTTCCGGTTGAAAGATGCGAAGGACGTTCCTTAATTGGCTTGCAGAACGGTTGCCCATTGTCTTCAGCTTGTTGGTCAGAACAGCCAGCGTAAGCTTTTCAGCTTTAGAAGGTTTGATGGGGTGGGGTTGTTTTCGTTCGAGGATATCGAGTTGATGTCGCAAAATCAGGATCTCAAGGTCCTTTTCACGATCAGATAGGCTACGTAGATCAACTAAGTCCA
>JAACFF010000139.1 GCA_009937635.1 Chloroflexota bacterium
CTGACGCGTAATGAGGTATGATGTGATAGTTTAATCATACAAAAAAAGCTGCATGACGAAGAGAGTTAGTAAAGGAAGAAAACCATGGTTGTCCACTATAATTTACGAGAACAAGTCCTTAATGCTATTGGTAGTCGGATTATCAGCGGCGAACTATCTCCCGGGGATGTCTTGCCCAAGGAGGATACCCTCAGTGAGCAGTACGGCGTCAGCCGTACCGTGATCCGTGAAGCCGTAAAAGGGTTGGCTGCCCGGGGGCTGGTCGAATCTCGCCCCAAAGTAGGCACCATCATCCGCCCCCGTGGCGACTGGCAAATGTTGGATCCCTCCGTCCTGGAATGGGTCGCTTCCTCCAAGCCTGACAATGAGTTCATGTTAAGCCTGGCTGAAGTACGGCAGGCAATCGAACCTCCTATGTCCGCCCTGGCCGCCCGCAATGCAACGGATGAAGATATCGCGCAAATCCAAACTGCTTATGAGGGTCTGGAGGCTGTCGAGGAAAATGATGAAGAGGCCTGGGCCAGAGCCGACCTGGAATTTCACACCAGAATCGTTGGCGCTTGTCACAATGAATTCCTCGCTTATATCGTGCGCGCTATCCGCAAGCCGCTTTACAGCAGGCGGCTGATCAATGCCTCCCTGGCTTCCATGATGAAGCCCGAGGATGTGGTCGATCCTTATGAATCGCCACGAGATGAAGTGCTTTCGCGCCACAGGGGTTTGATGGAAGCCATCGCACAACACGACGCGGATGGTGCTGAGCGCGCTTCCTGTATACTGCTGAGCCGTGTTACCAAGTTGATGATGGGCGACGAATTCGACGAGACATGTGATTAAGGGCTAAAACCCTGATCCATTCCAGGGACGACCTGCCGTTCACCAACGTTTACGCATCATATTGTGCCGCCGCCTCCTGGCTATTGCCTGGCGACGGCGGCACGCTGCTAAAAAACACCTGTGAGCCACCGCTTCCCTCGAAACATTAACAATTCACCATTCAAAATTGACCATTAAGTATTATGTCCCCCGCCGTCGCCACTATTTCCAATATAAAATCCATTGAAAGCGAACCGTTAGCAAAACGAAATCTGCCTGCCAGCACATACGAAGCCATCCAACAGGGAGCGGCCATCAGGTCAGACAAAATCGCCCTGCAGTTTTTCTTGCAAGGAACAGATTTTTCTGACGCCCTGTTCTACACCTATCGCGACCTGATCGGCCTTATCAACCAGACGGCCAATATGTTCTACGACCTGGGTATTGGCAAGGACGATGTCGTCTCTATGATCCTGCCCAATTTGCCCCAGGCGTATTTCACTATTTGGGGTGGCGAAGCTGCCGGTATTGTTAACCCTATCAACCCCATGCTGGAACCGCAGGTGATGGCCGATATTATGAACGCCGCGGGGAGTAAGCTGCTGGTAACCCTGGCCCCATTTCCCGGCACAGACATCTGGCAGAAAGTGGTCTCTATCGCCGATCAAGTGCCTACTTTGGAGACCATATTGCAGGTTGATCTGGCCAGCTATCTACCCACTTTCAAGAAACTGGGCGCAAAATGGCTGGTTTTCCGTGGTGACAAGGGACCTAAACCACGGGCACAAGTGTATGATTTTGTTACCAGAGCCCGGCGTTATACGACGGAGAAATTGGTGAGCGAGCGCCAAATTCAGCCAGACGATATTGCCTCCTATTTTCACACCGGGGGCACGACAGGTACGCCAAAACTGGCGCAGCATACCCATTTTAATGAAGTCTTTGATGCCTGGGCTGCAGCCCAGGCGATTTCCATGACGGCCGATAAGATCGTCTTCTGTGGCTTACCGCTCTTCCATGTCAACGGCGTTATCGTCAGCGGTTTAATCCCCTGGATGCGCGGGGCATCAGTCGTCCTAGGCCCTCCTTCCGGCTATCGAGGTGAAGGCGTTATCCCCAATTTTTGGCGTATCGTCGATTTTTTCAAGATCAACTTCTTCAGCGGTGTGCCCACCGTCTTTAGCGCCTTGCTAAACGTGCCTGTAGAGGAAGCGGACATCTCCACCCTTGAAATCGCCATCTGTGGCGCAGCTCCTATGCCCGTTGAGGTCTTTCGCCAGTTTGAAGAAAGGACGAATATCCGTATTCTGGAAGGATATGGCCTGACCGAAGGCGCGTGTGTCAGCTCTGTCAATCCCCTGGCCGGTGAACGGCGCGTGGGATCGATAGGTTTACGTCTGCCTTATCAGGAAATGAAGGTTATCGCCCTGGACGATGAAGGCGGCTATGAGCGAGATTGCCAAGCAGACGAAATCGGCCTTGTTGTTTTACGTGGCCCCAATGTCTTCAAGGGGTATAAGGAAGAAGCCCACAACCGCTCCGCCTGGATTGACACAGGCGACGGCCGTGGCCCATGGTTGAATACAGGCGACCTGGGCCGCCAGGATGCTCAAGGATATTTCTGGCTGACCGGTCGTGAAAAAGAGCTGATCAACCCTTGACCCGTTTCGCACGCGGATTCTCAAGGCGAACAGCACTGATCTTATACTCGGGAATCTTGGCGATTGGATCCAGGGCAAAGTCATGTGTCAGTCTATTCGCCGGAGCCTCCCGCCAGTGGAAGGCCAGGAAAATAGTGCCCGGCGGCACCTCCTCGCTGATCTTGAGTCGCGTTCTCACGCTTCCGCGACGGCTCTTGATCACCACCGCATGATTATCCGCCACGCCAATGGCCGCAGCGTCTGCGCCATTAACCTCAACATAGCCGCGCGGTTCACGCCAGGCCAACGGCCCACTGCGCCGCGTCATCGTTCCCGAATGGTAATGATACAACACGCGTCCCGTCGTTAAAATCAGCGGATATTCTTCATCCGTTTGTTCCGCGGGATCATTCGCTCTCACCGGACTGAACTTGCCCAACCCGCGTGCGAACTTATCCACGTGCAAGATCGGCGTACCTGGGTGCTCACCATCCGGGCAAGGCCATTGCAGCCCCTCACCGCGCAGCCGTTCATGGCTCATACCCCCATATATCGGTGCCACTGCTGTCGATTCTGCAAAGATTTCAGCCGGCGCATCATAAACCCAATAGTCAGCTTCTCGTGCAACGCCCATTTTTTCATCGAACCGCGCCGCGATCTCGGCCGTGATTTGCCAATCATCACGCGCCTCACCAGGAGCGGGCAATACAGGATGAATCAACTGCACACGCCGTTCCGTATTCGTAAAAGTGCCATCCTTTTCCAATGAAGAAGCGGCCGGAAGAATCACGTGAGCCAGAAGCGCCGTCTCGCTGGGGAAGATATCCTGCACAAGCAAGAAATCGAGGCTGCGCAAAGCTTTTTCGACTTGGGTCGTGTCCGGATCAGACATCATCGGATTTTCGCCCATTACATATTGCGCCTTTATCCTGCCATCGCCGATAGCATGCATCGCCTCCACGATAGTCAGCCCGACTTCACCAGGCAAACTATCCACCTGCCATTTCTTGGCGATCTTATTCCTCTTTTCGTCGTCAGTGACCTGCTGGTAGCCGGGATACACATTGACCAGCCCCCCCATATCGCACGCCCCCTGCACATTCGCTTGCCCGCGCAACGGGTTGACGCCTGTAGAAGGTTTGCCGATCTGCCCGCACAGCATGGCCAGATTGGCCAGGGTTTTGACCATGTCCGTGCCATTACTGCGCTGCGTGATGCCCATCGCGTAGAAAATAGCGCTGTGGCCGCGTTCACTCTCATAGATAGATTGGCCGCTGACCCGCTCGCCGAAGGCATAAATTCGCGCCGCTTCCTCGATTTGTTCCATGGGCACACCCGACTTAAGCGATGCATGTTCAGGAGAATACTCGGCCACGATGGCTGCCAGCTCCTCAAAGCCCTCCGTTCGTTCGGCGATAAAGGCCTCATCCAGCCACCCCTCGCGGATGATGATATGCATGATCGCCAGAAAGACGTAAATATCTGTGCCCGGTTTAACCTGCAAGAATAACGTTGCATTCTCCACCAGTGGAATGCGTCTTGGATCGACAATGATCACATTGGCCCCACGCTTGGCGGCACGTACTACTTCATAGCTGATCACCGGGTGAGATACCGCGGTGTTCGATCCGGTGATAAAAATACAATCCCCATCACGGATTTCGTGGATTGAATTGGTCATTGCCCCACTTCCAAAGGCCTGCACGAGGCCAGCAACGGTTGAGCTGTGTCAAAGACGGGCGCAATGGTCTAAATTATTGGTTCCTATCGCCGCACGCATGAACTTCTGGAAAATGTAATTATCCTCGTTGGTGCAGCGCGCTGATGCCAGTCCCATGACCGAATCTGGGCCATAAGCTTTGACTGTATCCGCCAATCTTTCCGCCACCAGGTCGAGCGCCGTGTCCCAATCCGTCTCCACAAAGCTGTCCTCGACTTTCGGTTTTCGTACAGCCAGGGGTGAGATCTCTGGCAGTTCCCATGGTTCATTTGTCAGACCGAGCTCATAAGCCACATCACGGCGGATCAAGGGGCTTGTCAAGCGGTCACGATCCCTGACGAAATCCCAACCATATCGCCCTTTGCTGCACAAAAGCTCCCCGTTAACCGAGCCATTGCCCGCGCCATTGGCGTAGAGAATCTCCCCATCCTTCAGCGCATATTCTATCTGGCAGCCAACCCCACAGTACCCGCACACCGTTTCCTTCCGATCCAGTTCCCATTCACGTCCTCGCCCCATGCGCGAAACCGGCATCAGCGCGGCCGTCGGGCAGACTTGTACGCAGCTGCCACAATAGATGCAGGAAGAATCTATCATAGGCCCGTCAAACGGGGTGGCCACGTGGCTTTCGAAGCCGCGCCCGACGATCTCAATCGCGTTGGCGCCGACGATCTCGCTACAGACGCGCACACAACGGCCGCAAAGTATGCAGTATTGGTGATCGCGGATGAAAAAGGGATTATCGTCCTGGTACAACGTCCTCGACAGCTCGAAATCATAGCTGGTTTCGGAAATGCCGTATTCGTAAGCATATTTTTGCAGCAGGCAGTCCCCAGCTTTATCGCAAATCACGCAGTCCAAGGGATGGTCAGAGACAAACAAGTCGATAATATCCCGGCGCATCTCGCTGAGCTGTTCGCTCTGCGTGCGCACGACCATCCCTTCCTGGCAGGCCAGACCACAGCTAGCGATAGGGTTGTCCTGGCCATCGACTTCCACCACACAGAGGCGGCAGCCACCTGAGACAGATAATTCAGGATGGTAACAAAGATGGGGGATCTCGATGCCGTTGGCAAGAGCCGCCTCGATTACCGATTTGCCTTCTTCGGTCTGGATTGTTTTGCCATCGATATTTAGTTCGATCATTTTCCTTACCTCGTTGAGAAATGCCGACTTTCCAAAAGTTGGCATCTCTCAACTTTGAACCAGGTCTTCATACTCATGTTTGAAGTATCTTAAGGTGCTCAACACAGGATTAGGCGCTGACTGTCCCAAACCGCAGAGGCTGCTTGTTTTTACCAACGTGCACAGATTTTCCAGTTTATCCAGGTCTTCCGGCACGCTCTCTCCCGCGATAATTTTATCCAGCATATTGCGTATCTTGACCGTTCCTACGCGACATGGCACGCATTTCCCGCAGCTTTCATCTACGCAGAAATCTATGAAAAAGCGGGAAAAGTCGGGCATACCTGTCGTATCGTCGATGATCACCAGACCACCTGAGCCCATGATTGAACCGAGCTTGCCCAGGGTCTCGTAATCTACAGGGGTATCGAGGTATGCTTGAGGGATGCAGCCGCCGCTGGGCCCGCCCGTTTGGGCGGCCTTAAAAATATGTCCGCCAGGAATACCGCCGCCAATCTCATAGACTATCTCGCGCAGTGTGATGCCCATGGGCACTTCAATCAAGCCTGTGTTGCGTAACTGCCCGGCGAGGGCG
Source organism: Chloroflexota bacterium (assembly GCA_009937635.1). GTDB lineage: Bacteria > Chloroflexota > Anaerolineae > Promineifilales > Promineifilaceae > JAACFF01. The sequence continues at coordinate 5,897 of JAACFF010000139.1, forward strand.
AAGACTTTGGTGCCTTTGCTCTTCTCAGTCCCAATGCCGGCAAACCATTCCGCTCCCTTGTTGATAATAGAAGGCACATTGGCCATGGTCTCCACATTGTTAATACCCGTGGGCATGCCCCACAGGCCTGATGCAGAGGGGTAGGGTGGGCGTATACGCGGGATGCCTCGTTTTCCTTCGACGGAATGAATCAAAGCGGTCTCTTCACCGCAGACGAATGCCCCAGCGCCAATCCTTACTTCAGCAGTGAAGCTGAAATCGGTACCCAGCACCGACCTGCCCAATATGCCGCGCCGTTTTGCAGCGCGGATGGCCCGCCGGATACGTTGAATAGCAATTGGGTACTCACCGCGAATGTAGAAGTACCCTTTGGTCGCACCCACCGCGTAGGCGTTGATAATCAAGCCTTCCAGCACGCGGTGAGGATCATCTTCCATCACCGTGCGATCCATGTAGGCTCCCGGATCCCCTTCGTCGCCATTGACGATGACATATTTTTGCGGAGCATTTGCGGTACGCACAAAGTTCCATTTCATGCCCGTGGGGAAACCAGCCCCTCCGCGGCCCCGTAAGCCACTGCGCAAGATCTCGTCGCAAACCTCCGCCGGCGTCATTTTGTCCAGCACGCGAGCCAACGCCGTATAACCGCCATGCGCCAGGTAATCTTCTAGTTTTTCGGGATTGATTTGGCCCGTTTTGCTCAGAACGACATTGACCTGTTTCGTGAAAAATGGTAGGTCAAGCGAGATGATATTTTTCTCTAAACCTTGCTTGGCCTCTGCCTGTCGCCGGCTGGCCCGGAAGTGCAGAAAATCATGAGGCGATACACCTTCTTCCAACTCCTCCGCATCAAGTTCCTCCACGCTTTCCTCTAGCGGTAGATGGCGGGCGATGACCTGTTGCGCCAATTCAGCCGAGACATCGCCGTAGAGTACAGAATCTTCACTTTTCGTATCCACACGAACCAACGGCCCCCGGCTGCACAAGCCCATACATCCAGTCTGGACAACTTCCGCATCATGTTTGTGACCCTGATGCGCGGCTACCCCTTGTTGCACGGCCGTGTGCACGGGCCCTGCTCCAGCGGACAAACAAGCGGTGCTGGTGCAGCAGAAAATCCGCCGTTCATACTGCTCTTGCCGGTCGCGTTCTTTTTGTGCCAGTGCTTCGAGCTTCGTGTTGTTCATCCTGCCTCCTGCCCTTGCTGCAAGTTTTCTTTCGACAAGGAAACAACTTCCTTGACGCGTTTTTTCACACCGTCCGCCGTTGCTTTGCCGCTCACTTGACCATTCAAGACCACAACCGGTGCCAACCCACAACTGCCCAAACAGCGCGCATTTCTAAGACTAAATAATCCATCGGCCGTGGTATCGCCGGCCGCGATATTGAATTCTGTGGCCAGCGCCTGCACGATCTCGTTTGACCCTTTCACATGGCAGGCTGTGCCCGTGCAGATGATGCAGTTATTCTCGCCCAGCGGTTCAAAGGTGAACATATGGTAGAACGTTGCCACGCCATACACCTGGCTCAAAGGCACATTTAACTGGCGCGAGATGTAGATCAGGAGATCTTCGGAGAGATACCCCATAGATTCTTGTGCCGAATTAAGAACTTCCAAGAGCGCATCTTGCTCATAATGGAAAAGTCTTATTGTGCGATCGATCACCTTATACCGTTCGTCGCCGCTAGGATGTGGTTTCTCTTTCGTTCGAGGTGTTCGTGTTGAGGTCATAGGCCCCCGCTTTGTTTGCTGAGTTACGCCCAATAATCAAACCTGGGTCGCCACATCTTTGTCATCAAGACCAAAGAATCAACCCTTTTTGGACCCAGTTAAGCCCCACGGGTTATGGGAAATCTGAACTTAATTATAACCTGAATTTGAGAGAAGTAACGAAAAAGAATTAGGTTTATCGGAAGCGCATGACGGATTCGCGAATGATCAGTTCGGCGTCAAACAGTTCGACCGTCGGTGAATTACCGGTGAGTAAATCCAATATCGCTTTCGCGGCTGCTTGGCCCATTTCGACCGCTGGTTGTCTGACGGTTGTCAATGGAGGAATCATATAAGCTGCAGAAGCCTCGTCGTCAAACCCAACCAAAGATACGTCGTCCGGCACCCGAATACCATGCCGGTAGAGCGCTAATCTCGCTCCAAAAGCCATTTGGTCGTTGGCTGCAAAAATGGCACTAAACGCCCGTCCCCGTCCCAGTAACATTTCCACGGCTAAAACCCCTGATTGTTGTTGCAAATTACCTTCAACTACCAGCCGTGGATCTGGTTCAATACCCGCATCCGTTAATGCCCGTTTATAACCATTGTAACGGTCTAAAATGTCATCAATGGCTGTTGTATTGTTCATATCAGCCGTAACATGAGCAATGTCGCGGTGCCCTCTTTCCAACAGGTAGCGAGTTGCATGGTATGCTGCTTCAAAATTGTCCACATAAACGCTTCGCTCCGGTAATGTCTTTAACTTTCGGGCAACGACGATCAATGGTTTTTGCATAGCTAGTTCATGCAGCATTTCCTCAGGTACTTGGCCTCCAACGATAATTATGCCATCCACCCGCCGGTCTATAAGCATATTCAGTGCCCGCTGTTCAATTATTATTTGCCATCGCCCATCCACAAAAAGCGGCCAGTAATTCGATTCTTCCAGCCCCTCTAAGATCCCGCGCAAAATACCATCATAAAAAGGACTGCCAAAATTCTGGGTCAGGACACCAATCGTCATCGATTGCCCACTGGCCAGGCTCTGGGCAAAGATATTGGGCCGGTAATCTAGATCAGTCACGGCATCCATGACTGCCTGATACTTTTTGGCCGAAACACCAGCCGTCCCCCGCAATGCGCGTGAAACAGTACTGGGTGAAACATTTGCTTTTTCAGCGATTTCCTGAATGGTTACTTTCATCTTGGTACCTATCGTCTTTTTTGTGCGCATTTAGCATTGTATCATGAAAACGCTTTCAAATCCAGCAACTATCAAAATCTTCTTGGCCGAAATACGCTAATTTAGTATCCAATACGGCGCGATCTGTCCCAAAAACCCTTGACAAAGAAGGGGTCCCATGTTAACATATTGAAATCGTTTTCAAGTTTATCCGTTGTTTTCGCTTAAAATGTGAAAGCGCTTTCATTTCCCGAAACTTTCTGAAGGCCGAGCAATTAAACTGCAAGTTTTAGGAGGAGGAGGTTTTTTCAGGATATAGAAAGAGAAGAGCCCCTATAACGAATAAAGAAATAAAAACGCACGCGAAATATGCATTGATCCTGGCTTGGCTAGGCAGCAAAGGAGATTTCTGATGAAAAAGTCTAAGTTGTTTTTGCTCATTAGTTTATTGGTAATTGTTATGGTGTTGGTCGCATGTGGTGGATCTGCCGAAGAAGCAGCGCCGGCCGAAGAAGCAGCGCCGGCTGAAGAAGCAGCGCCGGCCGAAGAAGCAGCGCCGGCCGAAGAAGCCGCGCCCGCCGAAGAAGAAGCGCCGGCCGAAGAAGCCGCACCGGCCGAAGAGGAAGCCTCGGCACCAAGTGGTGACAGAACGGAGGTTCGTTGGTTTGTAGGATTGGGTGCTGGTTCTGACGAGCCTATGTTTGAGCCTCAAGAGAAGGTCGTCGCCGACTTTAACGCTTCCCAAGATGAGATCGAGCTCGTCTTGGAAATTGTAGATGCTGACCAGGCTTACTCGACACTGGCTACACAGATTGCCGCTGGCAATGCACCTGATATCGTAGGACCGGTTGGTATTCGCGGTCGTGACTTCTTCCGCGGCGCCTGGCTTGATCTCACAGATCTGATTGAAGCCAACGATTATGATCTAACAGATTATGACCCGGCGTTGGTTGAGTTTTACGTAGACCAGCAGGAAGGGCAACTGGGTTTACCTTTTGCGATCTTCCCCTCTTTCATGTCTTTCAACAAAGAACTATTTGATGAAGCGGGCCTCAACTATCCACCGCAGGAATATGGCGCCCCCTATATCGATGCGGATGGCAATGAGGTCGAGTGGAATGTCGATACCATGACCGAAGTGGCTAAGTTGTTAACTGTTGATGGCAATGGCAATGATGCCAACAGCCCTGACTTCGATCCGGAAGACATCGTGCAATTCGGCTTCTACCAACAGTGGACCGATTTCCGCGGTGCCGCTACGCTCTTCGGCCCTGGAGCGCTCGTCGATGATGAAGGCAACGCCCAGGTACCGGATCAGTGGCGTGATGCCGCCGAATGGTACTATGATGGCATTTGGAACAGTAGCTTTTACCCATCTGGCCCGTACGAAAACAGCGACCTTTTTGCTGGCAATGGTTTCGAATCAGGCAATGTGGCCATGGCCCAAACCCATCTCTGGTACCATGGCTGCTGCGTAGGCAATGTCGATTTCGAGTGGGACACGGCAGCAATACCGGCCAACGCTTCTGGGCAACCAACAGCCAAAATGCATGCCGACACCTTCGCCATCATGAATGGCACGGAACATCCGGAAGAAACGTTCGTGGTCCTCGACTACTTCTTGGGTGAAAAAGCTGAAGAAATGACCCAAATGTATGGTGGAATGCCGGCCCGGCTAAGCCTACAGGGAGCTTATTTCGACACCTTCGCCGGAACGGTTCCTGGCGGTGATGAAGCGAATTGGCAGGTAGTTACCGACAGCATGGCCTTCGCCGATAATCCCAATCATGAAAGCTATATGCCCAGTCCGCAAGAAGCCAACGAACGATACAATGAATTCTGGTCGCTGTTGTTGGAAAATCCAGGTCTTGATGTTCAAGCAGAAATTGACACTTTGGTTGCTGATTTACAGGCCATTTATGATGCAGCAGGTAATGAATAAGTAAAACTTACACAGCGTTACCCTCATAAGTAGGGGTAAGAAAACATCCTCGAGGCTGCTGTTTGTAGCTCTCGAGGATGCCCTTCTCCCATTGCTAGTTTCTGTCAGATGGCCAATTAAGGAATAGCAGCCAGCATTAACAATTATACAGTTTCGGTGTGGCATAACTGGAGAAAGATCAGCCGGTTTCACCCAATAAGGAAGGTATCCTGATGACAACAGCAACGACCGAAGCGCTTGTAAAACCCGCAAAAACAAAAAAGAAGAAACCTAAACGCGGGCGAATCGAACGTGAACAGATAAAGTGGGGCTTCATCTTTCTAAGTCCCTGGCTAATTGGGATTCTCGTCTTCACGATCATCCCATTTATCGCTTCATTTTTCTTTTCCATGATGGATTTTAATCTGGCCAATCCAGAAGACGCCCAATTTATTGGGCTCGCCAATTGGCAAAGGGCCATCTTCAACGATCCTAATGTGTATGAATCGTTTGGGGTTACCTTTCTCTTTGCCTTAATCTCGCTGCCGATCGGCATGGCATTTGCCCTCTATCTGGCAGTCTTACTTAATTCTAAAAGCGTGCGCGGCAAGGCATTCTTTCGCACGATGTTTTTTATGCCCACGATGATTCCTCTCGTGGCGGCTGTTCTGATCTGGCAGGGTGTATTTAATGAGCAAACCGGTTGGTTCAACCTGCTCTTGGAGAATGTCTTTGGCATACCTGCCTTGGGCGTCGACGGTATCCGCTGGTTTGCCAATCCTAACCTCATTTACATAACCCTTACCTTTATCGGGCTATGGGGTATCGGCAACATGATGATGATAACCCTGGCCGGTCTACAGGGTGTACCCACAGAGATGTATGAAGCCGCGGAAATTGACGGCGCCGGCTGGTGGCGCCAATTAATAAACATCACGATCCCCATGATTTCGCCCGTCATATTTTACAATCTTGTTCTGGGTGCCATCGCCTTGATGCAGTACTTCCTGGTACCTTTCGTCCTCAATGGAGGCAGTGGTTTCCCGGATGGCCGGACAAATTTTGTCGGTATCTACTTCTTTAACCAAGCTTTCCGCTTCTTCAACATGGGCTATGGAGCCACATTAGCCTGGCTCATCTTTCTCGTATCATTGCTCCTAACTGTAGTTCTATTTGGCAGCGCCCGCTATTGGGTGTATTACGCTGGAGAGGAGGCATAGCAAATGGCTACCATATCGGCAACTACACAACAAAAAAAATCCGAAGTAAGAATCTCACATAAAGCAAGAGAAAGGATAAACGCGGTTGGTCTTTCCGGATTAACCTTGATCACTTTATTGATTTTCTTGATCCCTCTGGGTTATGGCATCGTAACATCCTTGAAAACGGATGAGCAGGTTTCAACCCCTGGGGCACCCTGGTATCCAGCATCACCGGCAATATTTACCTACGAAGGCAAAGAGTACGACGTCTATTCCGTACCGGTTGAAGGGCAGGTGAGAAATGAAGAGTGGGCGCTGGTCAAGAAAGGGCGTGAAGCAAGCCAATTTGTTGATCCAGCAAATCCCGAAGCGGGCTTGATTGACTGGGAAGGTCGCTGGCGAACGCTCGATCAAGTATGGTCATGGGATCCCGTGTGGCAAAACTACCGGGAAGCGTGGGAAACCATCAATTTCCCACTCTTATTACGCAACACCGTGGTCTATGCTGTCGTAACGACTATCGGTGCGGTGTTTTCAGCCGCCCTGGTCGCTTACGGCTTCGCTCGCTATACATTTCCGGGCAAAGGCACTCTCTTCCTGGTGGTGATGGCCACAATCATTCTGCCACCAATGGTGACACTCGTACCTACCTATGCTTTCTTCAATCGTATTGGTTGGGTGGGAACCTGGTGGCCGCTTATCGTGCCCCAATTCTTCGCCAATGGCTACAATATTTTCCTTTTACGCCAATTCTTCTTGGGCATCCCCAGGGCACTGGATGAAGCGGCGATGATTGATGGCGCGGGCCACTGGCGCATCTTTTGGTCGATTATGTTGCCGCAGGCCAAGCCGGCTCTGGTCGCTGTGACCCTCTTCCACTTCTTCTTCGCCTGGAATGACTTCTTCGGCCCGTTGATTTACCTGGCCGGCAATCCGGATTTGTATCCGATTACGGTCGGCTTGAATGGTTTCAGCGGTTTGTACGAGGGAAAAGATAATCTCATTCAGGCAGCCTCGCTGACGGCGGCGATCATTCCGCTGATCGTTTTCTTCTTCGCCCAACGCGCCTTCATTCAGGGTGTTGTGATCACTGGCGTGGAGAAATAGGCCATGTTTAAAATGGCTTGGAATATGATGAGGCATTCATTATTAAAGGATGGTCGTGATGAGCGATAGTAAATTTGCCGTAATTACATTCGACGATGAAACCAAGGCCAGCTCCTATTTGAAAGGAGTTAAGGATTTGGAAGATGCTCAGCAATTGAAGATAATCGATGCAGTCGTCGTTACTAAAGATGCAAAGGGCAAGGTTAAGGTCCATGAGACCACCGATCTCACGGTTGGCAAAGGGGCAACCGGGGGCGGTATGGTTGGATTTGTAATTGGCTTCTTTTTTGGCGGACCGATTGGCGGCGCGCTTCTTGGTGCTGCCGCCGGGGCCTTGTTGGGAAAGAAACTGGATCTGGGTATCAGCAAGGATAAAGTGAAAGCCGTAGAGGAAGCGATGCAGCCTGGCAGTTCCGCTATCTTCCTGCAGATTGAAGCCAAGCGTGTTGACATATTGGCGGCCATGGTGCGTGACTTGGGTGGCGAAGTCATCGACCTGGCCATCCCAGAAGATGTACAAATGGAAGTTAATGAGGCGGCGATGGCGGCACGCAGAACTGGTACGGCCGGGGAACACAGATTCTACTATCTAGGGCTAGTGGTTCTTTGCTCACGCTATAGGTTACGTCTTGCTGGAGATGTGTCCATGGTCGAGCGATCTTGTTTCGGGTCTGATTCATGTCATATCATGGTCAATAGGTCGATGACAAGCAATGAAACGGATTATTTCATGGGTGTTCCTAGTCATTGTTTCCTCTTCCTTTGTTTGGACGGGATGCCAGGGAGAGGAAACAGTCGTTTCCCCTCCCCTTCCCGTCACAGTACAGGAAGATAAGGAGCTACTTTACCTTGATGCGACAGCTCTCACCAGCAGTCGCATAGAAGATCTGCTGGCCCGTATGACCCTGGCCGAGAAAATCGGCCAGATGACGCTGGTCGAGAAGAACAGCATAAACCCAGAAGATGTAACAGCTAATGATATCGGTGCGGTACTCAGTGGTGGCGGCGGTTCGCCCAGTAAAAACTCGCCAGAAGCATGGGTTGAGATGGTCGGAGGCTACCAGGAGGCCGCACTCCAAAGCCGGCTGGGCATTCCTTTGCTCTACGGAGTTGACGCCGTGCATGGACACAACAATGTGAAAGGCGCTGCCATATTCCCTCACAACATCGGTCTTGGGGCTACACAAAACCCAGAGCTATTGGAACAAATTGGCCGGGCAACGGCCGTCGAGGTTACTGCCACAGGCATCGATTGGAATTATGCCCCCGCCGTTACCGTGCCCCAAGATATCCGATGGGGGCGTACCTATGAGGGGTACAGCGAAGATACGGAGCTGGTATCCGTACTGGGGGCGGCCTACCTGGAAGGGCTTCAGGGGGGTGATCTCAGCGACCCTCAAACTGTGCTGGCCACGCCTAAACATTTCGTTGGCGATGGAGGCACGACCTGGGGCAGTTCGAACACAGGCGACTACCAGATTGACCAGGGCGATACACAAATCGACGAAGCGACGCTGCGCGCAGTGCACTTGCCCCCCTATCAGGCGGCCATCGAGGCCGGCGCACAGAGTATCATGGTCTCCTTTAGCAGCTGGAATGGCACCAAAATGCATGCCCAGCAATACTTGCTTACGGCTGTGCTAAAAGGCGAGTTGGGCTTTGCAGGTTTCCTGGTTTCTGACTGGGAAGCCGTCGACCAAATCAATCCCAATGACTATTACGATTCTGTGGTCACGGCCATTAACGCCGGGATCGATATGAACATGGTGCCACACAACTATGAACGCTTCGTTTCCACGCTGACCCATGCTGTGGAGAAGGGAGATGTATCGCAGGAGCGCATTGACGATGCCGTGCGCCGCATTCTGACGGTGAAATTTGCGCTCGGGTTGTTTGAACGGCCGTTGCCCAATCCCGATCATCTTACACAAGTCGGTACCGACGCTCACCTTGACCTGGCCCGTGAAGCGGTGCGCCAATCGCTCGTGCTGCTCAAGAATGACGATGATACGCTGCCGCTGTCCAAAGAAACGCCGCTCATTTTTGTGGGAGGTGAGGCTGCCGACGACATTGGTATCCAGTCCGGTGGTTGGACGATTGAATGGCAGGGCAAAGCGGGTAATATCACCCCCGGTACGACGATTTTGGAAGGTATTGAAGCGGCCGTCAGCGAGGATACAAATGTGCGTTTCAATCGGATTGGCAGATTCGAGCGGATCACAGATGCAGGGGACAATCCGGCAATTGCTGATGTGGGAATAGCCGTGGTAGGCGAACGCCCATACGCCGAAGGTGTCGGCGACAATGCCGATCTCATCCTTGCCGATGGCGAGTTGGCGGTGATTGATCGGCTGCGGGAAAGCAGCGAGCGCCTGGTCATCATCTTGATCTCTGGCCGGCCACTGATTATTAACGAGCCGTTGGAAACGGCCGATGCGTTTGTTGCCGCATGGCTGCCGGGTACCGAGGGCGCGGGCGTGGCCGATCTCCTATTTGGTGAGGCCCTCTTCAGCGGTAAGCTGCCTTACACCTGGCCCCGCGATATCATCCAACTCCCGGCCGCCGGCATTGAAGATCCGCTATTTCCATTGGGGTTTGGATTGGAGACGCAGACTGAGGATAAATAAGACTAGAACGCTTTGTAGGAATAATAGCCGTGAAACCAATCATTCTGATTATAACCATATGGAAAGCAATACTTTTCACTCACCTCAGACGATGTGCCTGGCGAATGGGTATTCGACCAGCCCTTCTTCATCATACTGAATGTGGCTGTCGGCGGTGGATGGCCGGGCTATCTGGACGAAACGACCGTCTTTCCGCAACAAAATGCTCGTGAATTATGTGGATGAAACGGTTGGACAAACAAGTTGGACGGGCAGCCGAAAAAGCCGACAAAGCGCTGCGCCAACTCGCTCAAACCCAGTTTGAATGTGAAGCCGACGCCCACAAAGCAGCTCAGCAGCTAAACAAAAAGCTGAAATGGCACACCCTTCAGGCTGAGTGCCGACCCATCGAGAAATATCTGCAACCAGGCCGTCCGGCCAAAGGAGTGATGCACTTCGTTGCGGGTTGGAAGATAACAGGCCGGCAGATTGTTGACCGCCGAGCCCTCAATCTTTCTGCTGTTCGATTGAAGATTATTCGCCTGTTGGGACCCGAGGTTGAAAAATGTTATCTTCTCGAAATTTAGGTGCGGAATGTGGGGTTCATGCTTTTAAGTTGTTTTTTGTAAAGAGGAGCTTATCCAGATGAAAGACAGAAAAACTGACATTTTAGTTGGCCGCTCACTAATCAACAGCGAAACAGAACCAACGACTGGCAGTTTTGTGCAGTTCCTGGGCGAAAGGTATTACCGCATCGCGCACAGCGACCAGATATCGCCTTTTTTCATGAGCATCGTCAGTAGCGCCGACCATTGGCTGTTTATTTCAAGTAACGGCGGGTTAACGGCCGGGCGCATCGATGCCGACTCGGCGCTGTTTCCCTACGAAACCGAGGATAAGATTACGGCGCACAGCGAATTGACGGGGAGCAAAACGATTGTGCGGGTGATGAGAAACGGCCGTTTCCACCTCTGGGAGCCGTTTTCCACCCGCTACGCTGGAATTTATCGTTTGGAACGCCACCTGTATAAAAACAATTACGGTAACAAACTCGTATTTGAGGAAATCAATTACGATTTGGGACTGACGCTGCGCATAATTTGGCGCACCGGCGATCGCTTCGGTTTCATCAAGAGCGGCTGGCTGCAAAATAACGGCGATGGCTGCCGGATAGAACTGTTCGACGGTCTGCAAAATGTGCTGCCTTACGGTGCAAATACATTGCTGCAAACGGGGATGAGCAGCCTGCTCCATGCTTACAAGCGGAATGAGTTAGAACCGGAAACCGGGCTGGGTATGTTCACTCTCAGCGCCACGCTCACCGATCGCGCCGAGCCAAGCGAATCGCTCAAGGCGACAACTGTGTGGCAGGTGGGACTGGACGATCCTGTTCATCTGCTTTGTACGGAGCAGATGAATGGTTTTCGTTACGGCCGTTCCCTCACCCCGGAACGGGATATTCGCGGCCAGGCGGGAGCCTATCTCGTCACATCTTCTTTTGAACTGCCGGCGGGAGCGCAAAAACAGTGGCATATCGTAGCCGATGTGAACCAGACCGCTTCGGCCGTAACCCGGCTATTGCGCTTCCTGCACCAAGATCAGACGGCCATCGAACGGCAAATTGAGGCGGATATTGACCAGGGTACGACCGATTTAGCCCGTTATGTGGCTGCTGCCGATGGGTTGCAGGTGTCGGTGCAGGAAAACACTGCTGTTCACCATTTCGCCAATGTCCTTTTTAACATCATGCGCGGCGGCATCTTTGTTGATGGGTATCAGGTAGATCGAGATGACCTGCTGGATTTTCTGCGCGTGCGTAATCGTGCCATTTTGAGCGCACACGCCGAATGGTTTGCCGATCTGCCACAACAGATAAACGTTCGTGACCTTTACACGAAAGCTGCAGAGTCAGGTGCGGTCGATCTGATTCGCCTTTGTTACGAATATCTGCCGCTCACCTTCAGCCGTCGCCATGGTGATCCCAGCCGTCCCTGGAATCAGTTTTCCATCAATCTGAAACGGTTGGACGGCTCGCCCCGGTTGGATTACCAGGGCAACTGGCGCGACATTTTTCAAAACTGGGAACCACTGCTGCTCTCCTTTCCGGCCTATACCGAGGGAATGATTGCTAAATTTCTGAATGCGACGACGGCCGACGGCTACAATCCGTATAGGGTAACGCGTGACGGCATCGAATGGGAAGTGCCGGAGCCGGATAATCCCTGGTCGAATATCGGCTATTGGAGCGACCATCAAATTATTTATCTGCAAAAGCTGTTGGAGATTGTGGAACAGGTGCAGCCGGGTACACTAGTACAGCTTTGGAATCAGCCCATCTTTGCCTACGCAAAGGTACCTTACCGGCTGCGTTCTTATGAGGAGATGATTACAGATTGGACCCACACGATTGATTTTGATCGCGAGAGCGAGAGGGCAACGGAAGCCACAGTTTCTGCATTGGGCACAGACGGCCGTTTACACCGCGACGCCAATGGGTTTGTGATTCATGTCACCATGATCGAAAAGCTGCTGGTACTGCTGCTTGCCAAACTGACCAACCTCGTGCCCGAGGGCGGCATCTGGATGAACACGCAGCGTCCGGAGTGGAACGATGCCAACAACGCGCTGGTGGGCAAGGGGCTGTCGGTGGTGACAGTGGCCTACTTGCGCCGCTTTATTGCTTTTTGGCAAGACCAGTTGGCGGAAGTAAAGGGGGAGACATTTGTGGTCAATACGGCCGTTGTCACCCTTTTTAGCGAGGTGCAGACTATCTTTAGCGCCTACCAACCCCATCTGGATACCGGTTTTGCCGATGAGGTGCGGCGCGAAATCATGGATGCGCTGGGCACATCCGCCACTAATTATCGCACTCTCATCTATCAGAGCGGCGTCCCGCAAACTCAGACAACTATTGAGGCGCCGGCATTGCAAGATTTCTTGAGGCTGGCTCAAAGCTATGTCGAACAAACCTTACGCGCCAACCGGCGACCGAATGGGCTGGCGCACAGTTACAATATTTTGAATCTGGATGCGTCGGGCGCGTCCGTCGAAAATCTGTATCTGATGTTGGAAGGGCAGGTGGCGGCGCTCTCGTCGGGTATGTTATCCCCAACGGAGGTGGTGACGCTGCTGCACAATTTACGTCATAGCGATTTGTACCGTGCTGACCAGCATTCGTATATGCTTTATCCCAACCGCCGCCTACCCGGTTTCCGGCAGAAGAATAATATCACTGCAGCGCAGGTGACCGGTTCCAAGCTGGCAGCGGCGCTGATGGCGGCGGGGGATGTACGTTTGCTGGTTGAGGATGAGGCGGGGACATGGCATTTTAACGGCCGTTTCCGCAATGTCAATGACGCGGCCACCGTTTTGGACGATCTGGCCCAAGAGCCCGCCTATGCTGAATGGGCTGTCGCTGAACGCGGTTTCATCTTAGATTTGTTTGAAACGACCTTTAACCATCAAACGTTTACCGGCCGTTCCGGCACGTTTTTTGCCTACGAAGGGCTGGGCAGCATCTACTGGCACATGGTTTCCAAGCTGCTGCTGGCAGTGCAGGAAAGCTACCAACAGGCGTTGGACGTCGAGGCGAGAAAGGACGTTATCGTCGCGCTTGCTGCCGCCTATCATGACATTCGGCAAGGATTGGGATTCAACAAGTCGCCCTCAGAATATGGTGCTTTTCCTTCCGACCCATACTCGCATACCCCATTTGGGGGTGGGGCGCGCCAACCGGGTATGACCGGTCAGGTGAAAGAAGAAATCCTGACACGCATGGGTGAGCTAGGGGTATCTATTCGCGAGGGTGCATTGCATTTCGCGCCAACTTTGCTTCGATGTGAGGAGTTTTTATCAACGCCTGGCAAATTCTCTTACTGGGATACAACAGGATTGCAGAAAGAATTGGCGCTCCCCGCCCATTCATTGGCCTTCACTGTCTGCCAGACGCCGGTGATCTACACCAAAGGGGATACAGCTTCCATAGAAGTGACCTACGCCGGCGGCCGAAAGGTTACGACGATCGGAACGCGTCTAGATGCAGCTTCCAGCCGGCATATTTTCGCCCGTGACAAGCATGTGCAGTCGCTGCATGTTACGGTT
>JAACFF010000140.1 GCA_009937635.1 Chloroflexota bacterium
TTAGCCTTAGATTAGGAGCCTTCTTGTAACAGGCGAATAGCGCGATTTAACACCTCATCCCGACCGTTATCGAGCGCCTCTTGAGTAAGCTCTACCAGGATGTCAGGTTCCAATCCTTCCCCATCTAATGGTGTTCGTTCAGGCGTAAACCATCGTGCAGATGTCACGTGCACTGATGAACCATCTCTTAAGTCAAACACGAGTTGCACGGAACCCTTGCCAAAGGTTCTCTCGTTTCCTACCAGCAACGCACGCTCACGATCCTGCAAGGCGCCGGCCACTATTTCCGAAGCGCTCGCCGATCCTCCATCGACAAGTATCACGAGTGGCGCTTCGGGTACCAGAGTCGCGTTAGTAGCATCAAAGGTGTGTTCTCCCTCCCCCTTTCTTTGCTGCAAAACAACGGGGCCACCTTCCAGAAAGTGATCCGAGACTCCAATCGCTGCATCCAAGAGACCCCCTCTATTCTGGCGAAGATCAAGAATAAACTTTTCACTTTGCTGGCTCTTTAAATCCGTAATGGCATCTGCAACTTCTCCCGCACTTTCGGCGCTAAAACGGGAAAGGCGAATGTAACCTATACTCTGATCCTCTTCGAGCAAACGATAACTTACCGAAGGAAGCAAAATATCCGCCCTTACTACGGCAATGTCTACCGCCTCAGATTCACCAGGATGCAAGATGGTCAGGACAACTGTCGTACCCTTTTCACCCTTAACCAGGTCAGCCACCTCACCAGTAGTCATGTCGGCCGTGATAATCGTGCCATCTACTGCTTGGAGCACATCTCCTGAAACAATGCCTGCGGCTTCCGCCGGGTTACCTGGTATCGGTTCCAAGACAAGGTCGCCGCCGTCCTCCAGACGACGCAGGTAGGCGCCAATCCCACCAAATTTACCTTGAAGTTCCTCCCTTTCATGATTCCTGGCCACCGGTTCTATAAAAACCGTATAAGGATCATCCAAGGTTTCTATGGACCCGCGAATAGCCGCATAGGTCCGCTGCCGCCCCTCGGGTAATTCTCCAATAAAGGTGTCCTCTATCCGGCCCCAAGCCTCCCAAAACACGTCAAATTCTTCTTGGGCTTGCACAGAGCCATTGCGTGCAGAGACGATATCCCTAATGAAGTATCCCGCCGCAAAGGCGCTGGCTGCCAGAACTACCAGCATCAAAATTGTTAGCCCGTTTCGCACCTTTATCGACATAACAGCGTAACTCACAAAAAAGTCAGATGACCAACACCCATCGCTTCCGCCATCTGACCCATCATCAAATTCGATTAGATGAAGACATTTTAACACAGGTGTTCTGGGAAGCAATCTGCTATATAATTATTACGTAAACGTTAATCGTAGATTGCAAAAACGCCGCTTTGCCTCTTTTAGAGTTGACGTTTACACCGTATTGATAGTTCACATATTAGGGCTAGTTCCCTGTTTCTTTCTGTCACCATGGTCCGATTTTGGCATATTGGATGGGTCTCGTTTTTGTTACTTTCTCTGGGGTTTCTGGGAACTCCTGAGAGGTCTGTTGCAGCATTCCAGGCGCCACAATCAGCACAAGATCTTCTAGATGAAATGACCGTAGAAGAGCGCGTGGGCCAGCTTTTTCTTGTAGCATTCGAAGGTGATTCCGTCGCTCCTTCCAGCGATATTGTCGATCTCATTCTCAATTATAAGGTCGGGGGAGTCGTCTTACTGCCCAAAAACGACAATCTTACGGGCTATGGAGAACCACTAAACACACCGCTGCAAATCATGGCATTGACCAGTGAGTTGCAACGGCTGGCTTTGCTTGGGGAATTGCCTATTGTCGATGAGGAAGATGTAGGTCGCGGAGCGGAGATAATCACAACACCTCAGTTCGCGCAGAACCCTGGCGCTCAAATCCCTCTATTTTTTGCATTGAACCATGAGGGAATTCCTTACGGTGAGAGTCGAATACTTGGTGGTTTCACTGGTGTGCCCACCAATATGGCGATCGGCGCTACCTGGCAACCTCGTTACGCTCAGACCGTGGGCAGAATAACTGGTCAAGAATTGGCAGCAGTAGGGGTAAATATGTTATTGGGACCCGCACTCGATGTGCTTGAAAATCCAGCACCATCTAATCCGGCGGACTTGGGTGCCAACACATTTGGTGGTGATCCATACTGGGTCGGATTGATGGGACAGGCCTATACAACGGGTGTTCATGAAGGCAGTCAGAATCGCGTTGCTGTAATCGCCAAACACTTTCCAGGCAAAGGGAGTAGCGACCGGCACACGGATGTAGAAGTTCCAACAGTGCGTAAGTCACTAGAGCAACTCAAGCAAATAGAGCTTGCCCCATTCATTGCTGTGACAGGATCAGACCAGGAAGAACCGTCTGTAGTCGACGGACTACTAACCACGCATATTCGCTATCAAGGCTTCCAGGGAAATATCCGCGACACAACAGCGCCAGTCAGTTTTGATCCGCAAGCACTGACTTCCCTAATGGATTTGCCCGAGTTTATACCTTGGAGACAAGCTGGCGGAATCATCGTTTCCGATTCGCTAGGTGCTCGAAGCGTCGCACGCTTCTACGATAGCACCGAGGAGGAATTTCCGCACCAGTTGGTGGCCAAGGATGCTTTCCTGGCGGGCAATGATCTCTTGAATCTTTCCGATTTCGCGCTTGGAGAGGCATCTTTTGCAGACCAATCTACCAATATCAAAGACACGATTCTATGGTTTCGCAATAAGTATGAGACTGACCAATCATTCCAGCAGCGCGTTGACACGGCCGTTCTCCGCATTTTGCAGCTCAAGCTAGACTTATATGGCGACGATCTGTCTGCCAGCAATGTTCTGCCTGAACCGGCCAACATTGCAACTCAAATCGGCCAGGGAGACCCATTTATCTTTAACTTGACCCAAGCAGGTACAACGCTGATTTCCCCTAGTTTAGGCGAACTTGCGGAGAGGGTCGCAAGTCCGCCCGGTGCTGGTGACAAGATTGCGGTCTTTACCGATGTACGTGAGGCAAGTCAGTGCTCTGCCTGTCCACCCGGTGCCATCGTAAGCGAAACAGCCTTGGCCGAACGTATGGTAGCCCTTTATGGTCCGAACGGCAGCGGTCAACTGCAGCCATCGCAGGTAGAAAGTTTCTCTTTTGTTGAGCTTGAAGAGTTTCTGAATGCAGGCACGGAACCCATTTTTCTACCCACCCAAGTCCCTATACCAACGCTAACCGCTGAAGAAGTCGCGCTCAACCCCACGCCATTTCTCACCCCCACGCCTCCGGCCGATTTTCTGGTGCAGGAGTCTCTAAAGGGTACAAACTGGATCGTGTTTGCTTTATTAAACGGCGACATGCAATCGCAAACTCTGAGCCGATTCCTTGCAGAGCGTCCGGACATCGTACGCAACACCAACGTAATGGTTTTCGCCCTGGACGCTCCTTACTACCTGGACACAACAGAGATTAGTAAACTCACAGCCTACTATGGCATTTACAGTACGGTAGATATGTTTATTGATACAGCCGTACGCGCGTTGTTCCAAGAAGTACCGCTTACTGGTTCTTCTCCTGTGTCGATCGATGGTATAGGCTACAATCTCTTTGAGCAGACGCAGCCCGATCCACAGCAGATCATTGAACTATATATCCTCAGTGGTCAAGATGTGCAGTCACCGCCTAGTCAAGCCCCGCTGGACGCCGCCATCGGGGATACGCTACATCTTCAAACTGGCATCATCCGCGATCGCAATGGGAATTTGGTTCCCGACGGCACCATTGTGCAGTTCGTTCAGCGCGATCGCATCCAAGGCACGGTGAACATCATCGCCGAAGTTCCTACTGAGAACGGCACTTCCAGATTGGACTATGTCTTAGAAGCACGTACTGGACCTGGTCAATTTAGGATTACGGCCTCTGCAGGAGAAGCAACAATATCGCAAGAAGTGGACATCTCCATCGAAGACGAAGCGCAAGTAGCGATTATCGTTCCCACTACGGTACCGACTGCAACGGCGACTCCTACGACAACCCCTACGGCAACAACCGTGCCGTCCGCCACACCGACACCATCTCCAACTGCGACTCCTTTGCCACCACCACCACCACCAAGTGAACCCGGCATACGAATCGCCCTGTCCGAACTTGAAATGCTCTTGACCATGTTCACAGGTCTCGTGATTATTGTCTCCGCCACACTGTTGTTTGGATCTGAAAATCTTTCGACCGCCGATCGAACAGGCGCCCTCCTCTGGTCCGTAATTGGCGCGCTTTTAGTTTATCTTTATTATACCTTGCAACTGCCTGGCGCTGATCTTATTGGGGATCTCGGAAACTGGGCTGGATTGGCTACGACCTTACTAGGCGGCGCTGTTGGATGGTTAGTTTATCAAACGACAAGAGGTTTTCGCGTTTCCCGAACCTCCTGATTATTCGGCTCCCGACGATTCGACACCCACTCTTAACAGCGCAAACGATTTCAATCGCCGCTCAGCCCACGTTGGTAGCACGAATGAGCAAATACGACTACGCCCGCACTCCAAGTTAGTGGGGCCTCAGATGAGTACCAAAAGCTCTTGAGAGAGTGAGCATCCTGTCCATACACCTCATGCACTACTCCATCGCGTACGATTAGTTGATAAATCCGCTCTAGAACTAATTTCGCCTCAGCCAGACGGCCCATTCGAGTCAGAGCAACTACATGCCATCCTCCTAACCACAGCCAGGCCGCTAACGTATGGTAATGTGGAATGCCCCCCAGACGATTCTCAATAGCGATAAATTTAGACCCATAAGGCCGATCGGTTACTTGGGTGGGCACGGGATCAGCCATACCCAATCTCTGCATGTTATCCAGTATCATATGTGCCTGTTGAGGTGTAGCCAGTCCCCAAACAATGGCCAGGAGATTGCCATCGCTGTTAAATAACTCAAACTGGCGGCTGGTCTGATAATAGCCCAGATCCTCTCGCCAGAAATGACTGTTCAGAGCGAAACTCACGCGCGACGCTTTCGCCGAGAAAACTACTTTGTCTTCCTCGTAACCATACTTGGATGCTACACTGGCAAAATCACGCAGGGCTTTCCAGTAAAGCACATTGGTATAAAGCACGCGTCCTACACGACTAACACTATCAGCCCAATCTGCAAAAGCGCCCTGGTGCAGCAAATCATCGTCTCCAAGCGCATGAACCTCCAGCCAACCAAGCCCTCGCTTCAATGCCGGCCAGTGCGCGCGGCAAAAGGGCTCGTCATCGAAACGTCGCAAGTAAAGCAAGGCAGCAATAACTAAAAGCGCATTCCCATCCAGAGATATTGTATTGTGAGCTGTTGTGTATCTTGGCCGGATAGGCAAATCCACAGGTTGCTGGCGGCCGAAGAGGGAGTGAAGATACCGATCCAGTGCATTGGTCCCATGCACTTTGACAGGAAATTGGCCTTGCTCTGTTTGGTACTGTAGAAATACCTCAAGAGTCTCTCTGGTTGCCTGTAGCTCATTCAATTCAACCAGGCCGAAACTCGCGAAACCAAAATCCCGAGCCCAGGGTTCGCGAAAGTTACGCATACCTGCACAAAGCACTATTTTCTGCTGCCCATCGGGCAAGTAACGTTTTTCAATACCTGCCCGAAGATTGGCGGAAGCGATCTGTATCGCCTTTTCTTCTATGGACAGGTGGGCTTCTATTCGACCTTCTTGCCTCGTGCGGACCATTGGTGGCAGCCCAAGAAGCCTGCGCCAATAGGACAAGATGTACCAACTCGCGGCTCCAAAAACAAACGCTCCCAGCAGCGGCAGGCTCGGCCTTAAGGCCTTAAGGGTTTCCCTAAATTTGCTCACTCGTTATCTAGTCTGTGTTATCCAACGATACTGTACTCATACTGCCCGCGTACCGGGTCATTCTCGGCGAAACGGCCGAACCGGAACAGGTGCGGATCGAACTCCGAGCGCCGGTCATCAGTCACAAGATCTGCCATGATTTGACCAACCGCCGGGCCAAGCTTAAATCCATGCCCGCTGAAACCGCTACAGATATAGCAGCCACTTCCGGCTGGAAGTTCATCAATGATGGGGTGCCAATCAGGGGTAATGGCATAAAGTGAAGCATATCCACCCGTATATTGGCTGCGTTCCATCGCCGGATACCGCTTCACCAGCCCCTCTCCCGCCTCCAGGACGAATTCATCATCTACGCCTTCGATGTAGTCATTTGGATTCACAATCGCCTCCGCCTCTGATGGATCAATCAATCCTACCAGGGTGAGATTGCCCGTCTCGGAACGAAAGTAGGTAGCGTTGATAAAGTCAGCAAATACTGGATGTGGCGCCTCGTGTCCGGCCGGACGGCGGAAGAAAGCAACCTGAACGCGACAGGAATTGATTGGCACGCTCACGCCAGCCATCGCAGCCACGCGCGCCGCCCAGGCTCCCGCGCAGTTGACCACTTTGGGGGCATCGAAACGTTGGTCTACCGTATCAACACCAATAACCTTGCCGTTTGCAAAGCGAATGCCTGTTACCTGAGTCTCCGGGACAATCGTAGACCCCGCCCGGCGCGCTGCCCGTGCCAGTGCAGTGACCGTCAAATAGGGATCCGCATACCCACTTTCAGCCTCATAAACGGCCGCAACCAGATCGGCTGTTGCCAGGCCAGGCATCATCTCACGTAATGCCTCCGTAGCCAACAATTCCGTCCGGATACCAACGCTCTGTTGCAGAGCTATATTGGCTTCCAATCCGGCTCGATCCTTGGCCGGAACCACCGCAACAAAGCCCGTCTGCGTGAATCCGCACTCATCACCCACCTGGTTCTCAAAATCCTGGAAAACACGCAAACTGTGTAGAGCCATACGAGCGGTTACTTCATTGGAGTAATGTTGTCGGATAATGGCTGATGACTTCCCTGTTGGACCTGCCCCAATATTGTCCATCTCCAACAAAGCCACTTTCATGCCCCGCCGGCTCATTTGCAAGGCTGAGCAGCACCCCATAATACCGCCGCCAATTATGATCACATCGAATGTCTTTGACATCGCATAATCTCCTTTCAGAAAGCTCAACCAACCATTCTACTCCACAACACCTGCATCCACCATGGCCAGGAAAATTCTCTCGGCCGAATAAGGTGGGCCTTCCAAGCGCACACCTACCGCATCGTAAACCGCATTACCTAACGCCGCAATTGTAGGGATCATCGGATGTTCTCCTATGCCTCGTGCTCCCCAAGGTCCATCATCCTGTGGCACTTCCACGATGATGCTTTCAATCTCCCCTGGAATGTCAGTAGATGTGGCGATCCGATAATCGACGAAACTGGGGTTTTGCATGATGCCATTTTGAAGCTGCATCTCCTCGAAGATCGCCGAACTCACTCCCTGGACGAGACCGCCCTCAATTTGAGCTTTGACCAGATTAGGATTGATCGCTTTTCCGACATCAAATGCGGCGACCGCTTTTAGTATCTCAATCTTACCTGTATCCAGGTCAACTTCGATATCAAGGCCTTGGACGCCAACCGTGTAATGCACAACCGCGCGTTTGCCCTGACCCGTTTCAGCATCAAGACCAGTCACATAGGTGGGCATGAAGCTGCCACGGCCAACAATCGGCCCCCCAGTCCACTCAGTGAAATCTTCGTTCGGAAGACCATAAACGACCAGATCACGTAACGGCGTCTCGTTTTCTGATTTATAGGAAACTACAATGCCGTTGACAATATCCAAGTCTTCAATGTCCTCGTCCCAACTATCAGCCACAACCTCCAAAATCTGTTGCCGTGCATCTCCTGCCGCTCGCTTGATCGCATTACCCATGCTCCACGTGATCCGGCTGGCCACCGTCTGCCATTCATAGGGGCTGAACTGTGTGTCCAGAGGTCCCGCAATATTCACCCAGTCGTGCGGCACGCCTAGCGTGGCTGCGGCGATTTGGGCTGCCACAGTGAAGGATCCTTGACCAATTTCTTGACCTCCGATGGCCAATGTTGCCGTGCCGTCTTCGTTCATTTGCAATCGTGCGCTAGAACCTGCATTGGGCGGCATTGCCGGTGCCTTCCAGGCCAAGGCCATTCCCTTACCTCTACGCTTATTTGCAGCAGTGGCTGGCACCGCTTTGCCCCAATCCAGGGCACCGGCAACCTTTTCAATGCATTCAACCAAACCATTGGCATGCATGGTCATACCTGTCACCAAGGTATCACCCTCTTGGACACAATTCATTTTGTGGAATTGTACTTTGTCCAGTCCGATTTTTTCCGCGAGTTCGTCCATACACTGGCCTACGGCCGTGTGCAACTCTGACATACCAAAACCACGGTAAGCGCCACCTATTGGGTGGTTGGTGTATACACACATGCTATCTGTCTTTACGTTAGGAATGTCATAAGGGCCTGTACTGCTATATCCTCCTGCCCGCGTGATATTTACCCCATATTCAGTGGAGGCCCCACCGTCCCAATACATCTGGTTTTCCATTGCTACCAGGAGGCCGTTTTCATCACAACCAACCTTTAGATTTATGATCAAGCCTTGCCGCACGAAGTTAGTGTAAAATTCCTCTTCTCGCGTCAAGCGCAGCTTCACCGGACGTCCCTTGGCCTTGGTTGCCAATGCCACCGGTGCCGCCTCCATCGTCACCCCCGCTTTACATCCAAATCCACCTCCTACATAAGGCGCGATGACCCGGATATCGCCTTGTGACTTGCCCAGAGCCTTGGCAAAGATATTACGTTGTGCGAAAGGAGATTGTGAAGAAGCCCATACAGTCACTTTGCCATCTTCACTCATTTGGGCGATGGCCACATGGGGTTCGATTGGCACGTGTTGTACGTGAGGAATACGGTATTTGCGTTCGACGATAGCCGCACATTTTCCCCACGTGCTATCTACATCACCCTTGCGAATTTTAAAGTGATTGGCGATGTTAGTACCCGGCTGCGGGAAAATGAAATTGGGGGCCTCGTAGTTTTCCAGATCAGGATGGATCAGAGGCGCATCCGCTGAAGCGCCATATTCAGCGTCGAATACCGAATCTAAGGGCTCGTACGTCACTTCAATCAAGTCAAGCGCTTTTTCGGCAATTTCCTCGGACACGGCCGCGACACCAGCAACCGGCTCTCCAACAAACCGTACACGATCAAGGGCAAAGATGGTGCGATCCTTCAGATAGAGTCCAATATGATTAGGAAAATCTTCACCTGTCACAACGACTTTAACACCCGGTAAGGCTTTGGCCCTACTCGTATCAATACCTTTGATTAAGGCGTGTGGATAGGGGCTTCGTTTTAGCCGCGCGTACAGTAAGCCTTTACCAAACTGAATATCATCTGCGTAGATTGCAGCGCCGGTAACTTTCTCCTGTGCATCTAAGCGACCAACGCTCTGGCCGATCAATTTTGGTGTCTTATCTTTTGGCTGCATAGTTCCTCCGGGAATGCCTGGCACTCGCAGGTCACACCTTTTGTCATTCTCTTAGTCTACTGCCCACATTGGTAGAAGCTGAGTTAAACCGCCGTCCCCAATCTTGCTGCTTCCTTTACACCTTCAACAATGCGCACATAGCCAGTACATCGGCACAAGTTTCCAACCAATGCCTCGCGAATTTCTTGTTCACTCGGCTGTGGATTGTGATCGAGCAACACCCTTGCCGAAATCAAGACCCCAGGAATACAGAATCCACATTGCACCCCACCGGCATCAATAAGCGCTTGCTGCAGCGGATCAAGTCGGCGATCATGAGCCAATCCCTCTACAGTCATAATATCAGCTCCGTCACACTCGACAGCCAACACCAGACAACTGTTAACCGCCTCTCCATTTACCACAACCGTACACGCGCCACACTCGCCTGCGGCACATCCGTTTTTTGTGCCAGTGATCGCGAGTTCTTCTCGTAACATCTGTAATAGGGTCATTTGCGAAGGCACGGTCGCGCCTTCAATCTCTCCGTTTATGGTCATGGTCACTGAATGAAGCGTCATTTTATCTACTCCTCAATTCTTGCCAAACGTCACTGACAACTTTCCTGGTGAGGTTTCTTACCATCAACTTTCGATAGCGAGCACTGCCACGCGCGTCGCTGATGGGTGTGGCGCATGCTTGAGCTGCATCTGCTGCGGCATCAATGCTCTCAAGCGTCAACGGCCGTTCTGCCAGTATCTGCTCAGCCGTTTTGGGAACTAACGGTACTGGAGCTACGGACGCAAGTGCCAGGCGAAAGCGATAACCAGAGTCGGTCGTTTGATCTGGATAACCAAGGGCCGTTACACCCACAATGGCCAGATCACTCACGGCATTACGTCCTAGCTTGATATATTTAGCAACATGGTCTTTAGGCGGTATCGGGAAACTTATCGCCATCGCCACATCTCCTGGAGCTAGCTTAGTTTTGCCAGGTGCAAGAAAAAAACCGTCTAGAGGTTCATTTCGCTCGCCATCCACGCCAAATACATGTAACACCCCTCCTAATACAATACATGCGCCAATCGTGTCGCCGGCTGGAGAGGCATTGCAGACATTGCCTACAATTGTCGCCCTTGATCGCAACTGGTGGCTAGCCACGGTACGAGCCGCCTGCGCGAGCACGGGCAAATGCAAATTGACGTCTGAGCTGGCAATGATACGGTTCATATTAACAGCCGCGCCAATGCGCAATCCCTGTTGCGGATCAAAAGAAACCCCCTTCATTCCCGCCAATCCTTTGACGTCGACAAGAAACTTTTCTTTCCATACGCCATCACGCATGCGCACAAAGGTATCGGTTCCTCCCAACAAGGCTCGTGCCTCACCGCTGTGATCGGCAAGAAACCGGCTTGCTTCCTCTACCGTAGCGGGTTTAATATAATCGAACTCAGGGAGTCCAGGTGTTGGTTGATGCATTGATAGTCACTCCGTGCCCGACGCGCAACAACGAATTGCCCGTAGGATCACAATTTTCTGGGAAATATGTCGCAACCCTTAACTCATCGCAGTTCTGGGATGATAAACGGACAGGAAACTAATAAGTCTTTCCGCGACCACCGAGGCGTTCAACGTGGACGGGATCATAGCAATCACCAAAACGTGTTTTGGGCATTTCCGCTTTTCGGGCCATCAACTCCTGATACTCATCATCGTCAACCATGGCCACTATACGCGCGATACTTGCCTCACCATCGACGAAACGCCAGGGAAAGCATCCAACTTGCACGCGACGGTTGACCAATAGATCGATGTCGCCGCCGATACACTCAGCATGGATAATTCCTTTATGAAACATCCATAGGTGCATCATCTGGTACATATCCTTGGTGAAATATTCCGCCAGCGGCATGCCATATTTCTCTTGAAAATACATATCACAGTCGACCGCTTGTGCAGGCATCCAATCCCGTATCTTAGTATTCATCGGATGATCGGCGCTGCCACAATCAACACCGATCCATTTCAGTTCCTTTTCCTCGCACCATTTGGCAAATCTGGCATCTGGCCCAGGATGCAGTACCATGTAACGTACCTCATTGCCAAACGGTTGATCCCATCCAAAGTGATGGTAACCGGTATGGACGATGAGAATATCCCCTTGGCGAACT
Organism: Chloroflexota bacterium; assembly: GCA_009937635.1. GTDB lineage: Bacteria > Chloroflexota > Anaerolineae > Promineifilales > Promineifilaceae > JAACFF01. Next base: position 11,547 of record JAACFF010000140.1, read on the forward strand.
TCCACTCGTTCTTCAATCATCTCTGGCGTATAAACGTCAAAGTCACCACAGCAATCACTTAAGTCAACAATCGCCGCATCACCGGTCAGAAAATCGAAATCCAATCCGGCGATATCTTTGCCTGGTGTGTAGAAATGGATCTCTCCATCCAAATGCGTGCCTACATGATTGCTATGTGACACGACTTGACCGTTGGCCCCATTAGGCGCCAGGCGCTTGAAATACTTCACTTGCAATGGCTCATAAGTTGGCCACGGAGGCGTACCGATTCCCAAAGGTATCGTCAAATCAATAAACTTCATGTGTCTCTCCTGAAAATGTTGAACGATTTAATAAATCATTCAACTTGATAATACATTCATCGCCGCACAATAGCTGCACTCTAGCATCAATCTATCACTTCTGTCATGTGTCAGTTGTCATGTATTAAACGGGTCAAAGATCATAGTCTACTAACTCGCCAAGCTCTTCAAATTGCTATAGCATAACATACAATTGTTATTCCATTAAGCTTGGTCGCAGCATGCTGCCCATTGTAACGTTCCAGCAAAAAGGAACAAAGAAGAGACTCATATATGGCTCAAGCACTAGAAGGGCTGCACGTTCTTGATTTAACCCGTGTATTGGCGGGACCCTATGCAACAATGATTCTGGCCGATCTCGGTGCAGACGTTATTAAGCTGGAAATGCCCATCAGCGGTGATGATGCCCGGGCATTTCCACCTCATATAAATGGCGAAAGCGCCTATTTCATGAGCCTCAATCGCAATAAGCGGAGCATGACTCTGAACTTGAAAACAACAAAGGGCAAGGAGCTCTTTAAAGATATGATCCGGCGCGTTGACGTCATTGTAGAAAACTTTCGCCCTGGGACTATGGAGCGCCTGGGCTTGGGATATGACGTCCTGTGCGAAGAGAATTCAAGACTAATTTACGCCGCCGCTTCTGGATTTGGTCACACTGGACCGTACAGCCGGAGACCTGCTTATGATGCTATCGTACAGGCTATGGGCGGAATCATGAGCATTACAGGACAAGTTGGTGGGACGCCGACCAGGGTCGGTTCATCAATCGGTGATATCACGGCCGGAATGTTCACCACCATTGGCATTCTGACTGCTTTAGCACACCGCGAAAAAACTGGGCTTGGGCAGAAAGTAGATGTATCCATGTTGGATAGCCAGGTTGCAATTCTTGAAAATGCCATCGCTCGTTATACAGCTGCTGGCGAGATCCCCACACCGATTGGCAACCGGCACCCGTCCATAACACCGTTTGAACCCTTCGACACGAAGGATGGCCAATTAATGGTCGCCGTAGGTAACAATGTTCTATGGTCCACTTTCTGTTCAGCGATTGCAAGAGAGGAGCTCTTGGATGATCCACGTTTCGAGACAAATGCCCTGAGGACGGCTAACCAAAGCGAACTGCGTCCTTTACTGGCAGAACCCCTATTGCAGAAGAGGACTGCCGAGTGGCGTGAATTATTCGACACGGTCGGTATTCCTAACGGTCCGATAAATTCGGTGGACGAAGTAGTTGTCGATCCCCAGGTCGTAGCCCGCGAGATGATAGTTGAAGTAGATCATCCTGTAGCTGGAAAGACATCTTTACCGGGCATACCGATAAAGCTCAGTGCAACACCAGGCGCTGTACGTCAATCCGCGCCACTACTTGGACAGCATACAGTTGAAATATTGCGCGATGTTCTCGGCTATAGTCCACAGCAGATCGCCGACCTGGAACAACATGGGATCTTCTGATTAACAGCCAGTATGCGATACCCGGTTTTTTTGGAATTCTAAAACTATCTGAACAACCAGCGAAGTGTGTTAGAACCGCGCTTCTAATTGATGACTGCCCATGTTCATTTCCGCAATGCAATCATTGCGCCTGAAAACTCTCAAGCCTCTTGGTAACGGTAGATTATATTTGGAACCAGGTAGTCGTCAAACGCCCGGTCAATATGGTAAGCTGGCTCCCAATTCCAATCTCTACGTGCGGCACGATCGTTCAAATCTGCAGGCCAGCTATCTACAAT
>JAACFF010000532.1 GCA_009937635.1 Chloroflexota bacterium
GCCAGATAATCCTCTACAACACGCGCTTTTCCGGGTAGTTCAGGAGCCAAGTGCTTCCTCCATCGCCACACGCATGGCATCTTTGTCGGGCTCCAGACCCGTCCACAACCGGAAACCTATGACTCCTTGATTGACGAGCATGCCCAATCCATCCAGCGTTGTGCAGCCGGCGGATCGCGCCTGGCGCAGGAAAAGTGTATCGGCTGGGTTGAACACCACATCTGCCGATATGGTGCCCTCACGCAGCTCCTTCATATCCAGGGGCAGTTGTGCATAAGCATCGTCCATGCCCACCGAGGTGGCGTTGATCAGGATGTCGGTGCTGGAGGGCACAAGATAGGTCCCATCCCAATGTATATATTGGGCATTTGTCCCAACATCCTCCGACAGCAGGCGTGCCAGTTCAATCCCCCTGTTATGGTCCCTATTTACCACCGCGATCTGTTTGACACCAGCCAGCGCCAACTCCACGCCAATTGCCCGCGCCGCGCCGCCAGCGCCCAGCAATACAACCTGTTTCCCGGCGGGCTCGATGACCGTCTGCAACGACTCCAAGAAGCCCTTGCCATCCGTATTCTCACCCAGAAGCTCTTGCTTCTCCAGCTTGATACAATTTACAGCCCCAATTTTAGCTGCCGCCTCGGTCAAGCGATCGAGATATGGAATCACCTTGATCTTATGCGGCTTGGTAATATTCACGCCCAAAAAGCCCATCGCGCGCATACCCAAGATAGCATCCTCCAGTTCCTCCGGCGCGACTTCAATCGTCAAGTAGCGCCAGTTCAAGCCCCGCGCCCTAAAAGCCGCTTCAATCATCTCTTGCGTCGGATTCCCCGCAACCGGCTGCCCAAACAAAGCAAAAAGTTCCGGCAACTTAACCGCCTGATCTACCATAACGCCTTCCCTAATTAAACCCACCAATTTTCAACACCGCCGACACCTGGCCAACCCTTATCCACTGACTGTTGACTGTTGTCCGTTCCCTGTTGACTGTTCCCTATTGATTGTTACTCACCCTTGTTTTCTGAAGACATAAATCGCCCACCCCAGCGTATCCCTGCCCCACTGCAAATACTCTTTCTTGCTCTCATGAACCTTAGCCAACACTTCTTGCACATCGGGATCATCCGCGTTGCGGCGCGCCCACTTATCGGCGGCATACCATTGCAGCCCCTCATACCGGTCCCAATCGTCTAGATTGCTGACGAGTGTATAAACCAGCGACAATCCCAACTCCTCACCGGTCTGCATATTCTCTTGATGCGTACCAAACTGGGAGCGCTCCACGTTCAGGGCCGTGAGATAATCAGCCGCGGGCTTCTGCCGCCAATACGGCTCTCCCGCGACAATCCAGCCGTCAGGCGTGGTCATACGGGACAACGCCTTAAGCGTCCCGCGGTACCCGTCAAAAATCCAACTCGCTCCAAGACAAGAGGACAAGGCAAAACTGTGCGGCCGTTCCGGTTTATAATCAGCCCCTTCCATCTCCAGGAACTCCACTTGACCGTCCGGCAACCGCTGGGCCGTCTTTTCCCGAGCATCGGCGATGCAATAGGACGACAAGTCAATACCCACGCCGCTAACGGCATAACGCTCAGCCAAGCGTAAGATAAATTCGCCTTTGCCGGTAGCGATATCCAGGACACGCGCCTCGCGCTCCAGCCGCAAAAGATCAATCAATTGCTCAAATTTAACGATACTCATCGGGTTACAGAGAACATGCTCTCGGTGAGTGATGTCAAAATACCTCCACATATTCATGGCATGGCTCCTTATAGCTACTTGACTCAACAACAATAGCCAATTTTACTCCAATATCCTTTTCTTGGCTTGACCCTTACCCGATCCACGTAACACAACCTTTCCAGGTTGTCCTGTTAACCTTTTTACACTCATCCCTTCTCCCCAGCCACCGTATCATGCCCCAAAACACCAGCTAATAAATCCGCTAGCTGATCATATTCATTGTAGAAAAGCACAGTGCCAGAAATTCCTCGCAACGTAGTTGAAATATCAGACCCATCGAGAGCGATAATGACAATGGGGAGTCCCCGAGCCCAAGCATAGCCCGCTTCAATGCCTAGCCCAACCCCTTTTTCACTCAGCTCGATGACCACTACATCACTTGAGTCAATCATGCGAAACGTCTCGCGCATCAACTCTTGGGATGAATAGTGTACTTCACCCCACTTCTCCAAATCACGCACGACGCAAGTCGTCCGGAAGCCATTGTCCTCAAGGGCCGCGGAGATACCTTCGATAATATTTCGATTGCTTTGATCAGCATGAAACTTGATCCCTATATATACCTTCATTTCTATATCCCCATCACGCTCTACCCCCGCAAAGCAATTCAAAGCTTATCACCACCAGGATGGGCAGCCAATGTGAGTGCGGTTTCCCAATCGGGCTGTTAGCGTACAGGGTTGTTTCACGGCGGCTGTCCCTATTTAGCAACTAACCCGTCACCGTACCGTTTCCGCGAAATCGGGACTCAGCCAGTAGACTGTAAACATTGATATAAGTGAACAGAAACGGCCGTTCAGTTAAAGACATATCCAAAGTATTCGTCACAAGGAGACATCTTATGAAAACCATACAAGTACCAAAACTGCAGCGTGACACGAAAGGACTCAAGTTATTCCCTTTGTTCACCCTCCTGGGCTGGGGACTGATCATATTCGCCGGTCTCGTAGTCTTAGGCTTTATTGTCAGCCCCACCGGGGCCGCCTACTGGGGCAGCAATGCCAAAGCGGCACGCGATGCGGCTGCCACCGGCTCATTGCTGGTCAGCCAATTATCAACCCTGGCCTTGTGGAAGCACATCGTCCCACCTCTGCTAATCCTGGGCATCGCCTCCTTTATGGTAGGTATCGCCATGGAATTCGCCTCCATCCCCAGTTTGTTGGACAAGCGCACGGCCACCCTCAAACAAGCCTTACCTCTCATGGGCAAGAAATAACCTGACAGATTCATTCTGATTGCTGAAGGCTGATAGCTGACAGCTACATCACAAGGAGACACAAAAATGATGCAAAAAATGATGAAACGATACCCACTCTTCATCGGAATGGGATTTATGATAGTAGTAATCGCCGTAATCATCGGAGCCTTTAACACCGCTAACAGCGCCGCCTACTACGCCGTAGAAAAAGCCACGCGCGACAGCAGCACATCGTTGGCACAGTTACGCGCCTCGATTGAAAGTACGGTCATCTGGCTGCCGTACTTCAAATTCCTGGGCCTAGCCATGATTCTGGCCGGGATCACCATGGCCTTGGGCGTCATTTCCTTACGCCTGGAAAATCTGGGCAAAGAAGTGATGGGCAGCGTTCCCGCCGGCGCGCGAAAGTCACTTCCCGGACGGCCCCGTTCGGCGATGTTGATGCGCCTTTTCATAATGTTGGGCATGCTAATAATACTCATTGGCTTTTTCGTAGCCCTCGGCGCTGCACGAACCGCAGCGGCCGTCTTTAGC
>JAACFF010000533.1 GCA_009937635.1 Chloroflexota bacterium
GTTTTGGCCACGCGCCTGCAGGCAGGCGACGCCCCTGACAGCTGGCAAGGCCATGCTGGCCAGGAGCTAATTGGCACCTATGTCGCTGCCAACCAGCTTGAACCGCTCAACTTCCTCTATGAGGAAAATGGCTGGCTTGACGTTATGCCTGAAACCTTGATTCCGCTGATTTCGCAAGATGGCAATATCTACTCCGTGCCGGTCAACATCCACCGCGCAAACGTGCTTTGGGCCAATCCGGCCGTCTTAGCCGACCACGGTGTGGAAATGCCTACCAACCTGGATGAATGGTTCGCCGCTCTGGATACCATCCAGGCCGCCGGCGAAGTTGTGCCTTTGGCCCTTGGCGAACAGTGGACCGCCATGCACCTCTTCGAGACCGTCCTCCTCGCTTCGATGGGTCCCGATGCCTACAACGCCTTGTGGGACGGCACAAATGATTGGACCGGCCCCGAGGTTGCCCAGGCTGTCGATGATTTTGAAAAGATTCTCAGCTACACCAACAGTGACGCTTCTGCCCTGAGCTGGCAGGACGCCGGACAGCTCGTCGTCGACGGCGACGCCGCCTTCAACGTGATGGGCGACTGGCAAGAAGGTTTCTATCGCGAACTGGGCATGGTTCCCGGCGAAGGTTACGTCTGGGCCCCGGTTCCAGGAACGGCCGGCAACTTCCAGTTTCTCTCCGACAGCTTTGTCTTGCCCGTGGGCGCGCCGCATCGTGATGCGGCCGTCGCCTGGCTGACCGTTGCCGGATCCAAGGAAGGACAAGATGCATTCAACCCGGTGAAAGGCTCCATCCCCGCGCGCAGCGATGGTGATGTCGCGCTCTACGGCGAGTATTTGCAATCGGCCATGGATGATTGGGCCAACGACAATGTCGTTGGCAGCCTGACCCATGGTGTGGTCGCCAATGACAGTTGGAAATCGGAAATTGACACCGCGCTGGGTCTTTACCTGGCCGGAGGCAGCGCAGCCGACTTGAAAGCCGGCCTGGCCACAGCGGCAGGGGCCAGTGAGCAAGAAGCTTTGGCGCCGGAAGAGCCAGCCGAAGAAGAAATGGCTGACGTCACTGGTTCTGTCGAGGTTTTCTCCTGGTGGACCGGCGGTGGTGAAGCGGCTGGCCTAGATGCGATGATCGAAGTGTTCGGCGAGAAATATCCCGACGTCGAGTTCGTCAATGCAGCCGTTGCCGGTGGCGCCGGCACCAACGCCCGCGCCGTTCTGGCCACCCGCCTGCAAGCGGGCGATGCACCTGATAGCTGGCAGGGTCACGCTGGCCAGGAATTGATCGGCACCTACGTGGCCGGCGATCAGCTTGAGCCGGTAAACTTCCTTTACGAAGAGAATGGCTGGCTCGACGTCATGCCCGAGACGCTCATTCCGCTGATGTCTCAGGATGGCAACATCTACTCCGTGCCCGTGAACATCCATCGCGCGAACGTGCTCTGGGCCAACCCCGAGGTTCTCGCAAATGCGGGTGTCGAAATGCCAACGTCGCTGGACGAGTTCATCGCGGCCCTTGAAACGCTACAAGCGGCCGGCGAGGTTGTGCCGCTCTCAATGGGAGAGCAGTGGACCGCGCTGCATCTCTTTGAGACGATTCTCCTCTCATCGCTGGGACCCGATGCCTACAGCGCTTTGTGGGACGGCAGCAATGATTGGAGCGGTGAAGATGTTACCAAAGCTTTGGAAGATTTCCAGACAGTCTTGAGCTACACCAACAGCGACGCCTCGGCGCTGAGTTGGCAGGACGCCGGGCAGTTGGTGGTAGATGGCGATGCCGCCTTCAATATCATGGGCGACTGGCAGGAAGGTTTCTTCCGCGAACTGGGCATGGTTCCCGCTGAAGGTTATGCCTGGGCCCCGGTTCCGGGAACGGCCGGAAATTTCCAATTCCTTTCCGACAGCTTTGTGCTGCCGGTAGGTGCGCCCAACCGGGACGCAGCCATCGCCTGGCTTGAAGTAGCCGGATCGCGCGAAGGCCAGGATGCCTTTAACCCTGTCAAAGGTTCCATCCCCGCCCGCAGCGATGGCGATGTCAGCCTTTACGGCGAGTACTTGCAGTCGGCCATGGACGATTGGGCCAGCGACACAGTCGTCGGCAGCTTGACTCATGGCGTTGTAGCCAATGACAGCTGGAAGTCGGAAATCGACACAGCTTTAGGGCTCTTCCTGGGCACCGGCGATGTCGCTGGCTTCCAGAGTGCGCTCGTGACGGCCTGCACCAGTACGGGTGCTTGCCAATAGGCATGTGATGCAATAAGAGGGTGAGTGCAATTGCGCTCACCCTTTTTTCTGTTGATTGGTTCTCAAAAGGCGGGTCTATGCGTTCAAAAAGATTAGACAAGGATACCATTATCGCCATCCTGCTTATCTCACCCTCCATCATCGCCCTGGCTATATTTGTCTATGGCTTTATAGCCTGGACGATTCGTGTTTCGATGAGCAATTGGGTGGGACTGGAGCCCAATTTTGAGTGGGCTGGTTTGAGTAATTATGCAGGGTTGCTGGCCGATCCACGCTTTCATATTGACGTGCGCAATACGCTCATATTTACCGTCTTATTCGTGGGTGGCTGCCTTACCTTTGGTTTGCTTTTGGCCATTTTACTTGATCAGGGTCTGCGTGGAGAGCACTTTTTCCGCAATCTCTTCCTCTTTCCCATGGCGATCTCGTTTATCGTCACCGGCGTCGTCTGGCGCTGGTTGATGAATCCGGCGCAAGGCACCAGAATGAGCGGCCTGAATCTTCTGTTCGACTCGCTCGGCCTCGATTTCCTGGTGAACCAATGGCATACAACGCCCTACTGGGGTATCGCCGCCGTAGCATTGCCAGCCATGTGGCAAATGGCGGGATATACGATGGCCATCTATTTGGGCGGTTTGCGGGCTATTCCTGATTCCCTACGTGAGGCGGCGCGCGTTGATGGCGCTACCGAATCGCAGATTTATCGCAAAGTCATATTACCCCTGCTGCGTCCGGTAACCTTATCGGCAATGATTATCCTAGGCCATATCTCACTCAAGGTTTTTGATTTGATTATCGCCATTGCCGGGAAACAGGTGGCCTTGGATGTACCGGCGGTCTACATGTGGACCACAACTTATGATGGACTATTCTACGGCCGTGGCGGGGCGATCGGCATCATGCTCTTGCTATCTGTCACCGTCTTGGTGATTCCTTATCTATATTACACCTTGCGGCAGGAGGCGGAAGTATGACCCACCAACATAGTGTCCCAACCCGCGCATTTTTATATATTCTGCTGCTCTTCTTCGGTCTATTTTTCTTAATCCCGATGTACATCATGTTGGCCACCGGCTTCAAAGCTTTCGACGAAGTCAGCTTGAAAACAATGTGGGCCTTGCCCCAGGGGTTGGCATTCGAGAATTTCCAGGCCGCCTATGATGAGCTGATCCCCCATTTTTGGAATACGATTCGCCTGGTCATTCCCGTGTCCATCAT
>JAACFF010000014.1 GCA_009937635.1 Chloroflexota bacterium
ACTTCTACCATGTTACCGGATCATGATGGCTGGTCTGTCTATTACACGCTTTTTTCGGCAACTGGGTGGACTGCGGAAGCGGAAGCGCAATCGGAAGCACTCATTCAGAAGGCGGTCAATCGCGCCCGCAAGAATTGGTGTTCAGCCGGCATTCGCCTGGTCGATCTGGAAACTGTAAGCGCCGATCTAGACATCTGGGCAAACTGATTTCAAGAAGCTGGAAAGGAAAATATATCGACTGGAATTTTACTAAGAATCGAGCACAGCGTTAACTGCAAAAGCGAGGACCATGTGATCTTGGGCAAACATATGATCACATGGTCCGGGCCGATGGGATGTGGATCGCCATCTGTTGATATTTTATGTAGATTACCATTAAACAGGTAGTCTCGTCAAGCATTTCTATCATTGCCCCTTTTTTGCAGCCAAAAATAAATAATTTTGTACGGCGTCGCCGGATCTGACTGATCGCGGTTATGTGGATTGTTTTTCCAGCCTGACCGGTAATTGTGCTTTGTATCCGGCCGTTTGTTTCTCGACGCCTGCCCGCCAGCGCTTGACGTTGCTGGACAGGCTTTGGGATGCCAAGCAGGCGACTGCAAAGTCCCAAGAAAGCAAAAAAGCCAGTGCTACCCACACTCGCTTTTTTCGCTGATTTTTATTGGTTAAACCGCATACTCCGCTCTTTTCGGGTGCTACCCACACCCTCAGCGCGAAGCCCCTTTATTGGGGAGGGGGATTTTGTATCTCCTATGCGGCTTGTAATGACATGTGGAGGATAGCACAAGCCGATCTCTGTGTCAATGGATCAGACGTTCTGGACACGACTATTCCAAAGTCAAGATTAATGGCTGAATTGTCATTCCGGCCCCCGCCTTCGCGAGGGTGACCTACGGCGGGAATCCAACTTCACACTCGAGGGAATGGATGCCTGCCTTCACAGGCATGACAATGGAAAAGCGACTTTTGAATCGCCCCGACGTTTGTAGATAGATTGGACCAATCTTCAATATTGGTCCAATCCTGTACCCTTTCACAGGGTGAAGTTTGTGCACGCGCATGGCCGCGGCGGACAGACCCTCACAAGCTCTACTAAATGCACAAAAAGAGCTGGAAAAACGGCGGCGCATGGCCAGTATATCCTACCGGTCACCGCAAAGCCCCCTCGCCAAGCAGGCTCGACCTGACTGGTTTGCCCTGGCAGCAGAGGCACAACCCCAGCCAGTTGAAACCGGCTCGACGACGACACTCCCTACCCCGCAGCCGGCCGTACGCGTATCGCCAACGATCGCCGCCTGGTGCCTGAACAAAGCGCATCACCACCTGGAAGCCACTTTGGATGGCCCGTACCGCCTCTACAAGATCTTGCAAGCGCTGGATGGGCAGGGGCGTGGCTGGTTGGCCAAGCAGATGGTCGAGCAAACGTTGTCTAAGAAGGATAGCCCTTCTTATATCTACGGCCGTCGCCAGCTAAAGATCATGCTAAAACGGGGCGAAAGCCTGTTCTGGAACAGGGTTAAGAAAAACGGAGCAGTTCGCATCCGCCTGGTATCGCGGGCCAAGGTAGCTGCGCTGCTGGGCTGCGGCCGTTTGCGAGGGCGCGAGGTAGTTCTCTCCTTGAACGCCCTGCTGGGAAACGGCCGTGGCCGCCAGGCGGCGGTCAATGCCAACCTATACGCCTGCGTACATGCTGGGCAAATCAATAACAAAAAGGAAACGCGACCCATCAGCCGCGCTCGTATCCACCAACTATGCGGCTGCTCTCCCTATCGCCAACGCAACTATGAAAAAAGGGCCGGCATGCGCGTGGTCAACAATATCCGCATTCTCGGCCCTTACAATGAATACAACCTGGCGCGGGCCAGGCAGTATCATGAGCTATCCGCCTACAAACATATCGACTTCCGGGGCAAGATCAACCGGCACCAACGAGGCGCAGCTTACCTGGCCGTGCGCCTACCAAACAGCTATATAGTGCCAGCCTCATTCGAGGTATCCCATTCCCGCAGACAACGCACGTTAAATCGCCTCTTAGACGGCCTCTGCCAATTGGGCAGCGGGGGCAGCGAAAGAGAAGAATTTGTGCGTCTGTACCACCGGGATGCGGTGACGGCCGTGCGCTCGTTCAATCGCGATCCACAGAAAAGCGCCTATTGGCCAATAAATCGGGGTAGTGGAGCACGTCTATGGCGCACCATGGGTGATCTCGACTAGAGGTCTTTTAGGGCAAAATTAAATAGCTGTTACTGTTTTTGTAACAGCTATTTCGTTCTCGTTTGAGTGCGTCTTCGTGGAAAAGCTTACGAAATTGAGGGCGAGAGGGTAGCAGCTACCGGTTCCACTGCTTCGGCGGGGACCCAGGAGTCGTCCGCGCCAGTGGGTGTGTCCAGACGAATCCAGTTTCCTTGTTGTTCTACCAGGTTCACGGCCGTGCCACTGCTTAAGCTATACTCGGTGGCAAACTCAACACCAGGCTCACTGCTGATGGCAACGCTAGGCGAAACAACTACACCGGAAGGTTGGGTCTGTTCTAGAAAGGTACGGCTGGCCAGAGAGGCGCCAGACAACAGCAGCAAAATGAGTACCAATGCCGCTGCATATTGGACCATCTTCTTTACCCGGTCCGATTGTGCCTGTTGGCGAACTACCAAGAGGAAGCCCAGCAAGAACCAAATCCCCAGAACCAACACGGCCGTTTCGTTTTCTGTCAGTTCGTTCGTAATCTGGGCCAGAGTCATTAGTGGTCCAGCGGCCTCTTCAGCAAAAAGCTCTGTCGTCTGAGCCCGCACCAAAGCCAAATTGGCCTCGATATCGCCGTCGCGCGGATTCAATTGCGCAGCGCGCTCCAGATTCAACACCGCTCGTCCCAGGTCACCCTGCTGGAAGTAAACGTTGCCCAAATTGTAAAACACAGCGCTGTCCTGCACGCCGCGAGCGATCTGCTCTTCATAAATCTGCGCTGCTTCGGCATAATGGCCGGCCACGTACAATTGGTTGGCCGCCTCAACGGCCGTCGTATCAGCTTCCACCTTAGGATTTAATATAGTGATGGCTATGGCCAAGCCAGCCAATAGAAGCAGGCCAATCAACAGTAGAGAGTAACCATTTCGTTTCATAATGTCCTCTTGTCAGGAGTCAGCGGTCAGAAGCCGGCTGACTCCTGACCGCTGCTTGTATTCGCTTTAGAGTGATTGCTCCAGATCGTTTATTACTTGTTCCGTCTCGTTTAGTAGATCGCCATTGTTCGAGTTGACCCCGGATGGCGCATAGCGGCCCATTTCACTGAGCATCAGGCAGTTTTGGACGCGTTCAGTCAATGCCGGTTCGACGCCTTTCTGTAAAAGTATTGTAGCCAACCGGGTTTGTGTCTGCCCCGTCACGGGTTGGTTTAATTTTTCTTCCAGATAACCGGTTAAGATTCGCCCAGCCAACTCATTTGTATCGGCCGTCTGTTGTTTTCGCGCCGTTCGCAGGGATTGTTTTGCCTTCTTTGCTGCTCCCCGGCTGCGCCGCACATCGGCCATTTCCAGGCGCTGCTGCCGGTAAGCGCGCCAGCCAAAATGACCGGCGATAAGGATTAATGGCAAGACCCACAAGAGCCAGTAGGCGCGGTTGCCAGTCAGCGGCGCACCGCTGCTGCGCCCCAATTCGGAAGCGGGTTTATTAGGACGTAATTCGGGGACAGCTGGAATTGTCACAGCCGCGCTTACTGTCGCGCCCGCACTCCCGTTGGGCGTAGCCGGAGCAACACCCGCTGCGACATCCCCCAGCACGCTGATGAGGATCGGCTCACTGCTGGTCGTTTCGTAGCTTTCTGTCTCGGGGTTGAAGTAGCTGAACACGATAGCCGGCAACAGTAGATCTCCGGCCTGTGTGGGCACCAACAAACGCTCGTAGCTGCGTACACCTCCAAAAACGCCGTCCGTGAAGTGCGTGTTTACAGTCGCCTTGCTGTCAAAGGCGCGCCATTCTGGTCCTTCTGACCAGAGCGGATCGGCCAGATTGTTCATATTGCCCACGCCACGCAGGGTCACATGCAAGGTCACGGTCTCGTTAACTTTCGTTTCGGCCGTGTCCGCCTGGGCCTGGATATCAAATTGACCAACAGCGCCCTGGAAGTTGGCCGGGGCATTATCCGGCAGCGGGCGTACGTTCATCGTTATGGGCTGTGTTTGCAGGGCCATTCCCCGGCTGAAGAAATCGCCAGGAATGGTCAACGTAGCAGGCTCGATGGTAACTTCGCCCACGCCTGTGGGGAACAATACCGTTTGTAATTCTGTGACGCGATAGGCCCGGCCTGCCGCTTCGGTGGTGTAATCAACCTGGTCCTCAGAACGTTCTTCGCTCCAGAAGCCGGTGAAGCTTGGGCTCTGGTACTCCGGCTGATCAAACAGGTTCTCCGCCTGGTAGAAGCGGAATGTATAAAGTACCTGCTCGCCTTGGTAGGGATTGGGATTGTCTACCAGCGCTTCAATAAAAAATGGCTGACCCACAAGTTCCGTCGGCGCGTCGGCCGGGTCCATTGGTGGCGCCGTATTACCTGGGTTGACCTGGTTGCTTGGCATACCGGGCATGGTGGGGAACAGATTGTTGAGATTGGGGAAACCCGGTATGTTGGGGAAATTCGGCCGGGTGGGGAATCCTGGCATGGAGGGGATACCCTGGTTTGGCGCAGGCTGTACCTGCCCTGTTCCCTGGCTAACTTCGATCATGATTGGCTGCGTGCTGTATAGCTGGCCATCGATCTGCACCGACACCGGGTTGATCATTAACTGCCCGGCCTCGGTGGGATGCAGCGAGTAGCTGTAGGTAGCTTGCATGTTCATATCCCCATTGACAATGCTGATCTGTGTGCCGCTGCTGCTGCCCAGAATCTCGAAGCCATCCAGCGCCGGCAGTGCCGGCTGGGAAGCTTGCCCGGCGGTACTGTCTATGGTTACTTTCAACACCAGGACTTCATCCGTGCTCAGACGGTTGCGGTCCACTTCGGCCGTCACGGGAGATTGCGCACTGCCTGGCAAGGCAAAAACGCCGATGAGCAATAAGCTAATGATCGTGACGACAAAAACCTTTGATTTCTTCATAATTACGATTCCTCGGAAAGTTGCCAACTTTTCTCACCCTTTAGATGAGCACACTACACGTAAAGCTGGCAACTTTCTTGTCTCTTCCCTACCAATCTTGTACAGGATCTTGCCACGGCACGGCGAATATCTGGCCCAGGCGTTCTTGTAACGTCTCGCTGTCCCTAGCAATAGCCGCCAGCAGCTGCTCCGCCTGTTCCTCGGTCATGCGCTGACCTGGGGCCGGAATCTGGCTAGGTTGCGCTTCCTGGTTGGGATCTTCCTGCCCAGGTTGTGGCTGGCCATTAGGATCTTGCTCTTGTTCACCTTCCTGAGGCTGGTCACCTTGGGACTGCGTGGGTTCTTGTTCTTGTTCTCCTTGCTGTCCGTCTTCAGACTGCTCCTGGTCCTGTTGTTCTTCCTGACCTTCGCCCTCTTGCTCTTGAGATTGTTCCTGTTGCTCCTGCTCTTCTTCCTGACCTTCGCCGTCTTGTGACTGTTCTTCCTGCTGTTCTTCCTGCTGTTCTTCTTGCTGCTCCTGCTCTTGCTCTTGTTCCTGTTGCTGCTCTTCTTGTTGCTGCTGTTGTTGCAGAGCTAGCTCCAGATTGTATTTGGCATCCTGGTCATCAGGATTAAGCAGCAGTGATTCCGTATAGGAGGCGACGGCCGTTTCCAGGTCCTGTGCGTTGTAAGAAGAGTTGCCCAGGTTATAAAAACTGCTCTGAGCCAGGGACTCCTCTGCGGCAAAACTGAGCGCCATTTGTAACTGCTCCAGCGCGGCATCATAAACGCCCTGCCGGTAGAGCGCGCTGGCTGCATTGTAGTATGGTTCCGCCAGTTCCGGTTCTTTTATCTGTGCCGCCTGGTAAGCGGCCAAGGCCTCTTCATACGCTTGTTGTGCGTAAGCGTCATTGCCTTCTTTGTTATATTTTTCGGCGGCCGACGGGCTGCAAGCGGTGACCAGCAGGCCTAAGGCCATTAAGACAATCAAGATGATGGTTGGTGATTTCTTGAATTGCATCACAATACTCCTCGTTCCCAATTAACCGCTCTGATTGCTGGCTGTTAATCGTTGACTGTTGGCTGCTGATTGTTGGTTGTTGGCTGTTAACTGTAGACTTTTCGGTGCCAGCTTTCGGTCCGAAATCAACTCCGCAACTATCAAGGCCGCCAGCGCCAGGGCCAGGAAAATCTGGAAGCGCTCGATATAGGTTGTTTCAAAGCGGCTCTGTAGTTGGGCGCGTTGCAGGTCGTCGATTTCCGCCAGCAGGCTGTCCAGCTCACGGCCGTCCGCGGTAGCGCGGTAGTATTTACCGTTGCCCGTTTGGGCGATAGCCTGCAGCGTCGTCTCGTCCAGCCGGGAAAGCACGACCTCGCCGTTTTGATCACGTTTATAGCCGGTGATCTCGCCATATTGGTTGGTTTCGGGTACTGGCTGCCCTTCTGGCGTGCCGAAGCCGATGGTGTAAATGATCACATTGGCATCGGCCGCTTCCTGCGCAGCTAGTAATGGATCTGTCTCATGATCTTCGCCGTCGGTCATGACGATCAACACCTTCTGGTTATTAAGTTCATCGTCAAAACCGGTCATGGCCGTGCGAATCGCTTCGCCAATGACGGTGCCGGGCCGCGAGATGACACTGGGATTGGCGCTGTCCAGGTAGTTCAACGCGGTCAGGTAATCAGAGGTTAACGGAACCTGGACAAAGCTGGCCCCGGAAAAGGGGACCAATCCGATCTCATCACCATCCAGGCGTTCCGTCAGGTCGGCGATTTCCAACTTGGCTCGATCGAGCCGCGTCGGTTTGATATCCTCGGCCAACATACTCTGCGAGACATCCAGAGCGACCATGACTTGCAGCCCTTCCTGGTCAATCTCGCGCACTTCGCTGCCCCATTGGGGGCGGGCGAGGGCTATAATAAGGAAAGCCAGGGCGGACAGTTGCAGTAAAGTGCGCCAGCGACGGCCGCTCCAATTGATATTGGCGCTCAAGCGATCTATCAATGATTTGTCGCCCAGACGATTGAGGGCTTTCTTCTGCTGTCTCTTAGCCCACAGAAGGAATAAAGCGACAACTGGTAAAAGTATTAAACCTAATAATAAGAACTGTGGCTGTGCAAATTGCATCATTCACCTCACGTAGTCGTGTAATCTGGTAGTCGAATAGTCCGATAGTCTTTAGGGAACTGTTCTAAAAAGGGTGTTCCGTAAGGCAAGTTCAACTAGCAGTAAGGCCAGGGCTGGTATTAGCAACCAAACCAGCAACTCGTGGTACTGGTTGAATACCTGTACCTCGACCTGTGATTTTTCCAATTGGTTGATTTCATCATAGATGGCCCTTAGGCCGCCTGTATCCTCGGCGCGGTAGTACTTGCCGCCTGTGATATCGGATACCTGCTGCAGTGTCGCTTCATCCAGCACGCTCTCCTGGTAGGTGACGGTGGTGCCGCCAAACATGGAGGGCACCGGGACTGGGACTTCGCCAGGCCGTCCAGCGCCGATGGTATAAATCTTGATGCCCAAGGCCTTGGCCGCTTCGGCGGCTGTTATGGGGTCAACCTGCCCTGCGTTGTTCACGCCATCCGTCAGTAGAATGACTACTTTGCTTTCGGCGTCACTGTTGGTCAGCATGTTGGCTGCGTTAGCTATACCCAGGCCAATTGCCGTACCATCTTCTATTCCCAAGTCTGAAGCGAGTTGTACTTGCTCCAAGGAGCGATCTACCATTTTGTGGTCCAGGGTCAGTGGGCTTTGACTGAAAGCTTCGCTGGAGAAGATAACCATGCCGATCTTATCGTACGGCCGTTCGCTAATGAATTCGCTGATAACATCCTTGGCCGCTTCCAGCCGGTTCTGCGGTTCAAAATCGAGTGAGGCCATACTACCGGAAATATCCAGCGCCAGGGCGATGTCCACCCCCTCACCGGTGATGGTCTCTTTGCCCTGTACAATTTGTGGGCGGGCCATGCCGATGACCATCAACATGATGGCCAGAACGCGCAGCGCCATGGTCACAGGTCGCCAGGTAATGCGCCAGGAACGAGGCAGATCGCGGACCATACCGGCCGCGGCGTGATTCATCGTCGCCGGCCGCGTGCGCTGCCTGGAAAGAAAGTGGTACGCTACCAAGAGCACAGGGATGATCAGCGCCAGGCTGAGCACCCAGGGTGCAGCAAATTGAAAACTTGTCATGCGCTCACCTCTACGTTTTGCATCTTGCCATTTGCCGAGAAACGGTTGGGGGTCTCTTTCGTAGACGTCCCACCAGATGACGAGTTAGTTGATGTTAAGTTGTTATCAATATCTTCTTCTGTAATCACGACAGGTTTCGTTTCTTCTACAATTTGGCGACCTTGCGCTATCAATGCGTAGGCGCTAGCCTGGTCGGGCGCAAACGTCGAGAACTTGACCAGGTCGCTTTCTTCCAGGAAGATGATCACCTGTCGCGTGTTGTTCTGGGATAAATCACTCTGTTTCAAACCGCTGCGAATCTCACCCGTCGTGCGCTCCAACATGGGTACGTCATAAGCGCGCTCGATATAGAGGCGGATGGTGTCGGAGACGAGGGTGTAATGCTCTTTAAAGCGACCCTGCTCCGGCAGACCGAGCTGTCCGATACGCGCCAGGTCATCCAGGGCAATCTCATGAGGCGGGCGGTTATCCACTGTGGCCAGCGCCAACTTGGCCTGGCGGCGCTTCCACCAATAGAAAGATAACGCCGCGAAAAGGGCCATTATTAGCCCGCCGGCGATCCAGGGCAACATATTGACGAACGGCAGTTCCGCCTGCGGTTTTATGTCCCTTAGTTCCGTATCCCCTTCGACGAGGATGGAATTGATGAGAACTGGAGCGGGCGCAGCCGTAACTTCACTCAACTGCCCTGCCCCATCCGTCACATTGACGGTGAGCGGCGGTGTGCTGAATTCGCCTGGGGCGAACAGCCGAGCGTCAATCAGAACAGTGGTTGTTGCTGTCCCATCACCATGATCAACCGTTGTCGCCGGCGATTGGGACTTGACGATGAAGTCGCCCCACGTCTGCGGTATTTCGGGATTGATTACGTGATACTCTGCCGGGTGGGTCACAGACAAGGTCATTTCGACGGGATCGCCAACGGTATAGGCGCCTTCCGGCACGGTCACGGTCGCCGTCAACGGCGCTTGCGCCGCCACTGTCCCCACCGCCAAGAGCGTGAAGAGAAGTAATAATGGAATTAAGATAAGCCTTCTGTTCATAGTTATTACCATAGCTATCAGCTGGCAGCTGACAGCTGCTTAATGCCTAATCCTCTTTGCCCTTTCTTGGAAGAAGCGGGCCAGGGGCACGGTATACTCTAGATCGGTATTAATATCAATGCGATCGACGCTGGCCTTCCTGAAGATGCGCGTCTTGTTGTTTTCTAGCTGCTGCATCTGATTCTGGTAGGCGTTTTGCCAGTGGCTGCTGCTGGTATCGACCCAAACGATTTCGCCGCTTTCCGGGTCTTCGAGAGCCAGTAAGCCCACATTGCCGATATGTGTGTCTAAAGGATCGTTCAAATCGACGGCGATGACGTCGTGCCGGCGGTTGGTCACCGAGAGTGCTCGACTATATCCTTCTGGATCGGCCATGAAGTCGGATACCAGGAAGATAATGCTGCGCCGCTTGAGGATCTGGTTTACTTTGTCCAGGGCCATTTTGATGTTGGTGCCCTTGCTTTGTGGCTCAAAAGCCAATAATTCACGAATCAGGCGCAGCACGTGTTTGCGACCTTTGCGCGGCGGGATGAACAATTCGATCTGGTCGGTGAAAATAAGCAGCCCAACTTTGTCGTTGTTGGTCGTTGCCGCGAAGGAGAGCACGGCCGTTAATTCGGCAGCCAATTCACGCTTGAAACGGTTCACCGAGCCGAAGTTCTCCGACGCGCTGGCGTCAACGACCAGCATGACCGTCAACTCCCGTTCCTCCACATAGCGCTTCACATACGGTTCGCCCGTGCGCGCCGTCACATTCCAATCAATGGTGCGGATCTCGTCACCAATCTGGTAAGGGCGGACTTCGTCGAATTCCATACCCCGTCCCTTGAAGATGGAATGGTACTCACCGGCAAAACTGTCGTTCACCAGACGCCGCGTGCGAATCTCGATGCGCTGGATTTTTTTCATTAAATCACTGGTTAGCATCTTGTAGTCCTTTCAGCTAGTCAGCAATCAGCAGTCAGCAATCAGCGGGAAAAAGGAGCTGATTGCTGACTGCTGTTAGCTAATTTTTTACGGTACGTCGGTGTGGTCCAGAATGCGGCGTACGATGTGATCGCTGTTGATATTCTCCGCTTCCGCTTCGTAGCTGGTGATAATACGGTGGCGCAGGACGTCGGGGGCGATCTGCTTGATATCTTCTGGGGTTACAAAGCCACGTCCCTTGAGGAAGGCGTGGGCACGAGCGGCCGTGACCAGGTTGATGCTGGCTCGCGGTGAAGCTCCAAAGTCGATTAGATTGTTCAGGTCGCTCAGACCGTTTGTACCTGGCTGGCGGGTGGTCAAGACCAGATCCAGAACGTACTCTTTGATCTTGTCGTCCACATAAATCTGGCGCACCATTTCGCGGGCGCGCAGGATATCGGCCGGCGTGACGACTGGATTCACTATGGGCAAGTCGATGCCGGTCATGCGGTCGATGATCAACCGTTCCTCGCTGCGCGTGGGGTAGCCCACTTTTACCTTGAGCATAAAGCGGTCAACCTGGGCCTCGGGCAGCGGATAGGTGCCTTCCTGCTCGATGGGGTTTTGGGTAGCCATGACCAGGAAGAGAGCGTCCATCATGAAAGTTTCATCGCCGATGGTGACCTGGCGTTCCTGCATCGCTTCCAGCAAGGCGCTCTGTACCTTGGCCGGGGCACGGTTGATTTCGTCGGCCAGGATTAAGTTGGCGAAAATAGGCCCTTCATGGACCGAGAACTCGCCCGTGCGCGGGTTGTAAATCTGTGTACCGATCAGGTCAGCCGGCAGCAAGTCCGGCGTGAACTGAATGCGAGAAAAATCAGCCTGGATCGCTTCTGATACGGTTTTGATCAGCAAGGTCTTGGCCAGGCCAGGCACACCTTCGAGCAAAATATGGCCGTCGGCCAGGAGACCGATCAGCACGCGCTCTACCAGCGCTTCTTGCCCCACCATCACCTTGTTAATCTCGGACAATAAGTCCTGCAAGAAAATGGCTTCGTGTCTTACCTGTGTGTTGAGTTCACGTACGCTAATTGGATTCATTTTTGTATTCTCCCTCTTGAGTTTTTGAGTTCTTATTATACAAATTGGCGAGGGGCTGAATCTAGTTGTCCAGCGCCCTCGCCCTTAATTATTAAAGTTTTTTTAAGCAGCCCGGTACAATGTGCCGTTCAAGACTGGGTCCTTACCACACAGCCAGGGTAGGTCGATTTTGGCCGTGGCGTTCAACGTGTCGCCGCTCACTTTGCTGTTCAGGTCCACGGTGACATTAATGCCGCTGACATCAAATGAAGATCTGGCCGACAAAGCTTTTGGATTCGCAGCTGATGTACGGCCATTGGCGTAAATGCTGCTGGCCGGAATAGCGGCTGCGCCACACATACCCGCGTCAATGTTCAAGCCGTCGCCGATGAATACAGTTCCATCTACGGCCGTGCCGCGGTGGGTCATAATCAGGGACATGGGGGCGGAACTGCCGTCAGGGGCATAAACTGTGCCATTAAAGGTGCCTTCGTAGGGACCGGACTTGCCAGCTGCTGCGGGAGCCGCGCTGGCACCGGGGACGGCCATAACGGCGAATAAACCGATAACTGCTACTAAACCTAAAACAAGAAATTTTTTCATTATGATACATTCTCCTATAAATTGTGCTTGGCCCCTGTATTTTGCGGGCCAACGAATATTTGCCCTTATCATAAGTGAAAACATCTCTTACCGGCTTTAAAAGTGAATTGTCTTTACCTTATGCGAAACTTAAGGAACAGAGTTCCGCTGGTGGAGCGGATCCCTGGCGCTATTTATGATGGTTTGGACATAGAAATTACTTGCTCGTTCAACTGTGTAACAAACGCGCAGCATTCACCGTTCTAGCAGTGATTCCCACATTTATTTTACGTAAAGTATCAACAATCGTTGCGCTTCGAAAGTCCGATCTAAATAAGTTCCCCATCAGTTCTTCATAACTTCTGAACAATTTTTCTTTATGCTTATTAGCGTACAGGGCAGACCGATGGATTTACCATCCCCCTGATAATATTTTACAGGGGCGAGACAGTTGGATGCCAGGCTGATCTGGTGGGCAAGGGTCCGCAATCAACTGTCTCGCCCGATGAGTATGGAGAACATAAAATGAAAAATAAATGGACGAAAACACTTCTTATTAGCGCGCTGGCTGTGATGGTCATGGCTGTAGGCGCTGTAGGGGTTTTTGCGCAGACGGATGTTGCCGCTCCCGCGGATGAAGGCGTGCTCACGCTGCCTGGCTTCCACGGCCGTGGACGCGGCGGGTTCCCCCATGGATTCAGCGGCGACCGGCAAGCTGATCTGGCTGCAGCGTTGGGTATCACGGTAGAAGAACTAGAGGCGGCGCAGCAGGAAGCGCATGTCGCCCGAATCGAGCAGTTGGTCGAAGACGGGACCTTGACCCGCGACGAGGCCAATTTGATGCTGGCTATGAGCGCCCTGAAAAACAATATCGATCGCGGGGAAATGATGGCCAGCGCGTTGGGACTGACTCCAGAGGAGTTCGAGGCCGCCCGCGAGGATGGCAGCCTGCGTGACCTTTTGGCCAACACCACGCCGGCCGAACTGCAAGAGAATATGCAGGCAGCCTTCGAAACGGCCTTGCAGGACGCAGTGGCGAACAATGTCATTACTGCAGAACAGGCTGAGCTGATCCGCGAAAATATGGGTGACGGCTGTGGCTTCGGCGGACATCGTGGTTTTGGTGGACATGCCCGGCCAGGTGGTTTCGGCGGACGCGGTAGTGGGAACTTCACCGCCCCCGGAGCTCTACAGAATACATCGGCCCGCAGCGCGTAAAGAGAAGGTTGTTATTTTCCCGGAAACTTGAAGTTTCCGGGAAAATTCCCAAGAGTAGAGTAACCCTCCTCACGAAAAACTGGCAGGTCACGCGGACCCGCCAGTTTTTTATGATTACGCTCTTAAAAATTTCTGAACAGTTTCTGCAAATTTTCTTAAAACTGTTACTTTACAATCAATCTGTATGCGGGTACCTTTTCCCGTCAATAAATTACCAACAAAAGGAATGATGTAAATGACAAAAAGGACCTTATGGCCAAAACCATCCTGGTTGTAGACGATACGGAAAGTTTACGCACTCTGGTCAAGAGTTATTTGATCCAGGAAGGATTTCGCGTGGTCACGGCCGCAGACGGCCGCCAGGCATTATTTCTGGCGCGGGAGGAAAAACCGGACCTGATCCTGCTGGACTTGATGATGCCGGAGATGGGTGGTTACGAATTCATGCGCGTCTACGGCCGTGAAGCGGAGACGCCGATCATTATATTAACCGCCAGAGTGGAGGAGAACGAAAAAGTTTTAGGCCTGGAATTGGGGGCAGACGATTATGTGACCAAGCCTTTCAGCATGCGCGAACTCACGGCGCGCATACGCGCCGTCCTGCGTCGGGCGGGGAAAACGTCTCCGCAGGCGGAATTACTGAGGGCCGGCGACATCATCCTGGACCGTAACGGCAGACTGGTTAAAATCGGCGACAGGTATGTGGATCTGACCCCCTCTGAATTCGACCTGTTGTCCTCCTTGATGGCCACGCCGGGCCGCGCCTTCAGCCGCCTAGAACTGCTGGATCTGCTGCAAGGCAACGCTTTTGAAGGGTATGAACGAACTATAGATGTGCACATACGCAACCTGCGCACCAAGATCGAAGAAGACCCGCGCGACCCCCGTTACGTCGAAACCGTCTACGGCATAGGCTACCGCTTCGCCATCGATCTATAAACTAAAGATTGTTCACTTATGACCACCCACACTCTTCGCCCCTCATCACTCGCCCTTGACTCACCATGCGTTCCCTGACCGTCAAGCTCACGCTCGCCTTTCTCGTCGTCGCCCTCACCGGGGCGGGACTCGTGGCTATCTTTCTGGGCCGGCAGACGCAGCGCGAGTTCAATCGCTTTGTCTTGCTTAATTACCAGCGCGAGATCGTCAACAGAGTGGTCGACTATTATGAGAATCGCGGCAGTTGGGATGGGCTTATCGGCGAGGTCCCGCCCACCCGCTGGCGCCGCGGCGATAGACATGCTCCCGATCTCTTCACGCTACTTGATGCAGAGGGGCGGGTCTTGTTGGCTGGTAGACAATACGATATTGGACAGCAGCTTGCCCGGTCTGAGCTGGACCGGGCGGTCCCCGTACAGGTGGATGGCCAGACCGTTGGTTGGCTACTGTTCGGCCAAACCCCCATTCAGGTGCGTGATCTGCCGGGATCGCCGGAACTGGATTTTCTCGATCGCATGCAGCAGGCGCTCATATGGGGAGCGCTGGGCGCCACGGTAGTTGCCTTGCTCATCGGCATTTTCCTGGCGCGAACCATCTCCCGGCCGGTGCGCGAGCTGACCGGCGCGACCAAACGTGTTGCCGGGGGCGAATTAGGCGTCCAGGTACCCGTACGCACGGAGGATGAATTGGGCGAGCTGGCCAACTCGTTTAACCAAATGAGCGCCGATTTGGCCCAGTCCAACCAGGCGCAGCGACAGATGACGGCCGACGTCGCTCACGATCTGCGCACGCCACTGAGCGTCATCCTGGGCTATACAGAGGCACTCAGCGACGACAAATTACAAGGCACGCCGCAAGTTTATGGCGTCATGCACAGTGAGGCGCAGCATCTCAGCCACTTGATTGACGATTTGCGCTTCTTGTCCCTGGCCGATGCAGGAGAACTTCCTTTAGAGCGCCGGAACGTGGCCCCATTGGATCTGCTTGATAGAACTGCCGCATCACACCGCGCGGCTGCGGAACAAAAGCAAATCGATCTACAGGTGCAGGTGGCTCCTGACCTACCTGAGCTGAACGTGGATCCGGAACGCATGGCACAGGTGCTGGGTAACCTGACCAGCAACGCTTTACGCCACACGCCAGAGGGGGGTTCCGTCGCCCTGGTTGCCAAGAGGGGAATGGAAGGGGTGCTGCTCCAAGTGCGGGATACGGGCAGCGGCATCGATGCTGCCGACTTGCCCTACATTTTCCACCGCCTCTACCGGGGCGATCGCTCGCGGCAGCATAACGGCGCGTCTGGCCTGGGCCTGGCTATAGCCAAATCGATTGTAGAAGCGCATGGGGGCAGCATAAAAGCCGAGTCGGTTCCTGGCAACGGCTCAACTTTTACCATCACCCTGCCCCGCAATGCTTGAGCAATACCCTCGCTGAATCAAAATCCGCGCAACGCCTGCTCTAAATCCGCCAGCAAGTCGGCCGTATTCTCAATGCCCGTTGAGTAGCGAATGAGGCTCTCGGGGATACCCATGGCCGACCTCTCTGCGGCGGTGCACTCCACGTGGCTGGTGGTGGCCGGCGGCCCGACGATCGTTTCCACAGCCCCAAGATTGGCCGCGGCATGGGCATAGCGCAGGCGCGGCACGAAACGGCGCACGGCGTCAAAGCTATTTTCCTGCAACATGAAGCTCAACATGCCGCCAAACCCACTCATTTGTTTGCTGGCGATCTCATGGCCGCCGTGTGAAGGCAGGCCGGGATAGAAGACCTGCTCGATAGCGGGGTGGGATTCCAGGTATTGGGCGATTTTCAAGGCGCTTCTATTTTGTTGGCGGATGCGCAATTCCAATGTTTTTATGCCTCGCAGCAACAGGTAAGCCCCCATGGGATGTAATGTCTCGCCGTTGATTTCCCGGAAATGATAAATCTGGTCAACTAACGATTTGCTGCCACAAATGACGCCACCTAAAGCATCGGCGTGCCCGCCCAGGAACTTGGTAGCGCTGTGCAGAACCAGGTCTGCGCCTAACTGTAAGGGGTTTTGGTTTATGGGAGTGGCGAAGGTGTTGTCCACGATAACGATCGCCCCTGACTGGTGTCCGGCTGAGGTCAAACGAGCGATATCCACTACCTTGGTGGTAGGATTGGTTGGGCTTTCGAGATAGAGGAGATCACACCCTTTGACGATTTCAGCTTCGATCTGTTCGTGATCGGTCGTATCGCAAAGCTCGATTTCCACATTGAAGCGGGGCAGAAATTCGGTAAAGATGACATTGGTGCCGCCATAGGTATCCTTCACGGAGACGACGCGCATGCCGGGAGATAAGAGGGCGAACAGGGCGCTGCTGATAATGCCCATGCCCGTGGAGGCGCTTGTGGCTGCTTTGGCCCCTTCAAGCTGACGCACTTTTTCTTCAAAGGCATGTACGGTGGGGTTTGTGTTACGGCCGTAGATATGCCCTTCCCTCTGCCCCAGAGCAACTGCTAACCATTCGTCGACATCGTCGTAACCAAAGGAAACGCTGTGTACCACTGGCACCTGTGTAGCGCCCTGCATCAAATAACTTTCTTCCCCGGCCCAAACACATTGTGTGCCCATCTGAATTGTTTTCTCTGTTGCCATCTTGTTTACCTCGGAACTAAGACCTATCCTTATGGTCAAATGTAAGTGATGTGTCGCCACGAAGAAAATCCCAGCTACTGGCCAACAGGCCCTTGTATTCATAGTCGCCATTACTCATAAGCGCCTCTTTTGATAAGTTTACCTTATATTGGCAAAGAACCCCGGTTTTTGATGTGCGGGACAGGTTCCCGAACCCGAAAAACCGGGTTCAAGCCTACATGAGATCTTCAGCCTGCACAATACCCCGTTTGATCGCATAAGCCATCACCTGCACTCGATCACGTAGGTCAATTTTTCTCTCTTGCTGGTCACAGTCGTGGTGGTTGTGTTATTCTGGGGCTGGCGCACGCTTTAATCTTGGCCAATCTGTGCCCCGACCATCGCTGTAGAGTCTAGCGAAAAGGAAAGTATTCACCGCGAGTAATTTATGAACGGCCGTTATCTGATTTCATTACCTGAGAGAAGCTTGCGGGCTGTGGCGGCCGGGCTAGGGGGCTTTTTCTACGAGGTAACTGTAGTTGCATTGCCATTCTGGTTGCGCCGTACGCGAATTTATAGAGCGATTGTGCAGGGATTGCTGCGAATAACCATTGAGCTCATCGGTGGAGCTGCCGGCATCTTGCCTCCTGACGATATGGACGTGCAAGAGCTGGCAACACGAAAAGCAGCGGGGACGGGTATCGAGTTTATCGGCTTACTAACTATTGGCTGGTCACCACTCTGGCTGTTTGCGCTTACGGCAGACTTGACCGGTGGCACGCGCACCTATTTGGAGGCCCTGGTTTCGGAACTGCGAAAAGTTGGGCTGCTCTCCTCCGATGGCGACATTAGTACGGTTGAGGAACTACTGGATGTCCTGGAAGAAAGCTCTGGCTTGGTGGCGGAGACAATCGATGTGCCTCCGTTGAACGTCGATGATATGCGCAACTCCTGGCAAGAGCTGCGGCAAAAAACGGGTGACCTGCCTGATGCAGAGCGCCTGGCGAATACCTATGCTCAATTGCGCCAAACGGCCGATAGAGAGGAGAGTTCGCTTTGGTCCTTATCGTCGCTGATGGCCACGAGTGCGGCGCGGGCCGGGATCCAAGTTGGTAAAGTTCACATCTTTGACTACTATGATGTTTCTCTACGCTCTATTGCCGCCGAAGGCCTGACTGTATACATGTTGCGTGTAACCAAGCCTTATCGTGGGGTGGCATTGAGCCATTTTGATCCCGGGCGAATGACCTATACAGAACGCCTGCTCCGCTCTCCGAACCGTTCTTCCTCTCGCTGAAGCGGTTCTTTGGTGATGAACAATTTGATGCAGATATGGGATGATGCTCCACTTGGGATAGAATAGCTGCAAACGTTCAACTCGTTTGCGCCCAACAACATGGGCAAAAATGGAATATTGTTCTACAACTTGTTCGACGTCGATCAATTCGCATAAATGGTTTACAATTTTAATCGGCGTTTATTCCCCTATTTGGTGCAAAAGTCCTGCTTTTCGGGCCAGAAAACCCGATTTCAGGCGTCTGATTTGGATTCGGCCGTTGGCCGGCATAAGGAGTAAATGATGAACGGTGATGAAAAACCATATCCCACAGATTACAATGTGGTAGCTTTTGTTTTCGACAGCAAAGAATTGGCCGAGGGTATCTCCGAGGATGTCGAGGCTAATTTTATGCTTGATAACTACCATATTGTCGCCAAGTCCGTCGTTACCAAAGATGAAAATAGCGAAGTCCATTTCCATGGTCCGAGCGGGCATGGCCACCAAGCAGCCGCGGCCGGATTCGTCACTGGTGGTTTACTGGGATTACTTGGCGGGCCGGTCGGTTTGCTGGCCTTTTCGGTTGGTGGCGCAGTCGTCGGTGGGATCGCCGGTCATTTCCATACTGGACGCAGCCTACATGAAGAGGATATGCAAGCGTTTGGCGATGCTCTCAAGCCCAACTCCTCAGCCTTTCTGGTATTGGCCGGCAGTGCGGATACGGATAATGTCAAATTGAGCATGGATGGCTATCATGCGACTGTCGTGACCCTGCCGGTCGGCGAAGAGCTCTGCGCAGAGATAGGCGCTGCCGTCGCCGCTGGATATGGAAGAGAAGGGATATCCGGCGAAGAAGCTGCTGATGACGCCTGATTAGCGACAACAATTTACGAGAGATTTCTTTTTCGGTTGACCCATACAAGTAAGAGCGCCAAGCCGCTGATAATAACGAGAAACCCTGCATAAGGCAGCCAATCATAGCCCCTTTCTGGGAGAACTTCAGCTTTGTTTTCGCCGAATTCAGTTTGCCGTTGCTCATCGTCCATTACAAATCCTGATCCGACGACGGTTCGCTGAATTTCCGGTTCCGTATTTTCCGTTCCAACTTTTCTCTCAGCCGCATTCGCAGTTTCAGATGGTGTTTCCGTTATTGCTATAGATACGATCTCGGCAGTCACAACGTGGGTTGCAGAGGGCATAGGGCTTGGCTGGTCCTCGATGCTTGCTGTTGGCTCAACTACGTCTGCCATCGGTGAAGGTGCCGCTAGAACTTCATTATTGTCCTGTTGAATGGTTGGGGTTTCGATAATTTTCTGAGGTCGTGTTGTCACCGGTTGAGTTGGCAAAGCCACTTGCGCTGAAGTGGCTGTACTTGGGGTGATTTCTGTGGCTTCAGCAGTCGAATTAGGTGTAGCTGTTGGGGTTGACGATGGCGGTGCTTGTGTCTTATTGGCTAATGACCCCACCGTCGCCGTTGGCTGGGGGGAAATAATGATGGGTAGGGGCGAATTCGTTGACGTCGGGGTTGAAGTTGGTGTGTGTGCCGTTTCAGCAAGGCATACTTCATCGAAGGTGATATCTGGTGGAGGGTCCGCTTGACTTACTGATCCAGGTCCCCAAGACCAACCATCTATGGATCCGTCCTCGAGCATATATACAGCAGCCCCTCCTTGAGAGTATGTCCAACTATCTTCTTGCATGTGCCAGTAAGACCAATAGATGCAATCTGCTCCGCCCTTGCATTGACACCAACAATCAGACGCTGGGCAGCCGGTTTCCTCAATTTTGCATACTAAAGCTCCGCCACTCTGGACGTCTATTACTAAGTCCAAGTCAGCTTTGTATAACAGATTGAGCCCGCTGATTTGTGGTTCTTCGAACGTTATGCACGCTGTTTGCACGGCACCCTCCGCATGGCGAATAACGAGGGCCGCTCTATTTAGCACTTGCGCATTCATTGGCGGAGGGATTGACGACAAGGCAGCCCATCCAACAGCCAACATGGCCAGGATACGAACAAAAAGCTTCATCTTAGGTTCTCAAGTTTCGATAATCCCTCACGCAATTCAGTAATAAGCATCAAAAAACTATGGCGTTATGATCGGCAGTAATTCCTGGTGAATACTCCATTTTGGTTCTTGCACAAGGAGCATAATTGCATCCGTCGTGGCGAAAGGATCATCACCTGGGCCCCAACGATTTAGCCAACAACCATTACTTTCTTGTAAATCTATGATCGTATCCGCCGGGTTAATGACTTTACCTTGAATTATCCTGCTCCATCCAGGCGAAAATGGATTTTCATCATTTTGGATTAGACCCTGGACAGCCTCAGATGTAGAGCTGGGATCAGATGGCAGGCCAAATCCCCATCCAGTATCATCCCCTTGTGTCATGCGTAGGTTATTAATAGCTGCGGGCACGCGTACTGCCAAACGCCCCAAAACGTTGAGTGCGATGCCATTTCCATCAGGGCTACCCCACTCCCCATTTTCGTGACTAGTCAACAAGAAATCAACGGCCGATGGGTCCACTTCAGAACCTGCGATCAACAAGCCCAACATCGCCTCGGAATGCGCGACCACCCCAAAGCTGGTGTTATCATACTCACCCGTTGGTGAAAGGGTGCTCGAAACTTTCAGCGGCAAATCAAATCCGGCGAAATTGGACACATCATAGGGTTCACCGGCCGCCATAACCCCTTGCATGACGGTGCCGGCCCTGCCTCCCCGTCCTGATGAAAGGTAATCAGGGGTGAGATCCTCCAATGCTTGCACTGCATTTATGACCCCTGGTGTCCACGTATTAGATTGCGGATCCCCTCCGCTGGCCGCGATCGCTTCAATAGCTCGCGAAGTTCCTGCGGAGTTGATTCCAAATCCGGCAAATTGCTCCCATCCTCCTGAAGCTGGATCTTGTAAACCAGCGAGACAGGCGATGGCCCGCCGGGCAGATTCAGCTCTTCCAGGTTGAGGGTAAGGCTTGCCTGTCACTGCCGGTAAGGATTGAATGGTCGCGAAAAAGTTGTCGGACGGCCCTTGGCCAAAATCTGCTTGAAAGGCCCCGCTGTTCCCTTGCCAGGAGAGTAAAACCTCCATGGGCGATCGGTTATTCTTTGCCCATGTGCTGTCTTGGCTGTAGAAATCTTCGCCAACGGCCGATAAAGCCTGGACAACTAAAGCTGTACTATTGGCATTCTCGCCAAAACCTGATCCATATTCCCAACCACCCGTTGGTAGTTGGTTCGTTTTTAGAAATTGAATGGCCTTCGATAGTGATGGATCTCCTGTCGAACTTCCCCCCGCTAAAGCCATTATCGACATGGCCGTCGAGTCGCTATTTTTCATAGTTCCAAACCCATCATCCCATGAGCCATCGTCAGCCTGTTTACCCTTCAGCCAACCTAAAGCTTTATCCGGTATAGATTCATTGACAGATGTCAAGGCTAAGATGGCCAGCGATTGGTTAAATGCATCCATTGTGTTGTAGGCGCCAGATGGTGAAGATTGTGCTGCTAATTTCGCCACCCAATCTTCACCTCCAAAACTCCTTGGATCCTGGTTAGCCGCAACCAGGGCTAAGATTACTTTCCCATTAGCACCGCCGGAACTATTGGCGAAGGTTTTCAGTTCACTAACATGATTGTTTAAGAAATCTATCGGAGATATTTCCTGGAGGAAATAATTTGACGCTGGGTTATACCCTGCACTTGCTATGGCCAGGATGGCGTCTAATGTTGATGGGACATTTGAGGCCGGATCTCCTGTCCCGAAATCGATACCATATCCCCCATCTGGATTCTGATTGTTCAAGATCAACCAGTTGATGGCAACTTCTAAACTAAGAAGCTGATCCGAATATGGGATCTCATCAGCAACGTGCTTTTCCGCATCAGCGTATACGAGAAGGAAAAGCGGGCTGATGAGGAGTGCTGCGATAGTTAAAGAGAGTAGAAGTGCTTTTTTGTGCATGATTGATCCTCCGCGATGCAGTTTGGTTTTTTCTGTACTCAAACATCAACAAACCCAGCCAGTGGCCTAGCATGAACGAAAATTGTGGATCCTTATTAGAAATAAAAAACCCGATGTTCCTGACATCGGGTTGAGAATCGCTTAATAAGTCGTACCCAACCCTTATCCACGAGGGCTGAAACACGATATCCCATCCGGGCGACCTGACTTAGTGAGCGTCTATTATGACGCTCAACATCACAGTTGCGGGACAGTACTGGATTTCCGATCATACAAATGATGACCGGCCACCAGTTTCGCCGGAGGTAGTGATAATGATACTACCCGGTTCTGCCTGTTAAAGGCATAAACTCCTGAGATAGGTGTGTTTTATGAATTTGTTACATGGAGAGTTTAGCACCCACCCTTGAAGGGGTCAATATCAACGCTGAAGCCCCGATCGCCGCATTCTCGCCAGACAGTGCCTTCTTTTCGAGGGGGTTTTCCCTCTGGCGAGACCGCAAGGGATTTTGTAAGATTATTGAACCATGATGAACTTAATAACCTATGCTCGCGCGCTCATCCCTGCCTTCTTTGAACTACATCCTCGCGCGCGGGCATAAGTCTTATTCTAGCATACCCACAATGGGACATCGAATCAGGGCTGCCGCTCTCATAGTCAATGACGATAGTATCCTACTGGTGCAGCATGTTCGTCCCGACACCGGCGAAGTTTGATGGGTGGTGCCGGGTGGTGGTATGGAAACGGCCTACAGATCCATTTTTGACTGCGCGCGGCGCGAAACCTTCGAAGAGACGGGGCTCGACGTAAAGCTATTGCGCATCGTCTATATCAGAGAATTCATCGACGAGGGAAATGACACCCACTATAATGAGACTGATGTTATAGCAGACATTGTTTTCAGGTTATTGAGTATAGTTCTGAGAAAGCTATGAGGAAGTATGAAAATAACACAAACCGAATCGCTGTTCATTATCAAGGTTTTGGGGAGGATTAAGATGGGTCGCTATGTTGCAATAGCTTTCACGCTAATAATTGCTGCTTTGCTAATTGCGGGCTGTGCATCGAGTTCTCAAGCATTCCCGACTGGTAAGTATGTAGACGAATTTGGTAATACTCTCACTTTCTTGGCCGATGG
This sequence comes from Chloroflexota bacterium, assembly GCA_009937635.1. Lineage (GTDB taxonomy): Bacteria > Chloroflexota > Anaerolineae > Promineifilales > Promineifilaceae > JAACFF01. The sequence continues at coordinate 23,010 of JAACFF010000014.1, forward strand.
TAAGTGGACTGTTGTTGATGGTAATGGCGATAAAATAGTTCAAGATGGACAGTACACGATTGATGGAGACGTGATAACTTTGAATGAAAGTGAGGTTTGTCCACCAACCGATGGTGTATACAAATGGGATTATGGAGCTGATACTGGCATATTGGGATTTGAGAAAGTTGAGGATAGTTGTGAGGCTCGTCACATGGAAGAGGGGCTGACCCGCTTACCTTAGATACCTGGCCACATGAAAGGGGTTCTTCGTCACCAATAGTGCAAACTGCTGACGATGTAGAATCAGCAGACTCATAAGTTCCCTTATCTTCAGAGGAAAAACAGAACAAGAGGGGCGCGCAAAGCCCGAAAATCGAAAACTGCGCTTTTTATGACGCAGAGCCATGGCACACGACATATTTTGGGAAAAATATTTCGCCACCCGATACTGTATCGCTGTATCGCACAACTTCGCACACGTCTGCACGAACGGCCGTTTGCAAGGGAAAAGACCGGCTCTTTATTGAACCGGTCTTCTTATTGTGTTTTTTGAGGGATAGTTGCGCCCTGGCAAACACCGCCTGTTTTGCGCCGGTGTAACGCCAATAACTGTATTAGCTTTCCATCTGTGTTGGGACGCAGGCCTCCATTTGGGGAACGCGCCTGCCTACACCTAATGGTCCTGGCCCTATGCAAAGAAACGGCTCTTCACCTTCGTCAGGAAAGCCGTCGCCGTCACCATCCTGATCGGCCAGGTAGACGGCAATATGAACCTCATCTGTTTTGTGTTCCCCGTCAACACAGGTCATCGTACCGGTGACGGTCCAAATGAAGATTATCCTGCCGCGGTTTGCCTCCCTGTCCTCAACGCCGTAGCCAATCAAGCTGAATTCATAACTGTCGCGACCTGTTCGCACGGCCTCTCCTACGAGGTCACTCATGTAGTCACTTTCTGAGAGTGGGGGAGCCGCGAACGTTGCGTCCGGATTCACCAAGTGCATGGTATATGTTAACTTGTTACCCGCCGGATCTTGTGGGCTAATCGTTTCCAGCATCAGGAGCGGCGTGTCCCACGGGCCACCGGCAAAGCTGCTAACCCAGGCTCCCTGTATGCGACAGTTAGCCGGAGCCGCAGCGACATCACCCGCAAATTGAGCAGCGCCTGCGTAAAGCAAGACTGCAAACAAGACAACAACTGCTAAAAATAAAGCAACCCATTTCTTGAACATCATACTATTAACTCCCTGGTAGCGCTGATTTTCGGGTCAGGCGCTGCCATTACAAAGAAAACGCCGAAGGCAGCGGAGCCTTCGTCTTCTACGAACATATTCCAATGCTTTTCTAACGCTACACTCGTAGCAACAACAGGCTCATACAGCGTATCATAAATTGACCCACCATGTCACGTCAGTACTCGAGCAAGTGAGCAAGGTCCAATAACTTTAGTTTTCCCTGAATCGGGATTAATAAAAACGCTCAATTGTGCGTTATTTTCAAAAATCTGTAAAAATCAAAAGGATGGTGCACATTCTCAGAAACTAGGGTGGGTAGAATTTACGCGAAAAGGCTACAGATACTCCTTTGTCGAAGTTTCTGGAAGATTTTTCCCGACTGCGCCCTCTCGTTGATCAGTACATTATTTTCAAAAATCAGGTCTTTGCCAACCTGATGGCATCATAACCAACAGGCAAATGAGCGGTAACTGATCCCTTTTTGAAAAGTTGACCAGATAAAGGGATACCAACTTTTTTAAATGCCGTAACAAACGCCCATAAGTCGGTTCAAGCACTCTGTCCCAGAAGCCAGTTCGGAAAGGCGGCAAAGTCGCGGCCACCTATTTCAGTAGGGGCCCAAAGATTAGTGATATTGCTGGTAAGCGTTGCATAGCGGTCGGGTGGTGGACATAATGTATGCCTGTGCCGCCAGACAATATGTATTTCCCAGTTTGTGGCAATCCCTCTACTGGCCAGCGAGCAACATAGATTTTGTAAGCGGCTTCTGGCTTCAATGACAGTAAGGGGGTGCCAACTAACAAGGGTGCATCACAGTCAGGGTCATAAATCGCCATCACCTTTACCACCCCTGCTTACATGAACTTTGCAGAATTATTTGCAACACAACCGTATTACGGCCGTCATCGGCACCGGTGACGCCACCAAGCGCATTCCTGACAAAAGTTGGGTTTTTGTAGATGGGGCGCGAGGCATTGTGCAGATCAGGGGAAATAACCCCCTGCCGCTTTCCGATCAAATTGAATAACAGCCAGCGTCTTGAGCCAGCCCTCTCACTTGAAAGCCCTACCTGCTTTGAGTGTGATCTTCCTTTGTAAACAAGTATGAGGGGTGGTTTAAGCCTGTGGGTTCATAATATTCGTCATGGGTATAGCGAAAACCAAGCTTTTCCAGCAGGTTGCGCGATGTTGTGTTCTGGGGATTATGGCCCGCAAATAGGGCCTTGACATCGAGATCTTCAAAGGCGAATTCGATGACACCGCGTGCCGCTTCCGAAGCGTAGCCAAGACCCCACTGTTTCGAACGAATGTGAAAGCCGATCTCGTAGATTTTCTGCGATAAGTCGTAGGGTCTGAGTCCGCAGCAGCCAATATGTTCGTCGCTCGACAGCAAGAATATGGGCCAGTATTGGATACCGTAATTTACCTCTGCTGCGATCTCTTGCTGCAGCTTCTGGCGCACTTGATCGCGAGAAAGCTGCCCGCGGGCGTCGATCAGCCTGGTGACGGAAAAATCGCCCCAAAGCCCCAGCGCAAGCTCAAAATCCTCTTCACGCCAATGGCGGAAGCCTAAACGTTTTGTACGGAGGAAATAGGTTGTTGGTTTCTTCAACTGGCCGGCCGTTTCTCCGGAATCCGGGTCTGGCGGGCTAAAGGTAAATTCTGCGAGCCAGGACACGTCAGCGCCCGGTAGATCAACGAGAAGCCCAAAGCGATGAGCAGCAGCCAGAATGGGACCAACAAAACCAGCGACAGCGGCGCGTAGATGGCCATCAGGCTGTCACGCTGTTCGTAAGTTGGCAGCCGGCTGGCGATGCGGTCAAATGTGAAGCGTACAGATCGAAAGACGACGCTGGTCAGCGTATTGGACGCACTGCGGGGCACGACAAATGTCAGCAAGGCGGAATAGAAAGTATAAGCGGCCAGCGCGCCACCCAGCAAAGCGACCAGGATGCGGAACAGAAGCATAAATCAATACCCTTCCTTTAATCTAAAGCGCCAGTTCTACCCAGACTGGAAAATGGTCGCTGGCCATGGCGGCATGCAGCTTTCCTCTATCCTTTATTTCAAAACCGCGGGTGAAAATATGATCAGCTGCTGACGGCCGTGTCCTTAATTTCTTCACCGTCGTTCCCGCACCGGACGAGGCGCGCAGCAGACCGATTTCGCCGAAGAGCCTCTTTAAGCGTCGAATACTACGACCCGAAACGGTATTGAAATCACCGCCAACAATAACGGGTTCATCACCCTGACCTATATCGTCGACGATGGCCGCGATCTGCGCTTTGCGATGCTTGGTTAGCACCGTGTACGTTTCCGTATGAACGGAATACAAAGTGATTTCTCGATCGGGCAAAACGGCTGTAGCGCGCGTGGCGATACGTAACTGCTTATTGGTCGGGTGCTTGTGGGGTAAGGTGAGCTTTTTCGGCTGGGACAGAGGCCAGCGCGAAAGAATGGCATTGCCAAAATTGCGCTCAATACGCGCCGGCATCGAAGACGGGTAGTAAATGTAGTTGACCTGCAGCTTGCGGGCTATCTGTTCCGTTCCCACTTCATCCATTTCCTGCAACAGGAAAAAGTCAGATCCGCGCAGCGGGTTATACATGCCCAACTCACTGATTGCTTGCGCCACCTCAATGCCATCGTTGATATTGTAGCTGACAACCTTTAGCCTCTTTGGGTTTTGCGGCGGTTCGTTGGCAAACTGCCCCTCGAACTTAGGACCATGGGGTTCTTCGTAGATGTGGATCTGAGGTTGTCCAAATTCAGGCATACATTTTTACTCATTTTTAGGTCTGATACGTCCCTAAAAGCTGGACGCAATTGTACCGGGAGCTCTTGCACTATTTTAGTCGAATCACGTCTAACGTGGCAGGTATATGCCCGCGCGCGGTGCTTCGGCAAACAACTTGTTAGGCAGGCGGGCGTCCACCGAAACCAATCCCGATTCTAGTTTAACCAATTTCAAATCGAAGGCAGTCTTGCGTCCTGCCCCGGCTGCAGGCGCCAGCCAGATTGGCCTTCCAGTCGTGAACAGATCCTGCAAGCGGTCTGAATTGGGTACATGAGCCCAAACCTCCCGTCCTTCCACGAGCACTGTAGCCCGGAAGCGATTATCCTGTCGTATAAATTGCCCGTAAACTAGCTCCGCAAAGTGCATCTGATCATCCTTAAAAGGAGTATCTTCCCCTGTTCACTAAGCGCTTGGAGGCTGGTAATTACGGGGCACAACTCGCTGCCACAGATGCAAACTGAAGGCGATGGCCGCCCCTACCTCCAGCAGCCGCCCGCTAGCCAGCATCCAAATTCGCCCTCCGAATAGTGACCACAAAACAACAAGCCAGACGCCGGCATTGATCAACAATAGTGCCGCTTGCGCGCTCGTTTCATTACCACGCCGCGGCGCTTTCCAGAAGCGGGGTGCGATCCAGAAGGCCGTGCCCATAATAAACTGCACAATCCAACCGATGAGCAGCAGTTCAATATGTGCGGGCAGCCAACCCCACAGGGCCGGGTGAATGAAAACCCCCTTATGGGCTAGCAGCAGCGCGCCAATCGTAAACCCGGCTAAGAGGTTCACAAAAGCTGCGCGAATATATAGGCGGCTGAGTGGCGGCATCTCACTCTCCCCGGTAGCGGTCTTTAACCCGCGGCCAGGAGTTGATCACAAACAGAACGGCCGCCAACCATTGTAGCAGCGCGGAGAGGACCAATAACCAACTGCTTCCAGCATCTGCCCGGATTCCCACCAGCGGTTCACCGGCAGCGCGCAGCAGTAAGCCGGCGTTCAAACACACGTAAGTGGCCCAACCCATCCATAGGCTGCCCCGCGGGTTTTGGCGGGTGATGATGGGGAACATCCAATAGATTACGCCGAAGATCATTTGTGTCACCCAACCGACTACCAGTAAGTGAAAGAAGACGGGGTTTAGAAAGTTTACAAAAGCCGGAAGTGACATTATGCCGCGCAACGATAGCAGCAAGGATAGCAGCAAAGCGGCTACCAGGTAGATCATGGAGGACTTGATGAACCAGCGCGTCAGAGTAGGCATCGGCCGTTTAATTCTTCAAGACAACTGGCATATACAGTTTTTCCACCTGCTCTCGTGGCAAGAAGGTGATCAGTAGTTTGGGCTGAAACTCGGCCGTGCTGTTCTCCCGACTGTCGAACCGCTTGGTTGTTTTGTTGCTGCTTTCGTTGAGCAACACCCAACCGTAATTGCTATCAGGATTGACGAGCCAATCACGCACATCACCAGTGATGCCAGGACCGCTCCAGGTATAACTTCCCGTACCGCCAACCATTGTCATAGCGCTCGGTGTTGCCGCAAAGTCGCCGCCCGGTGTCTGCCAAAATTGATCGGCGTAAAAGGTGTGCAGCCAGGTTGCGTCTTGCGGCTCCGCTGCCGCACCTCCTCCCTCTTCCCCAGCGGCATCAGAAGCTGCTTCGCCCCAATCAGCCTCAACCTTGTGCAATGCTACTGGCTGAACACTGCTAGTACTCCTCGACATGTGCAAGATCAGTTCCGCACCTAGGATCAAGGATCCCGCCGGGACGACGGTTGTTAACGAATCGAAAGCGATCAACCCGCGACGTATCGCACCGTTATTAGCTGTGCCGGATGCCCTGCCGCTGAAAAAATGCGCTCCGAAGCCATTACTCAACACGCCATCATTATCCTCATAGAGTGTATTGTCTTTGCTGGCAGAAATGGTCACGCTTTCGGAGCGTGGTCCCTGGTTCGAGGCGCCGGCCCAACTCGCTGTGAACACAAGGACAACCGACATCAGGATTATCAAAAAAGCTATTTTTTTCACATTTTCCACCTTCTGAGTATGATTTCACAACTTCTCCTGGATTGAACTATGGTCAAATCTCAGTCCGCAAGGATGCTCTCCTGACCGCGCCACAATATACCCAACAGAATTAATGTTATTGCACTTAGAGTTGATTAACTGTTAAGTTGCCTACGCCGTCCGTGAACCCATACTGCAATTAGTATACCTGCGCCAACCAGCGCCGGACCAATGGAAGCCCAGGCATTAAAGTGGCGCGTCCAAACACCGCGTAAGAAGGGCAGCCACAAACTGGTCAAGGGCATCAGGCTGATTATGAGCAGTATCACGGTGAGCGTCATCCAGCGCCGACCGGGAATCGCCTCTTCACCCCATTTTTCTTGCGCGGCGCTGACCAGGCCCAGGGTAACAAAGCCAAGCAACAGCCAATGCAAGTAGGGAATGCGCAGCCCGGCGATGGTGGCGCAACGGGCGGCGGAAGGATGAAGTGTGATCAGCAGGGTAACGGCCGTTAAGCCCAGAAAGAAGAGTGGCGCTTTCCATTTTACACTGGCCAGGGGCCACAGAACGCCGATATGCCCTAGCAGGCCTGCCGCTACCAGCAATCCGCCCAACGCACCCAACCAGCGCAAGAGCGGCGGCACGACGTGCTGTGGCATGCCCAGCAGAAAGATGACCGGCATGCCGATCACCACCAGGTTGATGCTGAAACGGGCCAGCTTGCTTCCAACCGCGGACGGGTTGGTTGTATACGCCAATCCCAGTAGACCCAAAATAAACCAGCCGAAAGCAAAGGTATCCAGGAAAATGTGGGTGAAGGCCAGTGACCAAAAAGGATCCTCGATTTGCAGACGGGTGATGATGGCCAGCCCCCACCCGCCCAAGGAGGCGAAGAGTAGGAAGATCACCGCTCCATCCCACAACTGCAAGGGATAATTGCGCGGGGAGACCCGGGTCTCCTGCCAATAACGCCAGATGAACAGGTACCAGGCCACGATATTGAACCCGGCGAAGATGACGGACAAGGGGACCTGGCGACCAGCCACCAGCGCCGGCCGGTAGCCATAAAGTAGGAAAGGGGTATAGGCCAGCAAGCCGCCGATCAAGGCCATGATGATTGGCCAGCGGAAACGGCGCGAAAGGGGACGATCCGTCACCGCGGGTAATTGCGAGGCGATCAAGGACATCAAGGCTGGCGTGACCCAGCCGAAGTACATAAGATGCGAATGTGCGTGGCGCACATTCGCGTATTGCAGGCCCCAGGGAAAACCGTAAATATTGCCGAAGCGCATCAAGGCTCCAGTGACGCCTGCCAAGACAAAAATGGCCAGCGCGCTCAGCCAGCCCCAACGGTAGGAAGTGGTTTCTTCTTTCACGTATGACGCATAGCGATAGAAACTCGGGTTTTTATTATGACCATCGCGTTTTCCCGAGTAGAAAAAACGGGTTTCTTAGATTAGGAAGTGATCATCAACAACAGCATCTTCACGGCCGTCAGCGCTTCGATGCTGTGCGGCAAGTGAGCCGGCATATGCACCCACGTACCTGGCTGGGCTTCAATTGCTTCTTGACCCAGGGTAACGGCCGCTTCTCCTTCCAAGAAATGGAGAATGGCCGGAAAAGAACTGGTGTGTTCGGATAAAGTCTCGCCCGGCGCGAAGCCAAACAAGATGACGCGCAGTTTGTCATCTTTATAGATGGTACGGCTGACAATTGATTCCGCTGCGATATCGGCCACCAGGGCCTGGATGTCGGGCAGCAGTAAATTAGCTTGTAAAGATTCATTCATTGGCTTTTACCTTGTTACGTACGATGTTGAGAATAATGATTAACGCAAAGAGCAAGATGGCCACGGCGTTCAACAGGCCGCCCCATTGGCGCAGTGTTTGCTGTGGTAGAAGATCGCCGGCGACACGCATCAGCAGCGAGATGTGCAGTAGTATCGGGGGTAAATAGAAGCCGCGGTGAAAGGTGACTGTTACGCCCAGCACGGCCGGCAAAATGATCAGGGCATGGGCGAAGATCATGCTAAAGGCGAAGCCGAGAAAGAGGGTGTGCAGCCAGGCGTCATAGGCGGGGCCCGCCACCAACGTGCCGTAAGCAAGACCGATCAACCCGCTGACGGCCAGCCAGGCATAGCCCATCAGCAAATTCAAGGCGATGTAGCGCGTCACACCTGGTCTGCGAATCGTGCGCCGGGCGATATCGTAACGGCCGAACCACAGGGCGAGGGCCACGACGCCGAGACTTGCCAGTCGAATGCCTGCACTGTAGGCTACCAGCGAGAGCAACAGCCCCACGCCAAACAGCCCCGCTGCCAACCCAAATAAGCGCGTCGTTCGTTTGGTTAGGCGCAGCACCCGGCTTAGCTCCAGGCGCTCTCCGGCGATGACCAGCAGCAAAAAGCCGGCCCACCAGTAACTGGCCTGGTATAGAGGAAGCCCGAAGAGCCAGATCATATTGCCCACCAGCCAGGCAACGGCCCCTGCGCCCATGGTCACTGTATGTAAGGCCCATTCGTGGCGAACGATCACAACCGACACCGCCACGAGCACCGCGCTGCCAAAGGTGATCAAGATGATAGCGGGCTGCACGAAACCGGCGATGAGCAGGATGCCGCCAAGTCCGGTGAGCAGCGGGCTGAGATAGGTCCAATCCCGGCGCAGCGCCACCGCCCGTTCCAGACCGATCAACGTGCCTAGAAAACCGGAGACCATCAGCGGTCCGTGTAACGCCGCCAGCGACGGCCGTAGCGGAGGCCACACCCAGCCTATCCGCAGCAATCCGGCCCAAATCGCCGCCAGTAAAGAGAGGATGACGAGGAGCATGAAGAGTGGCGCGAATCGCTGCATATTCATCAATGGAGGATGGTAACACATCTGTGACCGCTGATAAAATAGCAATTAATGTTCTGCACCCTCTCGAGGTCCCAGCGAGCATCCAGCCGGGCAAAGATTTTGATAGCTTGCTCTAAGTGAATTTCCCGTCTATGGCCATCAAACACCTGTATAACCTGAGCTACGAGCAGACCGTAGACCGTGTCCCAAGTGGCCGAAAGCCTGGTTCTGCGACAATTCTGCCGGGTCTACTTCCAGGCTGCGCCGGACCAAAGCACGCTATGCCACTAGGCCAATCTCATTCAGCCGCAGACGTTGCAGGCTTTCAACCAGCGCATCATGAATCTAGCTATCGACAACAAGTTGACGCGTGGCCGCAAGTTGCGCATGGATGGTACGGTGGTGGAAACGACGATCCACCATCCGACCGATAGCCGCCTGTTAACCGACAGTGTGCGCGTTCTCGATATCGCTCAGTTTCGTTCCTTCCTCCATTGCTAGTTGTTCTTCCAAATGTTGACTTAACAGATCCGTCATTACATCCAGCACTTCTCTACTAATTGAGTTAAAATCCATTATCGACCTCCATGGTGTTTGTGTTGTTATTCGCATACTGATTCAAACACCAAGAGGTCGATCTCGTCCAATCCAATTCCCTTACAACCTTTTACTACTCCCGAGGCGGGCTGAATATTGGCCCTCGTTGGCCATTTGTATAGACTGGTACGTATTTTGCACGTTTAAGGCCAATGCTGCGGCCGGCGGTCACAATTGCTTTGTCGAATCAGGATTGATCATTCTCGATCCTATCCTGGTCAGCCCAGCGCTCTTTCGCCACTTTACGGCCGTCGATGTTTTGCACTTCAATGCCGATTATCCTGAAAGTTACGAAGACGACGCGACCACAGACTGTCGCGTTTCCGATCATGATCCGCTGGAGGCGTGATTCCTCTTCGATACACCTGTTTCCTAACAAAATCAGTGATTCTTATTATTCATCTCGGGCGAGTGAAATAATGGCAACTTAAGACCCATTCTGGCTAGCAAATACTTCACCATCACCGCCAGCGTTTGCAGCCCATACTTGACGCTGCGCTTGAAATTTATGGATGAAGCTTCATCAAAATAGCGTGTAGGAATCGGCACGTCGCCAATGCGAAAGCCATTGTAAACTGCCTGAGCCAGGAATTCCGAGTCAAACACAAAATCGTCTGAATTGTGATCGTAAGGGATCGTCTCTAGAACCTCTCTGGTATAGGCGCGAAAACCAGAATGGAAATCCCCTAGGTTTTGTCCTAGAATGACGTTTTCGGTAATTGTGAGGAAGCGGTTGCTAAGATATTTGTAAACCGGCATACCACAATCGAGCGCTTCCCGGCGGGTGCGAATACGCGAACCAAGAATTACATCACAAATTCCGGTTGACAAAAAGCCCAATGCATAAGGGATAATACGCGAGTCATATTGATAATCCGGGTGAATCATCACCACAGCGCCCGCGCCTTCAGCCAACGCTGCATCATAACATGTTTTCTGATTCGCCCCGTAACCCATATTTTTGTCGTGACAAATAACCGTAATCCCTAACTGCCGGGCAAGTTCAACCGTTTTATCTGTGCTGGCATCGTCGACCAGGATTACCCCATCGACGCTGCCCTGTGGAATGTCGTCGAATGTCTTTTCAAGCGTAAGTTCAGCATTGTAGGCCGGCATTACGACGATTACTTTTGTTTTACCGTCTTCGTGCCTACCGTCACTAGTCTGCTGCATTTTTTGCCCCTATTAGGTCTATTTTTCGTAGATGATTTTTCCAACCGCCTACGGATGAAAGATAGCTTCTTTAAAGCCCAATTCTATCTCAGTATGCTGAACAACGCCTTTCAGCGGGGCAGTCATGTAGAGCGATCCCACAGCCGGTGGATGGACACGCTCTTTTCTGTATTATGGTATTTTATTATCTACTGGCGATATTGTCGTTTTGTTGCTTTTGAATTTTTGGTACCGTTGCACTTAATCGTGGTGAAGAATTTGGGCCAAAATCAAGCCCAAAATAGACCTTATGTTTAGTAAAAGGCGCGAAATTAGACATTTTCACCCCAGAATCGCGATATTTTGCGATTATGTTAACCAGTAGGCTGGCCTTTTGTGCCAACCACGATTAAGTGTGGTCTCACCGAATTTTTTTCGGGAATCAAAATCGATTAAATTGACGGGTGGCTGAGTTCCTCGGTTGGGATTGGTGGGACGATCGAATATGTCTCGATGACATTGATCATGATGGGATTATAGAACATATGTGTTATTCCTGTCAAATTCAGTTGGTGTACTGCATGACATTTCCAACTTTGGAAAGACCCTGGTCAGTCATGGGATCATGATCCACTGGAGACGCGCTTCATATTCAATGCAGGTGCTTCCTGGTTTTCTCTTCAGGGGAGGATACTCCCTAGAAAATAAACCCTTAAGGAGACAAAGCAGGCTCAAGAACCACCTGCTCAATGAATTACCGGGTTTCTGGCTTTCAGCATGCGGGCAAGATTCTCGCGTTCCACGCGGCAACTGAAGACGTTAACGGTTTTCGGTTGTGATTTTTTTCCCAATATTGACACCCTCTACCCGTTGCGATTATTCTGGTAATCATGTGTATATCCAGACATCATTCCTGCGGCCGTCCCGGTTGTTCTCATTCCGCGGGAATGCGTAAGCGAAGCAGCTTGTTCATCTGCCTTTGCCGGGTCTGTCTGGTCGCTTACCTGCCTGCAATTGTTAAGTCGAGGAGGTGTCCACGTGAAACGCTCCATTTTTGCTTTGCTGCTTGCGATCGTGATTTTCACCGTTGCTCAGGTTGCCGCCGCCACGGACGCTACGACGCTGGAGCCAACGGCCGTTTCAGCCAACCGCTTTATCGACCCTAATGGTGTTAACCTGCTGATCAATCCGCTGCCGCCCTTCATGGTGCGCCCCAACCAGTGCCTCGACCCGGCTACTCCCTGCCTCACGCTGGACTGGGGGGCGGGACAGGCTGATCCGGGCGACACCATAGTCGCCGCCTGTGGTCTTTATAAGCCTGAAGAAACGGCCGTTCTTGATAAGAATTTAACTGTCAGCTCGGACAGCCAATGCGCGATCTTCAGCGCGTCGGGAAAACGGGTAATTAACATCATCAACGGCGCCGATGTCACCCTCTTAAACGTTCAGGTTAACGACGGCGATGCGGGCAACAGCAATGGCGGCGGAATCCGGGTAGGAGGCGGATCAGCGCTTCAGCTCGACAGCGTAATTGTCAAAAATAACAGGGCTGTGTCGGGTGGCGGTATCTACACCCAGGGCGTGCTCACCATCAACAACAGTGAGGTGCGCGGCAACCATGCTGACGGTGAGGGCGGCGGTATCCGGGTCGGTGGTAAAGGCAGTCTTATGCTGAACAACAGCAAAGTATTCGGCAATGATGCGGGGACTGGCGGCGGTATACACACCAGCGGCCAGAGCATGGTTAGCGGAAACAGCTTTGTTTCCTTCAACGAGTCGCTAGGCCACGGCGGGGGTATCAGGGCTGTAGATGGAAGCACTCTTACCATCACCGACAGCACCGTCAACAATAACAGGACAGATATCAAGACGGGGCAAGGCGGATTTTTAAATGTAGGGGGCGGGCTGTATATTTCCGAAGCGAGTGCCTCGATCGAGCGTTCTTTCTTCATGAAAAACAACGCGGACCGCGGCGGCGGCATCGAAGTCCGCAGCGGTGAGCTGATGATAGAATCGAGCACATTTAGCGATAACGTAGCCGCCGGTGCCGGTGGTGGTCTCGCTAATCTCGGGCACACCACGGCGCACAACAGCACCTTCAGCGGCAACGAGGCCGGTGACGGCGGGGCTTTCTACAATTGGGGTATCTCTAGTATCCTGGTTCTGGCCAACGTGACCGCAGCCTTCAACGAAGCGGATAGCGGCGGCGGTCTGCACAATACTTCCTCTGGCAAAGTGTCGCTGGCAAACTCGCTGTTTTCGAAGCATCCTTTGGGAAAGGATTGCGTCAACATCCAGGGGGGCTTAATCGCCATCCGCTCCGTCTACCTTAGTGAAGATGGCAGCTGTCCCAACGCTATTATTGGCTCAGCGTCGCTGCTGCCGCTGGACGAAAATGGCGGCCCCACACCGACGCACATGCCTCTCAAAAGCAGCCATGCGGTCGACGCCGGAGATTCAGGAATTTGTGCGGAGCTTGGCAACGTCGACCAGCGGATGCGATCACGCGTGAACGTGGATGGCAACGGCAACCCGTCTGATGGCAATCCCTGCGACCTGGGCGCAGTAGAACGAGACGCGTTGCCTGTTCCCCCTCTCCCGTTCACTCACCAAATGCCACTGGTGAGCGCACCAAGGTAACCATTTCGATTCTGCTGCAAATAATGATAGCAGATTTCAATCAGGCAGGGGCAAACGAAACAGCCGTTTTAGACTTACGCGACCAAGC
>JAACFF010000141.1 GCA_009937635.1 Chloroflexota bacterium
GTGCCCGCCGCTGTACCAAGGATACCAGCTAATGATAAACGTCAGGACGAAAAAGATGATGATTTGGTATCGTTTCAAGAAGGCTTTCATTATTGCATGCTCACTTGTTACAAATTGAACCTTATGCAAAAATCTCAGTTTCAAGAGTTCCCGTTATCCATTTCCCAGAAGTAAGAAGAAGATCATGATGCGCGCCAATACGTTGGCAAAAACATGCAGGCTAATGCCCAGCTTTACATCACGCTTCCACCAAACGGCGAAGGCGAATACGAGACCAGACAAGAATAGGGTCGCAAAGTCAAAGAGCTGCCAGACGTGGTAAAGAGCAAACAGGAAGGCGCTGATAACCGGCGCCAAGAGTTTGAAGCGCGATATTCGAGGCATCAGAAATCCGCGAAAATATAGTTCTTCAACCCAGGGTAAAGCGACGCCGGTCACGATCAAGAAAAGTGCGAAAGTTACCAGTAAAGTTCCCTGGGAATATGCTTCATACTGGGCCGCATCGTTCAAGAATATCCAATCAGGCAACCAGGAAAACAACTGTTGCGACAGGAGGCTGTTTGCGGGCATGGCCAATGTAGCTAGTCCGAATAGAAGCAGTACGCCAACCAGGAAGATGATGATGAATTGCAACCAGGGTGTTTTTTCGCGATAGAGGACGATGCCTTGTAGGGAATATCGGCCGTTTAGCTTCTTGCCCTGGTAATACATAATGCCTGGCTGGAAGGGGATATCGATCAACAAAACAGCCAGAATAAAGGCCAGCAGGGGTGGATAGCCCATCCTTTCCACAAATGGTTCTATAAGAAGGAAGACGGCTGTTAGTAAGACACCCGGAATTATGTGCAGCCCGATAGATTCCAGAGCTGAATGCTGAGGGCAATCGCTTGTGGTTGTATTTGACGTGCCGGCAGGCATTCCCTATTCTCCTTGTAAAAAATTAGACATCCGCGTCATTAGATGACACGGATGTTTAGCGGTCGTTCCGAAAGCCGCAAACCTTATTACAGAATCAAGGCCAGGAAAAAGACAGTCCATAACACGTTAATTGAGCCATGGATGATGATCGAGAACCAGGTGGTGCGGAAGTACTTGGCCGGCAGAGCATAAAAGAATATCCAGGTGACTCCAGTCGTTCCTAACCAGGACCAGGGCATACTCACATGGTATAAAATCCCGACAACGCCATTAGCCACCCAGTCCCACTTGCCGAACACCCCGCTCATTTTAGGCAGTAACACGCCGCGGAAGAGGAACTCTTCGCCAAAGATGTTAAAAAATGCCATGACGAGGAATAAAAACAGAATCCCCCAGGCGCCTTGGAACAGCGCTGCGGCATCAGGAGATTGCAGTAATCCTCCCAGTTCATAGCCAGGTGGCGGAGCAATAAATGGGAATACGTTCGACACCCATTCATCTATTGTCGGCAACAATGCCACAGCGATCACAATGTGCAAAATAGCCAGAGGGACCAACCACCACCAGAGTACCCTGCGCGGTTGGCCGGTCTTGGGATCTAATGGCGTATTGAGCCTCAAGCGCCGCTGCAAAGTCGCCCAGCGCAGGTCACCCTCCTCACGGTAAACGATGATCAGCGACAGCAGGAATACCCAGGCCAAGGCTACCGTTAGCGAGGCCATCCGTGCGTAGCCTGCTCCAATGGGGTCCGTTTCAAAATCCGGCGAAATAGCCGGGAATACGACCCAGGCCATGATAAAGTATGGAACAGTCGCCGCCGCCCAAATACCTACGATCGTGGCCAGTGAATATTGCTTTTCGTCTTGGATATCATTCCATGAGAAAGCGTCAGAAGAGATTGTGCTATTCATTGGTAATACTTCCTTGATCAGTCATATTAATCGCCAGTCGCGACCCGTGGAAGACGCTCCACTTCAGAAGCTTGGCTTTGCCGGGACAATAACTGCCCGAAGAACGTGAAACCCCAGCCCACCGCAAGCAGCACCATCACTCCAGAAGCCGCGTTTATAGTACTGGAAAGCGGCACATTGAACTTACTGGCCAGCTCCGGCCTGAGGACGAAGTTGGCCATTCCTAATAGTCCACACAAATCCCAGGCCGCTATAACGAAGAATACGAATCCGACCATGCGCAGGTCCGATCCCGTTTTGTCTGATCCCGATAATGTGGAACGGATCCGGGCCCAATTCCATATCGAGCCCACGAAAAACAACGTGATCAGGCCGCCGCCGATGCCGAAAAGGGCCGGTACCACTTGCCTTGTCGTGCCTACGACGCGCCAGGCGGTAAAAAGAACGATCAACAGGATCAGCAGCCACAATACACGGCGCTCAACCTTGGCGATCAAGGCTGCGCCAAAAGCCACAATGAATGCCCCTAGCGGCACGGATAATTGCCAGAGGAAACCCAGCAATCCAGAATACGCTTCGGTACCTGCCTGGTTCGCCGCAGGCACCACCCACCACGAATACAACCATCCCAAGCCCAGCATATACAGCGCACCGATCAAAAAAACAACCCAGCCAATCTTCTGTGATGTTGAACTGCTACCTTTCATGATTCACTCCTATTTTTCTTCTTATTTTCGTCTTCTTAAACAAAACATTCTTCATTTCTAGGGTCTTCTTTGCCACCACAGGCAGCCAGCAATACGGTTGATAGGATGGCGACGAAGACAAGGATAAGCAGGTTGGATGCAGTTTGTGCCCTCATTTTTTTATTCTGCGCCACCTGACCTTACGCCAAACCAAGAATAATCCCCAGGATCAAGAACAAGAAGAACACGCTTTGCAAGGAATGAAGTATGATAGCCATCCATGTGCTGCGGAATACCCGGGAAGGCAATGCAAACAATAAGATCCCATCGATGATACTGGCCAAAATGCTCCATGGTTGATGCAGGTGGTAGAGTCCGAAAAGAGTGCCGTTCGCTACCCAGTCCCACTTACCAAACACTCCGTTCATTTTAGGCAGCAGCACGCCTCGGAAGAGAAATTCTTCGCCTAAAACAGTGTTGAATAAAGCGGAAACGAAGTAAAGCAGGAAAAACCACCAGGCGCCCACTAGTTGGACCTGAATTTCTGGTGATTCCAGGAATGCGCCTCCACCAAAACCCGGGGGTTCAGAGAAGAA
Source organism: Chloroflexota bacterium (assembly GCA_009937635.1). Lineage (GTDB taxonomy): Bacteria > Chloroflexota > Anaerolineae > Promineifilales > Promineifilaceae > JAACFF01. Next base: position 3,112 of record JAACFF010000141.1, read on the forward strand.
TGGAAAAATTGAGACCCACATGCGGTCTATTACTGGCGTCAAATAGATGCCATAAGCGATTCCCAAGATAATAAATGGTATTAGCCACAGCCACAGCCGGCCTCGCGGCTGACCTGTTTTGGGATCGCGCGGTGTGTTGAGCCAAAGGCGTTGCCGGATGGTCCCCCAGCGTAGATCGCCTTCTTCACGGTAAACGATGATCATGGAAAGAACAAACAACCATATCAAACCAACCGTTAGCAACACAAATCTCGTTAAGCCTGCTCCCAAAGGATCCGTCTTGAAATCGGGAGAGACGGCTGGGAAAACTATCCAACTCAGGGTAACCATTGGCAGAACTGCCGCAGCCCAGATACCCAGAATCTTGGCCAGAGAATATTGGTTTGCTTCTTCGACTTTGTTCCAAGCCGTTGAATCAGAACTCGCTAGGTTGTTAATTTCTTCTAACTCCATTGGTCTGTCGTTCATCCATCAAATCTAAATCAACCTGTATCACTGAAATTAGCGGCAGGTTCATATCGCGGATCTTGGCCAGAACGCCGTGTAAGGCGGCCTGATCCGTGAGCGATCCGCAAAACGAAGTGATCGGCCGGCCATCCTCGCCGAAGCCAGCCGTTATCGAAAGTCCCTCAAACCAATAGCTTTTTCCTTCGTCGAGATGCCCTTTGACCTTGATCTCGTATTTACCTGGTCCGTTATAATTCTCTTGGTTCATTATTTCCCCCAGAAATGAGCCAACATTAGGTTTCCAGAACGATCACCTAATCTTCTACGACTTCAGAAAGCTTTTCGTAGACTTCATCGCTGAGAGTATGGTGCAGGATTGTGCCCCCTGAGAATTGATCCAACTCTTCCATCGCCTGATCGACTTGATCAAAATCAACCAGGGCCACAACGGCCGAGCTGGCGCTTTCCAGATTTTCGCCGATCTCTTTTAAGAAATCGTCATCGAGGCCCAGGTCGATTACTTTGCCGGCGATTGCACCGCCGGCCGCTCCAAGGATCGCCCCTTTGATCAAACTGCCCCCCAACAAGCTCAGCACGCTGCCCGCAATTGCTCCTCCGATAGCGCCCTGTTTGGCATCAAAGTCGCTGGTCTCTTTGATCGTGACCTTGCCAGAAGCATCCCGCTTGACAACCGCACCGCTTTTCAAGTCGACGACCGCTTTATCTTCCATCTTTTTAATCGTATCCAAGACTTCATCGGCCATATTTTCATCGGCAAAGGAAACGACGATCATCTCATGATTTGTTTTCTCTTGTTTAGACATAATGCGAACCTCCTCGCCTCTTACTTTTCCACTTTCTCCACGACAATTGTGCAGTCAGTCACCAGGGCTGCCGCTGCACCAAGCGCCGCCCATACGGGCAGCAACACAGCACCGACCACACCTACCGTGAGTGGAAACTCGAGAAGAGGTTTGCCGGAGCTTGTCTTGATGATAATGCGGCGAATGTTGCCTTCATGTACCAACTCTTTAACCTTGTGCACAAGATCGTCACCGCTTACCTGATATTCTTCCGTTCTGACCGTTTCTTCGCTCATTTTTATCTCCTTGAATACAGACGAATGATCGTTGAAGTGATACTCGACAACGATCCAATTGACATCCTCCACGCACGATTCCGACGAAAAGTCATGGGCTTTTGGGGATCCTATAAACGATTAAATTCATCATAATGGAAAAAGGGATGGATTGTCACCACCCGAAAGGGATGGAAACCGAGTAGATCTTGCAGCTGAATTTACGCTACATTTGCCCAATAGGCTGCAGCAGGTTCAGATTAGGGGGATTGTGATGGCGTCCAGATTGAAAAATTTCCTGTATTTTCCAACCAAACGATTGGGGGATCTAATGCAACAGATTGGCGCATGACGTTGATTTGGGGTGCATAATTTGGCCACTCTTGTTCAGGCACACCGCTGTTGACCGCCTCAAAGAGCGCCGTGTCGTTTTCGATACGTGTGAATAAAACGTCGCCACTATTGCCCTGGTTAATGCGGCTGTAGGAGTGATCATCGCCTTCCCAATGCAGGCGCTCATCTTGACCATTGGGCTGAATAGACCAAAGCTGAGTATGATAAAAATTGTAATATGCGCCAAGTGCGTACCCTACTTCATCGGATAAATCTTCTTGTTGGATGCGCTGACGGGAGGTGAAATATAGACGGCCGTTATTGGGCCCTACGTATACAATTTCTACTGGAGCAGATGTAGGTATCTCTTCAACTTCGATAGTACTGGGCACGCCTGTCGTTAAGCGATTGGCGGTTGGGCTCTCTTCAGGCCGGCGATTGCTGCCGCTGATGGCAAACCAACGATCTCTTTCGTTGCTCAGTACCAGGCCGCGCAGTTCACCAGGAAGACGCGCAAGCATCTGGCCTGATTTCATGTCAAAACGGCCGTATCCGCTGAAATAGTCACAATTCAAGGGATAGATTAAGGTGTCATCGGCTGCCCACTGCAAATGGAGCGACTTGAAACCGAGGGCGAAACCACCCTGGTCATCATATAAGCGATCACTCCAGGATTCGCCGCCGCCACCGCATCCAAGTCCTGGCGTTTCAATATGACCGGCCAAAGTCGGTGGTTGTAGTCGGTCATTCATGTCCATAGTGGCCATCCAAATTTCATGCATGAATCCCTTGTTAAACCAATCATCATCACCTGAATTTCCTGTTGATCTATCCCAGAAGGTATTGGTGGGGACACGAAAGGCAATTTGCCGGCCATCAGGTGACCAGACAGGTGCGCTGAAAGAGAGCTGGGTGTTGACATGAATTACCTGCTTGTTTCCCTGCAAATCAGCAACCTTTAGCAACGATTCGGATTGTCCGCTAGATGCATCGTTGATGGTTTGGAGGTACAGGAGGAAACGGCCGTCTGGCGACCAGCGTGCATGTTTGACACAACAATCTTCAAGAAGAAGCGGTTCCTCTGCCAAATCGGCTGCTTGCATGTAAAAAGCGTCACCTTTTTGATAACTGATGATACCGTTTTGGCTAGAAATGGGAGATACCTGGCTCGTTTCACTTGGGATCAATTCGACAATGAGCGGAACCCCCTCCTCTGGTCCGATAGTTGGTATCGCAGTGGCCGATGATTCCAGTGAGGATTGCATCGTTGCCTGAAGTGGGAGTGTGGTCTGTGCTGGTGCCACCGTTACCGTCATCGCTGTCGTCTGGGTGGGCTGTATGGGCGTCGCCGTCGCCGTTTGTGTAAGCCGTGTAGCCTTCGTCGCCGCCTTTGTTTCTGTACCTGAGCAAGCGCTCAACACCAGTAAGGTCATGGCAATAAAAAATAGCCGTCTCATTTTGGGGCTCCCTTTTACACTGTATTATGGGGACAGAATTCCCAGTTCACGCGCACGGCCAACCGCCTCGCGACGACCGCCAACGCCTAGTTTATCATATATTTGACGCGCGTACCATTTGACCGTGTTCAATGACAAATGAAGCTCCTCGGCAATCTCGCGATTGGAATACATGGCCGACATTAGTCCCAGGATCTGCTGCTCGCGATCACTGAGCGGCTCGACAAGTTGAGTGGGAGACGACTCCTGTGGGAAGGACATTTGCCCTGTGTGAGGAGGTCGCTGTTTTCGCAAGTCCTGTGCTGGGAAAGCAGCCAGCAATGCTTGAATGTAGCTTGCGGCGATCCCTTGCTTGGCTGCCAAATGCAGCAGCTCACGCATGCTTGGACCTAGATCGACAAATGTACGGACGTACCGTTCAGGCTCGGCCATTTTCAGCGCTTGCGACAGGAAGGTGAGGGCTTTGTCGGTTCTATTTTGTGTGTGGTGGGCAATGGCCAGGAGTGAAAGGCCGACGATCATGTCCCCCCATCGACCAGAGCTTTCGGCCGATTGCAGCAGGCGAGTCAACAGAGGTATTGATTCTTGGGCCTTACCCTGAGCGATCAATACGCGCACCAAAGTTAGATATTCGAATTCTTGCTCATAGCGGAATGAGTCGTTGCTCCCCAATTCCAACGATTCAGCCCAATGGATTGCCTCGGCCAACAAGTTGCTCAGACTTGGCTCATACTGACCGAGCAACAGGTTTCCATGAGCGATCCAGGCAGCAGCTGGGAAATAGGGGGTTGAGTATTCATCTATAAGGCTGAGCCTCTTCAGTTTGCCAAGAACGTCGAATGCTCTTTTTCCATCTCCCAAAGCGTGGTAAAGCTCAACCAGGGATTTATAAACCCTTAAGCGCAACGAACTCTGCGCCAGTTCAAAATAGTCGTTAGCCTGTTGCAAACTCCTGGTCGCTAGATCCAGTTCATTTCTCTCATATTGGACCATGCCCCTCTGCAGCTGGAAATGGGCTACCATCCGCGCCGGTCGTTGGTGACGGCCTCTGGATTTAGACCAATCATCAATCAAGAGCAGACCTTTCTTTGCAGCTTCGTCCACCTGGTTTAAAGCGCCGCGGCTTGAATACAGATATAACAATTGCAAAATGCAGCTCAGGGCGGCATAGCGATTGCCTACCTTTTGGTTCATGGGCAAGGCGCTGCGAAGCGCCTGATAGGCTTTCTCTACGTCACCCTTTTCGAGGTAAGCCATTCCCAGACCCAAAGTGAGAATCCCTCGTAAAATCATTACGTCCTTGTCATCGTTATGAGGCAAGGCTTCTAGAGCTGCCAACGAAGTCTTGAAGGCTTGATCAATTTCCAGTATGCGTATAGCTGCATAGGTCCGCACGGCCCTTGCGTGGCCTCTTAATTGAATAGCAGAAAAATCCGCGGGTAATGAATCCGGATCCGCCAGATGCGCTTCGGCCAAGGCCAATGTCGGTTCAACCGCGTCCAGCTGGAACTCAAACTGCAGCGCCCAGGCATGATAGATGCACAAGCGGGGAAACTGGGCGCGCACATGCACAGGCAGCTTGCTCGCCCAGCGCAGCACGCGATCGACTTCGGCATTGACCATGATGAATGATCCGACATGTTCATCAAGGATTCTGGCAGCACGGGTGTAATCACCGCCATTTATGGCGTACCTCATGGCCTCATCTAGCCCACCAAAAGTTTCGTACCATTCGCTGGCCCGCAAGAAAAGGTTGGGAATGATCTCAGGTTGCGTTTCGTGCAGCCGCTGGCGCAGGAAATCGGCGAAGAGGTGATGGTAACGATACCAGCGCCGATTTTTATCAAGAGATACCAGGAACAAGTTGGCTTGTTCAAGATAATCCAGTGTTTGCTGGGATATGGGTGCCGGGAGACGCCAAGAGTTAGGTGATAATCCGAAATCACCGATTTTCTCCAGGTCCCAATAAGTTCTCGTCTCCGCTTCGTTGGTCCTATGATTCGGATCCATAATTCCTAAGACAGTATCACAAAGAGAAGCATTGAATTTTTCCAGGATCGAAGTCTGCATGAGAAAGGATTGCACGTCTTCAGATTGGCGAGACAGGACTTCATGAGCCAGGTATTCGATTAAGTGTTGGTGGCTGCCAGAGTAAGCCAGAATAAACTCATGTTTATCAGGTCGATCACGTAAGGACAAAGCGGCCAACTGCAATCCCGCAATCCAACCTTCAGTACGTTTTTCAAGAGCACGAGCATCATCGAGGGCAATATCTAAACCCATGAAATCATTGAGGAAAGAAAGCGCCTCATCGTCAGTAAAGCGCAGTTCAGCCTCACGAATCTCAGTAAGCGCTTGCTGCACGCGCAAACGTCCGACGGGCATAGGTGGATCAGTTCGGGAGATGATCACCAGATGCATGCCATGAGGGATGTGATCGATCAGAAAGTCAAGGGATTCATGAATTTTAAATTCGCTAATCAGATGATAATCATCCAAAATCAGGATCAACCGCTGCGGCGCGCGATCAAGCTGGTTAAATTCGGCTAGACGCTCGTCAGTCCAAACGACAATGTCATTAACCAGCGAGGTTAGCAGATGCTCAAGGGGAACATCAGCTTCACTTTCAAGAATGGAGAAGACACCGGCTCCGATATTTGGATCAATTTTCTGCAAGGCGGCAATCAGGTAACTAAAGAAGCGGGGGGCGTCATTATCCGCTTCGTCGAGCGAAAGCCAGGTAAAGAGCGATGCGCCTTTCGTCGTAGGGTGATCGTTAATCCATTCGGTAATCAACGTCGTCTTGCCATAACCGGCCGGTGCGGAGACGAGGGTTAATTTGCCACCAGCTTCCAGGCCCTGATTCAGATGCTCGAGCAGACGCGGCCGGGGAACGAGGTTCGGCCGTATCGGGGGAATATATAGCTTCGTCTGCAGCAACGTTTCGCTCACTCAGACATTATAAAGGAAAATGGGTGATGTTTGGAAGAACGTCATCTACTATCCAAGATCTCTTGTCCTTTTCCCAGCCGGCCACCATTCTGTAAATAAGTGGCCAGCCGCTTTTCGCGATCCTTGGCTTTTCGCCCCATCCCCATGGTAATCAACCGCTCCTTCAGGCCTTCATGTTTAAATAACAGTCGCCAGAGCGCGTTCTTGCCGCTGGGTGAGGGAACGTCGAATAAATCGTTCTCCTGATAAAATTTGTAATCGGCCTTCAGAACCATCCCACTTTCGGCGACTAAATCGCGGAACACCCGATTCTTTGCTCGGATACTGAAGCGCTCGGTCATTTGCCACTGTTCATCCATGGCCCGATCCAAATCTTCGACTGTCCTCCACAAGGTATCTGCAAAGGTCGATGGTTCGGCAGCGCTCTGGGTTAGGGCGGTGATACAGCAGGTGCCATAACCAGCAAGGATACCTTGCAGGTACCGTGCGGCGTCTGGCTCCAAGGGCCCTCCCCCAGAAACGACCACGAAACCATATTTTTCTTTCAACGTCGGGCGGTGGGAAATGCCCCAGGTGCGCTCCAGGAAAGCCTTCAGATAAGGATCCACGACGCCGGAGGCGCAGGTTCCCACGTATACAAGGCCATCCACCTCATGCATACGTTGTTTGATTGTCTCGTACTCATCTTTGACGACGCAGATGCCCGCTTCACGAAAGTCACACAAATAGCAGCCCACACACGGGCCAACGCTTCGATCTTGTAGAACAACAACCTCAACCTCGTTGCGGGAATAGTGGTGGATAGCCTCGACAATCGCTGCACTGGCCGGGTCCTCAACCAGGCGGTTGCCAGTGATGATCAGGATGGTTTTGTTTCCATCTTTGAGCGCCGCCGGCCCGTTAACCGAGAAGCCAGGTCCCCGGTGAACTGGCGAGAGATACTTGTGATCCATTGATGGAAAGTGATGAGCAGGTACATAGCCGTCCCTTAGAGCACGGTTGATCCGTCTTGCCAGAACTCGGCAAGTATCTTCGGTCGCCGTAACGTCGTCAATGTAGCCAAAGAATGGGTTGCCAACAGCCGATACATCCCCCAAATAACCAAAACCAAGCTGTTCGCTGACAAAGCGCATCCGCTCCAGAGTTCTATCATCTCTCAAACGCACGGAAGTTAAAACGGCGGCGGCTATCTTGCCTTTAAAGTCAAAACCCTCCTGGGTAAATAGCTTATTTAACAGATATTGCATCTTCACCGAAACAAACATAACCCAGGCCCCAAAAACCCAAATAACAGCGTCGGACGACTGCATCTTAGCTGCCACTTCCAAGAAGGCGGGTTCAGCTTCGGTTGGATCGGTTGATAATCGGGCCCGGGCTACGTTTACAAACTCGTAATCATAATCTAGGAACTGGGCCAGGTATCTAGCTGTGGTTAGGCTGGCGCTTTTCTTGCCGCGCGGGCTGCCACAGAGAAATAGCACTTTCTTTTTCATATCGACGCTCCCCTTACCTGTCGGCAAGTTTGGCGTCTTTTTCAGAACCATCCAGCTCAGGCTGAGGCATTTTTTCGCGGGATTCTTTTGGTTTCAAGCCAAATAACAAGCGCGTTGGCGTTGTTCGCCTGACACCAATATCGTACACTAACAACGTAACAATCAACGCAGATAGAACGATTAACAGGAACTTAAGCAGCGCATTTGCTTCCCACTGCACGACGAAGAACCCGATCAGCACAATGGGTGTCATATGCAAAACGTAAAAGGGCAGTTGGGCTTCACCTGCGTACTGGGCCAGGCGACCCGAAAATGAAGCTTTCGCAGATGTTGTCCGTTGCTGTGAGTCCTGTTCGTCCCCAGAGGTAGATCCCATCTTTCGTTTTTTAGACGCTGCCCTGGAGTGGCTGAGGTGCAGGACCAGGCCCATAACGGCCACAACCCAGAACCAACCGGCGAGCCCCTTGAGAAATCGAAAGAGCACATGACTCAAACTGTAATCTGTCTGGGCGTCAAACTGTATTGCCGCTTCAAGCATGTACGCTGTGGCTATGTAAATAGGGAAGAAAACAGCACCCAGTAAAAGTGCTTTCTTCCACTCCCGCCGCAGCGTATCCCCCATTCGCCTATCAACCGCCATTAGAAAGCCGTAGATGATGAAGGGAATATAGGCGTAACGATTCCAACCACCCGCATATTCAGTTCCCAATGCCGCCTCGACTGCAGCAATGGGCAAAGCAAGGAGGAAAATTGCCCAAGGAAGGACAAGAATATCCACCAATTTCCTTGCTTTACGCTGCCCCTCGGGTCGTTTCAGGTAGAGCCACAAGGGCAGTAATAGCAGTGTAAAGGCCAATAAGTAATTCAAAAAATACAAGTGACCGGTCTCAAAAAGTTCATCAGGTGGTGCTCCGCTTATGAACCGCGGGAAATCGAGGCTCAGCCTGACGTTGAAGAAGCGCATAAGGAACTGGCCGTAGGACTCATCATAAGTGGGATCACTCTTTAACTTGGTATAAACCTGGATCGGGACCAGCAGCACCGTGCCCACAACAAGCGGCATGAAGAGACGCCTGAATCTTTCGCTGATGAATTCGGCCGTCGTTCGGTTGCGCAGAGAATAGTAGATGGCGATACCGGCGATGAGGAACATCAACGGCATACCCCAAAGTCCAGCAAAGGCGATGAATACCGTTGCTAATAATTGGCTCAGATGCTCCATATTGGGCGGCTCGTTTTTGACATAGAAGTCCGCATAGTTGAAGATCTGTGCAGAATGGAAGATTACAAGTCCCATAACGACGACCATGCCCATCACATCAAGTTCACGACGCCGACCTGGTTTAGCCTTATCGGCTTCTGCTTCCGTCTTGGTACCTATGGTCGTGGCCATGTTCGACTCCTCATGTTAACCAACTGCAACGCTTATCTCGTCTGGTTTCTTGTCCGCTTACCCAGCATCTAGATCTGGACCTAGGATACCATAACCTTGCTGGAGCAACTCCTGAAGGCGCTGTGTAAAACGCGCAGCCGGGGCACCATCGACGATGTCATGGTCAAAACTAACAGACAGACTCAGAAATGGCGTGGACTGTGTGTTTTCGGTGGGCCATGCGCTTGACATCAATGACTGGCAGTCGCATCCTTGGAAATCGCTTGATATCGAATTCATTGTTCGATTCTGGCCCATTTGAGACCTTCATACGCTCGTCCTCCTAATGCGGCGAGGACCATTCCACAAAAGAGTGATCATCGCTCGCTCGTTATTCCTCGCTTAGGAAGAACGCCTTGACGAGGATGATGACGCCGATTCCGATCAATATGAAAGCGGCGATAACTGTCCAGGAAATGTCAGTCGCCCGCATGAGCTCAACGACGACGGCGATGCCGCAGAAGAATAGCAGGCTGCCAATACCACTCCAGACCTTGCCCCGAAATACCAGCTCCGCGCCGCTGGCAAGGCCAATGGCGACCATGATACCTGGCCACCACCACCCGGTTACGAACAGAACACCAAGACTAATGAGAAAAATACCCCCAGAGATCGCAGACGCTTGGCGTTGCTTTTCCTTTCCTACTTCCTTTGGATGCGTTTCACTTGCCATTGTTCAAATCTCCTTACTACCTTACAGATAAACAGAATACAAATAAGAGTTAACCAGCTTCGGGCACCACCAGCAGCATATCGCTAATAAATGCGCCTAAATCCCAAGCCCCTTCATCTAGGGTGAAACCCAGGCGAACGAGGACCATGTCGTAAGAAGGAACGATGATAATGAACTGGCCATCATGTCCATCGGCCCAGAAGATGTCAGAAGGTAGTTCCGGCCATCTACATTCTGCTTCATTCGCTTCACTGCAGGCGTTCAGCCACCACTGAGCACCGTACTGGCCCAGCGGCGCATTGGGTGTAGGTGTCGTTGTGTAAGCCGCCCAGCCTTCGGGCAAAATACGCTCGCCCTGCCACACACCGTCCTGCAAATAGAGCAGGCCAAAGCGAGCGTAATCGCGGGCGGTGGCCTGGACGAAAGACGAACCTACGAAAGTGCCCACGGCGTCGGGTTCAAAGACGGCGCTGTTCATGCCGATTGGGGCGAAGAGCGCCCGGCGTGGGAATTCGAGGGCATCTTG
>JAACFF010000142.1 GCA_009937635.1 Chloroflexota bacterium
CCGCGGCCAAAAAATCTGGACATCGCGCGCGCTTCACTCCGATCTGATGCTCTTACTAGCCCGCACCACCCCCAAAGATCAGGTCGCAAAACGCAGCGCCGGGCTATCCCTCTTCCTGTTAGATTTGCGGCAGGCAAAAGGTAATGGATTAACCATCGAACCCGTGGAGGTAATGGTCAATCACCAAACCACTCAGGTTTTCTTCGACGATTTATTCATCCCGGCCAACAGCTTAATTGGGACAGAAGGATTAGGCTTTCGCTACATTCTCGATGGCATGAACGCAGAGCGCATCCTCATTGCCGCCGAATGTATTGGTGACGGCTACTGGTTCGTCGATCGAGCGACGAAATATGCCCAGGATCGCGTCGTATTCGACCGGCCCATCGGTCAAAATCAAGGCATTCAATTTCCAATCGCTCGCTCCTACGTCAATATAAAGGCCGCAGATCTGATGCGCTACGAAGCCGCGCGTTTATTCGATGATTCCCGTCCTTGTGGCGCAGAAGCCAATATGGCCAAATTACTGGCTGCCGATGCCTCCTGGGAAGCCGCCAATGTGACCATGCAGACCTATGGCGGATTTGGATTTGCCCGCGAGTATGACGTTGAACGGAAGTTTCGAGAAACGCGCCTCTACCAGATCGCACCGATATCCACCAACCTGATCCTTTCTTATATCGCCCAACATGTTCTGGGTTTACCACGCTCGTTCTAAGTAGGTGGGCAATATGCAACCTCTGGCACACATTACCATCGTTTCCCTCGAGCAAGCTGTTGCCGCCCCATTCGCCAGCCGGCAGCTCGCCGATCTGGGCGCGCGCGTGATCAAAATCGAACGGCCCGGTACCGGCGATTTCGCCAGGGGCTATGACGCAACAGTTCGTGGCATGTCCAGTCATTTCGTCTGGATAAATCGCAGCAAAGAATCACTGACCTTGAATCTCAAATCAGAAACGGGCAAAATCATTCTCGAAAAGCTGCTTGCACAGGCAGACGTTTTTCTTCACAACCTCGCCCCTGGTGCCGTGGCCCGGCTTGGATTCGATCAACAACGTTTGCGCGTGGCGTATCCTGGCCTCATCATATGTCACATTTCCGGCTATGGCGCAACTGGACCTTATCGTGACAAGAAGGCCTACGACATGCTCATCCAGGCCGAAGCAGGCCTGCTTGCGATCACTGGAACCGAAGAGTCACCCGCCAAAGCCGGTATCCCCGTGGCCGACATCGCCGCCGGCGTGGTCGCCTTCGGCGCTATCCAAACAGCGCTAATCGCTCGTGGGCATACAGGAGAAGGCACGGTCATTGAAATTTCTATGCTGGAGGCATTAGCCGAATGGATGGGCTTTCCCAGCTACTATACCATGGGCGGTACGGCCCCAGGACGGCACGGTGCCAAACACGCCGCCATTGCCCCTTACGGTCCATTTATTTCTGGAGATGGCCAGGTCATAATGCTGGGTATTCAAAACGAACGCGAATGGCGACTCTTCTGCGAAAACGTATTAGAACAGCCGGATCTCGCCCTCGATCCCCGCTTCAACAACAACAGCCTGCGCGTTGCCAATCGCCCGGCCCTACGCAAAATCATAGGCGATCTGTTCGCTCAATTGACCAAAGAACAAGCCCTCGCACGTCTCGATCACTCTGGAATTGCCAACGCGGAGATGCGCACCGTGCCTTCGTTCCTAGACCATCCCCAACTCCTTGCCCGCCAGCGCTGGCAGCAAGTCGACTCGCCCGTCGGCCCAATTCCTGCCCTACGCCCTGCAGCTACATTTGAAAACGTCGAACCGCGCCTTGATCCCATTCCCGCCCTTGGCCAACACACCGAAGCCATCCTTACCCAACTCGGCTACGACGACGAACAAACCAGTCAACTAAGGAAATCCGGTGTCATCTAAAAAAAGCAGCATCACCAAACACACCCTTGTCCGTGTTCACCCGCGTCCCAAAACCAATCTGCGAAGTCCGCGAAATCTTTGATGAAAAAAGGAGGAAAACCCATGACAACCAAGGAAAGCTGGCAAGGTCGTGTTTACGAAGACTTCCAAGTTGGTGACATTTACCGCCACGCCCTCGGCCGTACCGTCACCCAGACAGACAACATCTGGTTTACACTACTAACCGTAAACCCCAACCCCATCCATTTTGACGCCCACTATGCGGCGCAGACGGCATTCAAGAAACCCTTGGTCGATTCGACATTTACAATCGCCTTGGTAACCGGTCTCTCCGTTTCAGACGTCTCCATGAACGCCATCAACCTCGGTTGGGACGCCGTTCGCTTGCCCGCCCCTGTCTACGAAGGCGACACCATATATGCCCAGTCCGAGGTGCTGAGCATACGCGAATCAAAGAGCCGCCACGATCGTGGCATCGTAGTCGTCAAAACCATCGGCTACAACCAGGAAGGAACTGTCGTTATTTCTTTCCGGCGCACGATTATGGTTTACAAGCGTGGCCATGTGCCGGTCATTCCCCAGCCCTCACTCAAGGAGAAATGAGCCAATGGCAGCACCACACTCCGCCCGCCGTTCCCTATTATTCGTTCCTGGAGACAGCCAGAAAAAGATCGAGAAAGCAGCAACCCTGCCGGCTGATACACTGATTCTAGATCTGGAAGATGCAGTCGCTCCTGCGCAGAAAGACGTTGCCCGGCAAACCGTGGCAACGGCCCTGTCTAACATAACATTCGGCCGTATAGAACGCCTCATCAGAATCAATCCACCGCGCACCCCCTTCTGGCAGAAAGATATAGACCTGACCTTACCTGCCCAGCCTGATGGCTATGTTGTGCCCAAAGTTGAATCCGCCGAACAGCTACAGCAAATAGAGCTTTACCTGGCCGCTGCCGAACATGAACAGGGCTGGCAGTCCAGCTCGATTCGTCTCCTGGCTCTCGTCGAAACAGCCTTGGGCATCATGAACCTCAAGGCAATAGCCCAAGCTTCAGCCCGCCTCGATGCCCTACTCTTCGGAGCAGAGGACTTAGCCGCCGACAGTGGCGCCATCCGCACCCCCGGCGGCTGGGAGATGTTCTACGCGCGCAGCGTCCTGCTGACCGCCGCCGCCGCCTTTAACCTGCACGCTATAGACATGGTATATGTCGACCATCATGACCTGGAAGGACTACAACAGGAATGCAAAGTCGCCCGGCAATTGGGTTACACTGGCAAGATGGCCATCCACCCGCGCCAACTCGATCCCATCAACCGCCTTTTCTCCCCATCCCCCGACGAGATCGAACAAGCCCTACGCCTCGTCAAAGTCTATCATGAACAGGCCACAGCGGGGATCGGCGCCTTTTCCCTCGACGGCCGTATGGTCGACAAACCCGTCATCCAATCCGCCCACAAAACCCTACACCGCGCCCGCCTGACTGGCCTTTTACCTGACACCTAGCCCCTGGCACCTATCCCCTATCTATTCCGCCCATACTTCTCATGACTGGACACCCAGTCTGAAGAAGAGATCGCCGCCGCCAACGAGATTTCACCTGCCAAAACAGTGGCCGCAATAATTTCCGCCAGTTTATTGACCTTTCCCCTGCCGACACAACCAAGCAGCTCCAGGCTTTCACGCTGCGTGGGCAAAGCCGTTCCACCCCCATACGTCGCTATAATCAGCGAGGGAATCGTGATTGACATGTACAGGTCCTTCTCCGGCGTCAACTCTGTGTAGAGAATTCCAGCCGAGGACTCGGATACATTTGCCACATCTTGCCCCGTTGCGATAAACACGGCCGTAATCCCATTGGCGGAATGAGCGCCATTATTATTAGCGCCTGACAGAATAGCGCCGATATTAGCCACGCCTGAATGGTAAAACAGCGTCTCAGGCTCTACCCGCATATTCTGCAGCAGCACATCCCGCTTGACCACCGCCTCGGCCGTCACTCTTTTACCTCGTGTATGCATGATATTCACTTGCGACGCCTTCTTATCCGTAGCCAGGTTGGACTCCAGGTAGAAATGCTTAATGCCCGGATACTGGTCGATAATCCAACTACACGCTGCGAAGGTCGCACGGCCTACCATATTTTGCCCGGCGGCATCACCCGTTTTGAAATTAAAGCGCAGATAGGCAAATTTACTGGCCATATAAGGATCGATATAAGCCAATTTGGCCACGCTTGACGTCGCTTCCGCACGATCTCGAATATTGTCAAGATTATCCTCCACCCAACCAACAAACTCTCGTGCCTCGCGCGCATTACTGAAAACAAAAACGGGCGCTCGCTGCATAACGTCCGCCACAACGCTTGCCGTCACCCCACCGGAGCGGTTGAGGATCTTCATACCCCGGTTATAAGAGGCGACCAGCGTCCCTTCTGTCGTCGCCATGGGCACGATAAAATCCCCTTTTGCATATTCCCCATTAACCGTTACCGGCCCTGCAAAGCCCAACGGGATCTGAGCCACCCCGGTGAAATTCTCAATATTCCCTTTCAAGACATGCGGATCAAATGAGTAGTGGGGCACATGCTCCAACTTCTGGCCCGTGAACTCCTCCACGAAACCCTGGCGCTCGCGAATAATATCCTCGCCATAATCGTCCGTACGGCTGCGAGGAATCTTCAGCTGCTCCTCTCTCTTCTCGCTAATTGCTCCGTCGACCTTCAGCTTCAAGCTGCCAAACGGTTTTGTCGTAAAATGAATCTCAATCCTATGTTTGCCCAATGGCAACGGATCGATGGCCGAGTAAATATCCAACTCGCGTCGCAGCGGAAAATCAATAGGAGTTGCGCTCAATTGCGCTGGCGTAAACACCTCCCCATCTCCCAGATCAAGCGTAACTTTATCCAGCGGTACATCATTCCCGCTAAGTTTCAGCCTGTCGATGCTGGTGATAGTCGCGTCGCTGAGCCGATTCTTAACCGAAAACTTCACACTGCCGTTTACATTTTCCAGACTACCAAAAGTATAGAGTTGCTTCAGCAACATACTTGGGATTGAGAATGCCATTTTCTTCCTCTCCTAAAATCGTCATCAATTCAACAATTCACAATTCAGCAATTAATTATTCTTCGCTCATCTTGCCCAATTAAACCACACTCATCTGCAAATCAAAAGATATGTCTGTGAATATTTACCAATCAGTATTACAATTGCCTGAACAATCCAAACGATGAATTTAGGAGCAACAATTATGACAAAGGCGGACATCGGGCTGATAGGTCTTGCAGTAATGGGACAAAATCTTGTTTTAAACATGGATGATCATGGCTACACAGTAGCCGTCTTCAACCGTACAACCAGCAAAGTCGACCGCTTTATGGCCAACGAGGCCCAGGGCACCAAAGTAATCGGCACGCACTCGCAACAGGAACTGGTTGGCACATTAAAACGGCCGCGTAAGATCATGCTCATGGTCAAAGCTGGTTGGCCTGTAGACGCCGCCATCGAGCAGCTTGTTCCCTTTTTAGAAAAGGGTGACATCATCATTGATGGAGGCAATTCATACTATAAAGATTCCACTCGCCGCATGCACGAACTGCAGGAAAAAGGAATCCTGTTCGTCGGCACCGGTGTTTCCGGCGGCGAAGAAGGTGCTCGCTTCGGGCCTTCCATCATGCCGGGAGGCGCCGCGGAGGCCTGGCCGCACGTAAAGCCGATCCTGCAGGATATCGCCGCCAAAGTCGAGGACGGCACGCCCTGCTGTGACTGGTTGGGCGAAGAAGGATCGGGTCATTTCGTCAAGATGGTTCACAACGGCATTGAATACGGTGACATGCAGTTAATCAATGAAGCCTATGATCTCATGAGCCATGCCCTAGGCTTGCAGCCCGGGGAAATGAGTGACATATTTGCCGCCTGGAATGAGGGCAAACTGAGTTCATATCTAATCGAAATCACGGCCGATATACTCGCCTACCGTGACGAAGAGGGCGATCCCCTCGTCGAAAAGATCCTTGATACGGCCGGACAGAAAGGCACCGGTAAGTGGACAGCCGCATCCGCCCTCGATATGGGCACACCCCTTACTCTCATCGGCGAGGCAGTTTTCGCCCGCTTCCTATCCGCGCTAAAAGAAGAACGTGTTGCCGCTTCAAAAGAATTAGGATCGCCTGCCGGAAAACTGGAGGGGGAAACGGCCGAATTCATCGACGACATCCGCGAAGCCCTGTACGCGTCCAAGATCATCTCCTATACCCAGGGTTACATGCTTTTCCGCGCTGCCTCCAAAGAGTACGGCTGGAACCTCGCCTACGGCAACATCGCCCTCATGTGGCGCGAAGGTTGCATCATTCGCGCCGCCTTCCTGGACAAGATCAAAGATGCTTACGATCAGAATCCGGCACTGACCAATCTGCTGCTTGACCCTTACTTCAAAGAACAAGTTGAGAATGCCCAGGACTCATGGCGTCGCGTTGTCGCCAAAGCCGTACGCCTGGGAATCCCGGTGCCCGCCATGTCCAGCGCCCTGGCCTTCTTCGACGGTTACCGCCGCGAACGCCTGCCCGCCAACCTGCTCCAGGCCCAACGCGACTACTTCGGCGCCCACACCTATGAACGCCTCGACGCCCCCCGCGGCGAATTCTTCCACACCGACTGGACCGGCCGTGGCGGAGACGTAACGTCGACAACCTACGATGCTTAATCTGAAAGCTGACCGCGGCCAGCTTTCAGCCTTTGATCCGTTATGACCAAAGTCGAAATCAACATCCACATCAACCGCCCGCCTGACCAAGTCTTCGCCTATATCAGCAACCCTGAAAACAACCCCCAATGGCAGGGCGGCATGCGCGAAGCCACCATAACCTCCACCGGTCCATTAGGAGTTGGCTCCACCTATGTACAAGTAGCATCCTTCCTCGGCCGTCGCATCGAATCCCACTTTGAAATCGTAGAATACGAACCCGGGCACCTGATCAAAGGCAAGACTATCACTGGCACATTTCCCATCACCTTCACCCGTACTGTAGAAAGCGCAGATCCCGGTTCCCACGTCAGCGCCCTCATAACCGGCCAACCCACCGGCATTTTCCGTCTCCTGGGCCCGCTCCTTGACAAAATGGTCGAAAGCTCCGTCAAAAAAGACTACGCCAACCTGAAACGCATCATGGAATAGCCGGGGCGACCCTGTTGGTCGCCCTCCCAATCGCTATCGCTTTCGCAATCGTAATCGTATATGCACCACCTGGTCCCACATTTTATTTTGCAAAATCTTGCCGGCGGAAATCTAAAGGGCAATTTCCCCGCCGCCGCGCTTTTCCTCGACATCTCCGGTTTCACAAACCTTACAGACGTCCTGTTGCAGCACGATCAACATGGGGCAGAAGTATTGGCGTCCGTCATAAAATCAATACTCGACCAGCTGGTAAAATGTGTATACGAACAAAGCGGCTTTATCACCACCTTTGCCGGAGATGCATTCCTGGCCCTTTTTCCACTCGATCCATCCGCTGTGCCCAATTCATCCCCAAGTGAGATGCAGGACGCCTGCCACCGCGCCCTGGCAACCGCCTGGCGTATGCAGCAGCACATGACCGCCCACAACGATTATGACACACCATACGGCACCTTCACTGTCTCCGTGAAGATCGGCATTGCCAGCGGGCATGTCAACTGGGGAATTCTATTGTCTCAGGACGAGAGCCGGGCCACGTATTATTTCCAGGGCACGGCCGTCGATGGTTGCGCCGCCGCTGAACATCTCGCCCAGCAGGGCCAAATCGTTCTCTCCGAGGATGTATTCAATCTGCTGGCAGGCTCCATTGCCGCCGATCCTGTGGCTGATCACTACCGTCTAAAACAACCAACGACACCTTTGACGCCGCTCCAGGCGGTCAACCTGCCGCCCGCCACTTCCGATTTAATGGCCCGCTTTTTTCCTCGAGACGTCGTGCTTCAGGAACGCAGAGGTGAATTTCGTCAGGTTGTCAGCACCTTCATCAGCCTGCCCTCCGTACGCTCCGAAGACCAGTTGGCCATCTTTATTCAATCCGTCTTTGAGTTGGCCGAGCAGTATGGCGGGTTGCTCAACCGGCTGGATTTCGGCGACAAAGGCGCCAATATATTCATGCTCTGGGGTATGCCCATCTCCTATGAAAACGACATAGAGCGCGCGCTGAGCTTTGTCCTGGCCTTACAAAGCCGCACCAGCATTCCCATCAAGGCCGGCCTCACCTACCGCATCGCCTGCGCCGGTTTCAGCGGTTCCCCACTTCGTGAAGAGTACACCGCTTACGGCCGTGGCCCGAATCTGGCTGCGCGCTTCATGATGGCTGCGCCGCGTGGAGAGATTTGGCTAGACGAAGGGATCGCTCAAAAAAGCAAACAGAAATTCGATATCGAGTTCGAAGCCAAGATGGCCTTCAAAGGTTTTTCCGAAAAGCAAAAAGTATTTGTGCTGCTTGAGCAAAAGGAGACAACCGGCCAGGCCGTCTATGGGCCGATGTTAGGCCGCCAGCGGGAACTGGTGCTGTTAAAACGTTTCATTGAGCCACTGGTCGACGGCCGTTCCCCCGGCGTTCTGGTCATGTGGGGCGAAGCCGGCATCGGCAAGAGCCGCCTGATCGCCGCCCTTCTGCAAGCATTAAACGAAAACGAAGCATTGCCGAGCCAGGCTATCATTTGTCAATCGGACCAGATATTACGCCAATCGCTGAACCCTTTTCGCTATTGGCTTCGCCATTACTTTGGCTACTCATCCGCCTCGTCAGAAGCGCGCAATAAGCGTGCTTTCAACCGGCGCATTGACAAGCTGATAGCGGGTAAATCACAGCCTGCGCTGGTTCAAGAACTAGACCGCACGCGCTCTTGCTTAGGCGCATTGGTCGATTTGCACTGGCCGGATTCTCTCTACGCCCAATTGGATCCTCAAGGCCGCTTTGAGAACACGCTCATAGGCCTGACGACACTTCTGCGAGCTGAGAGCCTCAGAAAGCCGCTGCTGATCATCCTGGAAGATGCCCACTGGCTAGATGATGACTCAAGGCGCTATCTACAACGACTTGCTCTCACTATGGGTGCGGTCGATAATGAATATCCTATTGCCATCATTGTCACTGCCCGTCCGGAGCAGAGCGGGCCGATCCTTGACGAGTTCATCACACACCAGGAATTAGATCTCGGGCTGCTATCTGATGATGAATTGAGTGAACTGGCCGCCGAAATTTTTCGTGGACCGGTAGCGACTGGCCTGCAAAAACTGCTGGTCGAACGCACCGAAGGCAACCCCTTTTTCGTCGAGCAAATCGCCCGCTACTTGCAGGAACAAGAGCTTGTAACCCTGACTGAGAATGGCTGGGAGGTGGACGCTGAGCACGTAAAGCTAATGCCAACTGATGTGCGGGCTGTATTGGTAGCCCGCCTGGACCGCCTGGCAAAAGAGGTCAAGCGTGGGGTGGAGCGCGCGGCCGTTTTAGGGCGAGAATTTGACGTTCGCCTGCTGGCCATGATGCTGTCTGAAGATAGCGGTTTAACCCGGGTGCTCGAAGGAGGGCAGAAAGCTGTTATCTGGTCTGCCCTGAGCCAATTACGCTACCTTTTCCAGCATGCCCTGCTGCGCGATGCCGCCTACCGCATGCAGCTCCGCGCCAGGCGCCAGGATTTACATCGCATCGCCGCAGAAGCTCTGGCCAATCTTTTTGAAGATGATCTGTCGCCCTACTATGGTCAATTAGCCTACCATGCCGAGCAAGCAGGGCGCGCAGACTTGGCGCGAGACTACTATCAGCAGGCAGGGGATGTCGCCAGCCAGAGCTATCAAAACAGCCAAGCCGCCGATTATTACAGCCGCGCCCTGGCCCTAACGCCAGATAGCGACCTTACCGGTCGTTATTCCATCTTGCTGTCCCGCGAGGCAGTGTATGACTTGCAAGGTGCCCGCCAAAATCAAGCAAAAGATCTGTCAGCTCTAGCTGTACTGGCCGACCATCTAAGGGACATATCGCAGCAGGCGGAGGTGAGTTTGCGCCAAAGCGAATATGCACTGATCACGAGCAACTATGATGCTGCCATTGCTGCTGCCCGGGAAGCCATCTCCAAGGCCAAGGAAGCAGATGATGTGATCCGTGAGGCTGACGGACACCGGCAGTGGGGCAGAGCATTGCGCATGCAAGGTGCATACGCGGCCGCGCGCGTCCAGCTTGAGCTGTCCGCCGCGCGTGCGCTAGAAGCCGGAGCCGACCTTGTACGGGCCCACAGCGTAAAAGAATTGGGACTGGTAGCAGTTTTTCAAGGAGACTTTCCTGAAGCCCTGGTACATCTGGAACAAGCCCTTGGTATTTATCAGCGGATAGGCGACCGGCGGGGTGAGAGTCTCAGTCTCCAGAATCTGGGCACTGCCGCCAAGGATATGGCTGATTACGCCACGGCCCAGGACTACACTGATCAAGCCCTTATAATCTGCCGTCAGATTGGCGACCGCCGTGGGGAGAGCTTCTGTTTTGGAAACCTTGCAGCGGTGGCGAGGCGCGAGTATTACTTTGTCCAGGCGCAGGAGCATTATGAACGTGCTTTAGCAAATTATCGTGAGATTGGAGATCGTCAGGGTGAAGCCATATGCCTTAATAATCTTGGCATTGTGGCTTGCGACCTGGGCAGCTATGAAGCGGCCAGGCCACATTTGAAGGAGGCGCTGAACCTTTCACAAGCGATCGGCGACCGGGAAGGAGAGGGTGTCTGTTTAAACAATCTGGGAATCATGGCCCATGATCTGGGCCATCTCAGGCAATCTCGGGATTTTCTACTACAAGGATTGGCCATTTGCCGCAAGATTGGTTTCCGAACGACCGAAGGCACCATCCTCAATGAACTGGGCCTTGTGGATTTGGACTTGGGCAATTTTGCCAAGGCAATTGCCAGATTTGAGCAGGCATTGGCCTTGCGCTTAGAGTTGGGCCAGGGGCACTACGTGGTTGAAGACCAGGCCGGACTGGCCTTAGCGAGCCTGGCCACGGGGGAACAGTCAGAAGCACAGTTCTACATTGAGCAGGTTCTGGCTTACCTGGAGGTTGACCCTGATCTGTCCGGAGCTGAACGGCCATTACAGGTCTATCTAGTTTGCTATCAGGTTTTACGGGCCGGACAGGACGATAGGGCGACGCTGATTCTGGAGAGGGCTTATCAACTACTGCAACAGCGTGCGACCAAGATTGCAGATGAAGACTTACAAGCCTCACTTTTGTGCAATGTACCCGCCCATCGCGAAATTGTGCTACAATACGAGGCAAACAGGACCCCTTTGTAAAGTTTTGGAGGATTTGTGGCCATGAAGAAGAAAGATAAAATAGATTCCAATGATATTTCCAACTGGGTCAAGAGAAAGAACGCTTTGCTCGCAATTGCGGAAGAGATTCTACCCGATAAGGAAAAACCACCGAAACCATCAGAGCTGCGGGTGGAGGTGTCACCAGATAGCTATTGGATGTGGGTGATAAGAGAACCTGAATACATATACCGGCAAAGAGAAATCGGTCGACTTCTGATAAAATCTTTGATTAAATTCACGAAAGATGCGGCCGATTATCTTCAGAACAATGATAATAGCTACGAGGGTTATTCACGAAGATACTTGTGGCGCAAGCTGTTGAATGAGGCGTCCCGGGATCTTTGGACAATTCAATCCTTGATCCAACAACGAACGCTTCCCCCTGAGAAGGAAAAAACAAGTGAAGTTTCAAGCAGCAGGCTAATTGATGCCCAGGCAGGCAACCTTTATATGGCGGACATTGTCGCCGAGCATGCGTTGGGGCAGGCTGTCGACAGCGGGTTTTTAGATCAAGCACCAATCATCACTTATTTGAAGGAAGAAATCTCCATCCGCCCGGTTCCTTATGCGGAGGTCGTATTAATCAGTGTCGCTTACGCCACCATGCTGGCGGATTATGACGATCACCCGGTCGATGAATGGAATGTTCGAAGGGTGTCGCGTGATCTACTGGCCATTCCCCATGAAGTAGGCCACCATCTATTCTGGAAAGGGCACATGCCTGGCACGGGTCGCTCTGTTCAGGAAGAGCTGCATCAGCACTTAAATCAGGCCGGGGTTTGGGAATGGGATTGGCGCCGCTCGTGGTTAGAGGAAATCTTTGCCGATGCCTACGGCTTTCTAGTAGCCGGTCCGGTGATGGCTCTCTCCTTCCATGATTTGTTGACAGATAACCCAAGGGCCGATTTCGAAGAGGATACGGGGCACCATCCGATACCAGCGCTGCGCCCCTATATTCAAACCATGATACTGCGCGGCATTACTGACGCCGAAGGAAATCAGCTTTACGGGCGGGTTCCAAAACGGCTAGAAAAGCGTTGGAGAAATTGGTTGGGCGAAAACTTTGGTCAGCAATTTGCCAACTACGATCCACTCCAGGTAGAATACAAACTTCATGACGTGATCCATCCATTAAAAGGGCAAGAGATTCTGAATGAGCTAGAAAGTATCATCACAATTGTTTTGAGGACGCTTCGTGGGCAACGGCCGCCAACTGCAGGAGCCAAATGGATTCATGGGGGCTGGAAGCCCTGGACAACAGACTTACGCAAGGGTGATAAAAAGCTTGTTGGACTCTACAAGAGTTTGAGCTACCGGAAACTTGGGACCAAAAGCCGTTGGTTCGAAACACCGCGTGATGTCGGCGAGGCGGGCGAAACGCCGAATTGGCAGGATCAAATTGTGTCAGGTTGGTCAATTGAAGGTCCTGAGCGCAGTGGATATGGATGATTTTATGAACGACATAAGCTAATTATCGCTAAGTCTTGCAACAGGCCCTGGCGCCGCGGTACCAGGGCCTGTTTGGCCCCCAGAGACATCACAGCGCTAATGTGCCGGAGCTAGATCCTCCACCCCCACGGCCACGGCAGCCTTGTTCTTGCGCCCTCGCACAATAGCCCATATCGTAAGAATCACAAATCCGATCAATGCCAGTCAGCCCAAATAAATCGCCGATGATCGGGTAAAGCGTGGTTACCCCCTTTGTGGGAACCTGCGCCATAATCACCCGTTCACCATCCGCAAAATGATCTATGCTGGCCAGCATAAGGCCGTAAGAATTTGCACCTTTGCCCCTTGGCGTGACCTTTGCTTGACCTCTCCCACCACGTCTTCGCTAGGCACCGACACCAGCGCCAGACCCATGTCTCTCAATTTACTCAACAATCCATACAACGCAGACTGATCGTCCACCTCCCCCGCCAGGATCGACTCATCTTCATCCGTATGGATAATCGCCATGCCATCAAGCCACTCAGACCACGTGGTATCGATATGGCCTTTCACACAGATTTCTACTTGCTGCATGTATCACCCTCTCTATGCGGCCTTGACCATTTTCCAATGCGCCCCGCATCTGGCAAGAATCACTTACTAACATTCAATCTACGTAATCTGCGCACAAGGCCCTTTTGTAGGAGTCTGTTAATGCTTTCGGCGCAAAAGGGAACGGATGTCAATCTTCCTCCGCCTTGCCAAAGATTTTATTCTTATCAAACCACGGTTTGAGCAGAAGATAAGCTC
>JAACFF010000015.1 GCA_009937635.1 Chloroflexota bacterium
CAGAGTAAATCCTGCCAATCGCGGAGGCTTACAGGCGAGTGACAGAAAATGAAACATCGGAGAACGGAATCAGATTTTTTACATGATAAAGCAGGTCTAACTAAGATTAGATTCACACTTATGGGTAAAACGTGAGGCTTTAAATGGCTAATTTTGTAGATACCTTCGACAGCTTTGAAACAACGATTATTGAGCAGGATGAATATAACTATTTAGATTGGAACCAAGATCCGGTCAAGCAGATTCAACAACGCGTTGTCATAGTCCTGTGCTTGGTTTTAATGGTGGCTACCTCCTTGGCATTGTTGGCGGTACCAAAAAATATTGGCACCGGTTCAGCTGGCACGCAAGAAACAATTATGAGTCAATCAAATACTGAAATTCAAACCACACAAGAATCCCAAATCACTGTAGCACAAGTCGCTGGTGTGAATGCGATAGCACCTCTTTTTACTCCAGAAATCCAACATTGGAAAAGTGAAATTGCACAATGGTCTGCAGAACATAATCTCGATCCAAACGCTGTAGCAACTATCATGCAGATAGAGTCATGTGGAGATCCGCAGGCTGTATCTGTGGCAGGAGCTCGCGGGCTGTTCCAGGTGATGCCATTTCACTTCACGGGCAGTGAGAACATGCTAGATCCCGATACGAATGCTTTTCGCGGTCTAAACTTTCTCAACGAACAGTTGCGCTATACAGGGGGCGATATGTTGTTATCATTTGCCGGATACAACGGCGGCTACGCGGCTTCAGGCGGCGACTATGCCAACTGGCCCAATGAGACGCAACGGTATTATCAGTGGGCAAAAGGTATTTATGCTGATGCACAGGCCGGCGCCAGCAGAAGTGATACGCTCGAAGCTTGGTTGGATGCCGGGGGAAGGCCTGGTTGCCAACGGGCTGCTTCGCGACTTGGAATATAAGATTTTCTTATATCTCAGTAGTTTGTTTGTAAGCGGCCGTTTCCCATTCCGGAAGCGGCCGTTTTCTATCCAACCTTGCCCTGCATTTCTGGTATAATTTCATAGGACCTTCATTGGTCGCAAGTGCGGCTTGTACACTGTGGGTCTTCCTGAATTGGTGCGTTCTGATATTTGTTGTTTTTATTGAGTTAGGAGGTTGTTGTGACAATTAAGGTTACTTGGCATGGTCATGCCACGTTTTCTCTCGATTTTGATGGGACAAAAGTCGTTGTTGATCCTTTTTTTTCGGTTAATAATCCCTCAGCGTTGCGCTCGGCCGACGAGGTAGCTGCAGATTACATTTTACAGACTCATGGTCATGCCGATCACATTGTCGATACGGTACCCCTGGCAAAGCGGACAGGAGCTCAGGTCATCGGCAATTTTGAGATTTGCAATTGGATTAATGCCCAGGGCCATGACAATACGTGGGCTATGAACACAGGCGGCGGTTATGATTTCCCTTTTGGCAGGGTAAAAATGACCCCTGCTCTGCACAGCTCTGGTCTGCCGGATGGTAGTTATGGAGGCGATCCGGGTGGTTATTTGGTTACAACAGCTAGCAATACGATTTATATTGCTGGAGATACAGCGTTGTTTACCGATATGTCTTTGATTGGAGCTGCAGGTATAGATCTTGCAATCATTCCGACTGGAGACAATTTTACGATGGGCCCAGATGATGCTCTGTCTGCGCTAGGTTATTTGCAACCAAAAGTTGTTATCCCTTGCCATTTCGGTACATGGCCGCCGATTTCTCAGGATATGAACGCTTGGGCCGAACGTGTAATAGCGAACAGCGAGGTCAAACCCGTTGTTCTTTCTGTCGAAGGAAGCTTCTCACTTTAGTTGCCAGATTTCTTGGTCTAAAGCGAAGGGTGTGAACTAAATTTTGTTCACACCTCTATTATGCTGTTGTTTTTCTGGATTATCTTTAGTTAGCAGCCGGATGAGACTCGTTCGTCAGTGATTGCGCTCAGGTTGCATCTTCTGACGAAGAGTTTACATCTTTACCGTTTACCAACCTCATGAGCGGTCCCATCAAATCTATCGGCAGCGGAAATACTACGGTTGTATTGTTTTGAATACCTATATCGGCAAGCGTCTGTAAATAACGGAGCGTCATTGCCCCTGGCTCCAAGTTCATCATTCGCGCAGCATCTGCCAATCGTTCTGCAGATTGCTTATCTCCCTCTGCGCTGATGATCTTCGCCCTCCGTTCTCGTTCAGCCTCTGCTTCTCGTGCCATTGCGCGTACCATATTGGGTGTTAATTCGAGATCTTTTACTTCGACTATGCTGACCTTTATGCCCCATGGTTCAGTAGCTTCATCGATGATATGCTGCAAGCGCTCATTTATCTCCTCGCGATCCTGGAGCAGTTGGTCAAGATGTGATTGGCCAATGACGTTGCGCAAGCTAGTCTGCGCAATCTGCCAAGTTGCTCGACGATAGTCTTCTACTTGAACGATTGCATCTACCGGATCGAGCACTCTGAAATAGACAACTGCGTTGACCTTCACGGTGACATTATCCCCAGTAATCGCTTCCTGCGCAGGGACATCTAGGGTTACGGTCCGCAAATCCACCTTTACCATTCGATCGACTAAAGGGATGAGAAAGAATAAACCCGGCCCTTTCGCTCCTATTACGCGACCCAAGCGAAATATAACCCCTCGTTCATACTCCGGCACAATGCGGATTGCAGCTGCAATCAACACCAGAAGTGCGATGATAATAAAGATTAAGACGATCAATGTACCCATGATTTCTCCTTACCCATTATATTTTTAGCTGGTCAATTTTTCTGTTTTCTCTGCGCGAACTACTCAGGCTCTGGCCAGTTTCCAGACCGCGGCAGTAAAGGCGGCTCGGTGGGGACAACGTCCGCAGCCAGATTAGGATGAGTAGTTACCTTTGCACTTTTGTAAATGATCAATATGTACGTCTTCAGAAAGCTTATCTCCAGCTCTTGACAGTCCACGTCGTGTAGAATCAGATTGCCACAGACTTTGTAGCCAGTTCCTTTGCACTTTGCTATGGCCAATAGGTCCTATATTAGATTATACGCTAAAAGTCAATAGAGAATCGAATTTAGGTGACTGGAACGAGTTGAGCAACGAACAGAGCATATCCCAGTTTGCCAGTGCGAACAGCTTCTTCCGCTGCTTTGGCCATTGATTTCGCTGTAGATATGTCAAACTGTTGAATTTCTTGTTTTCGTAGCTTTGACAATAAATCAACCCCGATCAGTTTCCCTCGTATATCGTGTGCAAGCTCTTGCAGAACTTGATCGTGCACCTCATGATGCCGTAGCTTTAGACCTGCCTTGGCTAATAATTCTACATATTCCATTGCCGGAAGTGCATCCTCGATGCAGGCGATCCAGGCCTCGAGGTTTTTTAATTGTGGAGGAATGGATCCGCTTCGGGTCAGATCACTCAAGCCAATCTGGCCTCCCGGCTTGAGTACACGAGCGAATTCGGCCGCCGCCCGTTCTTTATGAGGAAATGTACAGAAAGCACATTCGCAAATCAAAGCGTCGAAGCTGTTATCGGCGAATGGTAACGTTTCCGCATCCGCAGCTTCAAAGCGTACGCTGCCGTCGAGTCCGAGCTCAGCAGTCCGTACGTTAGCAATCTTGACCGATTTTGGGCTATAGTCGATTCCTATTGCTTCGCAGCCGAAACGTCCAGCCAGGTACAACGTGCTTTCCCCGCGTCCGGAAGCAACGTCCAGCAGACGCTCCTCCTTTTGCAAATCCATAATTTCGCCTAACCTAGCGGTCAGTTCCAATCCACCTGGATGAAAGGAATCTCCCAAGAGCAGTCTAGGCCAGTCACTCTCGTAGAGGTTGGCGCAACAGGCTTTAACGAAATTGGAGTCAACAGTCGTTTGGTCGTAAAACATCATCATTTGAATCGGCCGTTGCTCCCATTTTCGCGTTGGCGCCGCCCAAATGAGAAGGTCAGAGGTGTGGGAGTAAAGGCTTCTCCACGAGCACGCGCTCTAGCCTGATCTCGCTGCCGTGCCGCCAATTGAACACGGGCCTGCTCTCGATAGCCGACATTATTGTAGGCACAGAATGGAACCTGTTTTCCATCCGGCAAGAGGATTTCTTTGCAACACTTCATCAAATTCTTCTGATTGAAAGTCCACGGATCCATGAAATCCTGGAACATGACCATGAAGATGCTCCCGGCCAGCGGACCGAGATCGATGTCTAGCCCACACGAGGCGCAGGATAGTGAGAATTCCTGGCTTGCCTTTTCAAAGCCAGGCACCGCTGAAGACGACCATAACCCTTCGATCGCAGATTGCACATCAGGAGCGATCCGTGGCAAGGCCCGGTTGCTTATGTAGTCGATATAATCATCTACATCCAGAACCCGAGTCAGAGGCAGAACCGTATCATCTTCGACGTAAGCATAGGTCACCGAGTTACAAGTAGGGAAACAGCAAGGTACAGGAGCAAAATCGGACTGCATAAAAAGACCATCTGTCTGCTGTTCCAACAATCTGATCACATCGGGGATGGTCATACGCTTTAACGGATCGTGCTGCATATGTCTGCCTGAGTGAAATGCAGGCTGGAAGTTAATGCCGAAGACAGCGGGGTGCTCCAGTCCAAAGCGGGTTATACGGCCGACCTCGTGGTCATTTACCCCTCGCTCAATCGCCGGCACCAAGACAACAGGGCATTTTACCTCAGCCAGCCGGTCGAGCGCGCGAATCTTTTCCGGTAGTAGAACTGGCTCACCGCGAATGCGACGATATGTTTCTTCCTCAAAACCATCGAACTGAAAATAGATCGCTGGCCGAATTTCCGCCAGCTCGGCCAATAATTCGTCGTCGTGGGCGATACGTTTGCCGTTCGTATTGATCATGATATGGCTGATATTGCGTTCCAGCGCTAAACGCATCATGGCTACCAGGTCAGGATGGATCGTTGGTTCTCCACCGGAGAACTGCAATACCTCGGGATTACCTTCTGTATCCACAAAATGGTCAAGAATGCCTTCTACATCTTCTAGGCTCAAATTGAAGCCCGCTCCGGCATCGGCGAAGCATAAGGGGCAGTCCATGTTACATGCCGAATTGACCTCAATAATGCCTACACAAGCGTGTTGTTGGTGATCGGGACACAAACCGCAATCATGTGGACAGCCGTGGATCACCTCAGTGCTGTATTTGAGAGGAATAGTCCCCGGTTTGTTAAACCGCGCGGAATCAACATAAGCTTGAGCATCCCCATAGATCAGCGCCTCAAATTGACCATGGTCTGGACAGCGCTTACGCATGTACACCTTATCGTCACGTAGAAGAACGTGCGCATCCACCACCTGGCGGCATTCTGGACATATGCTTCGCGTTAATTCAAAAAAGACATGGTCTGCATACACCTTAGTTGGGGATGGAGCTAAATGGGACTGGATTTCTTGCATGGTTCCTCATCTAACTTATTGAGTAATAAAGTCGTTGATAGTAGAACGAAGTCTCAGCTATAGAGACATCAGGGTGGTTCTTTGGCGGTCTCTGCTGCGGCCACCTGAAGACTCTCCAGCTGTTCTAACCTCTGGCGATAATATTGGCGGCAATCAGGACAGCAAGACAGATGGTTTTTGGCCATCAGACGCAGCAGCTTTAGGCTAATGCCTATTCTGGCATGCATGTCGGCCAGATACTCCAGTATTGCGAAACAATCGTCACAAGATAGAGTAACACCCTCTTGCTGACTTGTCGCGGCCATTAGAAGTCGCCAAAGGGGACGTATCTCGTCCTTTGGCATTAATCACCCTTTAGGTCGTTTTGGTCGCCGGATACGCTGGATGCCTAGCCCAGTAACCATGACAGGAAATTTAACTCTGATATATAATGGTTTCAGGCTTAAAAGCAGCCCAGGAGAACCAGAAATGATCTCCATGAACAAGGGGCTTCAGCGTCTGTCCGGCCAAGGGGCCATCAGTCGCCTGCCCAAGAATATTCCAGGTACTCCCAGTTTCGTCATCAACTATCTTCTCGTCTTCATAGCTGAACGTCAGCTTCTGCCCTTCCAGGTTTGCATCAAAGACCCCGGTCGCGCCAACATCTTCAGCGAAGGCTATGATCTGTCCACCAAGTGCACTAGAAGTTCCAGGCTTGAAGAAGATCGCCATATCTTGCCCGCCCTGCTGGTCATTGATGACTGATACTTCTGACAATATGCTCAGCGGATAAGCAACATCGACTCCCGCATCGGCCAAGGACACAGTAACAACCCTTTCAGCCGCGGGTAATCGGCCGTCTTGTTCTTGTTGAAGGAGCGCAATATTGCCGCCCGCCGTCAGGGGGCTATCGTAAGTATCGTAACCCGGATAAGGATTAATACCATAAGGTCTATCAAACCCTGTATCTTGCGACAACACCATTCCCGTTGGAAAAGCCTCTTTGAAATCGTCGAAACTGACCAGGGATGAGGCAAGGAACGTTAACTGTTGGCCAGCAAGATCCCCCACAATTCCTTCGCCTGTAAACTGCTGCCACAGACTCTCGGTCGTGCGATCATACATGACCAGGTCGGAGTTGCGCAGCAAGCCTGAAGTACCAAATTCATACGTTTCGCTATCCAGGCGACGATCGAAAACCAGAGCCGAATTACAAAGGGGGCAAAATGTCACGATCACCGGCACCTCTCCTACGACATCATTGACGATCTCATGGAAGGTTAGGATTTGCAACGGGTATGCACGAACGTCTCCATAAATTTCCAGGACAATTACCGGCTCGTTGCCGATCAGCCATGAACCTGCCTCTTCAATCGTAACAAACATCGGATCATCTATTGACCTTATGCCATCACGTGGTGGGCCTCCTGACAATAATTCCTCGTAGCTAATAGTATGCCGCTCCCAATTTGTATTCCAGTCCTCCGTCACAAACCTCAGGTCTTCGGGCCGGTCATCTTGTAAGAATATACCATCCTCGACAATGGGCTCTATTGTTTCCGTCGGTTGAACCTCCACAACAGGTTCCGGCGTTTCCGTCGATTGCTCCTCTATTGCAGGTTCGGCCGTATTCTCGACAGCCGCTTCGGCCTCGCCGTCACCTGCATCCTCGCTCAACTCACCAACCCCAGTTTCCTCGCTGGAGGAAATATCTTCCTCCGGAGTCGCAGTGGCGGTTGCTTCAATAACCTGCAATTCTTCAGGCTCTTCTGCGCTGGATACATCTTCAACTTCGGCCACAGATGGGGTTGACTCCCCATCCTGCATTTCAGCTATAGACACTGCAGAATCACTATTGCCAATTGCTGGCTCCACACCTCCGGCAGCATTACAAGCCACCAAAAAAGCAGCGACGAATAACAAGAACACCCAGAATGTATTCCGCTCTCTTATCCTTCCAATCATTTGCTTTCCCTTAAATCGATCGCCACGAAATATATATACCTATGTTCACCATGCTCATTCCTAATTCGCTCAATAGACATAGAAAGTCAGTCAAACCTTACACGGTGCTTCATAAGACCAAATGAGCCTGCAACATTGGCCAGCTTATTTTGGCGCATCTTTACCCTGCGTTAATCCAAGATTCTCGAGCTCTTTTCCCATTATGAAGCTGCTGTAAATTACAGACTACGCCAGGACGATCGAGAAAACAGTGAGCCAGATCACTTATGAGCAAGAAGTTGATACGACAACGCGTCAAGCGCCCGTGAGTGTATTGCTTTCTACAGACAAGGCGCGTTTCGGCCGTACACTTGAAGCAATATGTGGCGTCGATCTTATTTGTTATTCCTAATCATGCTCACCGCCTGTACAGCAGCCGCTGAACCAGAAGGAGCCGGGACACATGTATCTTCGACTATACTTGTGCCGACTCCGGGCATTGGGGAAGCGAGCACCCAAGAGCCAGATGATTCCCCTGCACCTATCAACCGGCGGATAATGATGGAAGATAATTATTCGTTTAGCTTTATCCTTGGCTTTGACAGCATAAATCCGATCTATTCACCCGAATTTGCTCCAGCTTCGGAAGCACCGTTGGAAGATAAAGAGCTGGTACTAGGTGTCGCCTGGGATGGTGAAGTAAAAGCGTACCCGATTAGCGTGCTACGCTATCGAGAAATGGTTGACGATGAGCTCGCAGGTATCCCAACCCTGGTCACTTGGTGACCGATATGCTACACCGGTCTCGTGCACGACCGGCGCATTGATGGCCAATCCCACACTTTCGGCAACGCAGGCAGCCTCTTCATGAACGCTATGACTTGGTACGACCATGAAACCAAGTCGATCTGGTCGCAACCTTGGGGTCGTGCTCTTGACGGAGAGCTGAAAGGTGTGGAACTGTTTCTACTGCCTTCACAGATATCCACCTGGGAGAGTTGGAAAGAAGCGCACCCCTATACTCTAGCCATGATTAGCGACGTTTCACGCGTAGGCGTTAGGCAGCGATTTGATCCAGACTTTGTGATCGGGCTCCTCTTGGCCAATAAAGCCAAGGCTTTCTATTATCGCGATGTAGCCTCTGAAGTGATCCTGAATGATATGTTGGGTGATATCCCTATATTTGTGTGGGCGGCCGACGATCTTTACTATGCTTACGTTCGCCAAATCGACGAGCAAACACTCACTTTCAAGATTGAGAATGGTATCTTAACCGATGCTGAGACGGGGTCAACCTGGGATCTCGATTTGGGTTTGGCTACGGAGGGGCCGCTCAAAGGAGCGTCTATGCAGCCAGTTCCAAGTTCATCAGCTTACGATTGGGCCTGGCTTGACTTTTATCCTGAATCCGAAATCTACAAACCGTAACCAACGGGCGAACTAAGAAGCAATACAAAAGGGAGTTATATTAGCCAACTTCCCTCTAGACGCAGGAGCCAGGCCTTTGTTTCCACGCCACCCGGCGCCGAAAATCCGTGTAGACGGCCGTCAGCACCGAGAACACGGTGACAAGGGATGATGATCGGCATAGGGTTGGTAGCGTTAGCTCTTCCCACAGCGCGGACGGCTTTTGGTTTTCCCAGTTGCCGGGCAATATCACCATAAGTTCGCGTTCGACCATAATCGATCTCGGACACAACCTGCAACGCCTCTTGCTGAAAGGGCATCATAACCGACCAATCAATTGGCAGCTCGAATTGTTTCCGTTCCTTCCTAAAGTATTCTGTTAGCTGCTCGCTTACGGCTGTTAGCTGCTCAGGTGCATAAATGGGATCGGCTCCGGTCAGTCTTCGCACCTGATCGGTAAAGCGCTCCCTTTCGCCCCATAAATCCACCGCTACAAGACCGCCCTTATTTTGCGCAATCCAGATAACACCCAGCGGCGTATCCTTTATATCACCCATCCATATCGAACACATATCACTGCTCGCTAATAAAACAATCCAGGCCGTTCAATGGTTCCGCGGCCACAGTTGCCAAGCATAGCACAAATGGTACATCACAATGCCAAAGGCAACGGCAACATTCAACGACCGTTTGTAGCCGTACATTGGCAGGCTAAAAACGCGATCGCTTATTTCTAGAATGCCGGGGTCGACACCAGCGTTTTCATTACCCACAACCACTATGAAGCGTGCATTTGGTCGCTCACGGTCCGCGGCAAAGAAAGGTTCTGCATTAACAGTGGCTTCCATAGACCATAATTGGCACCCTTTCTCCTTGAGCGAAACGGCCGTGTCAAGGCCATTTGGACTGTAGGACCAGGGCACCTTTTCCTGAGCACCCAAGGCTGCTTTAGATAGTTTGGCATGAGCCGGAGTGGCTGTCATGCCGCAAAGATAAAGGTGCGCTAATCCTACGCCATCGGCCGTGCGAAACATGGACCCCACGTTATGAATACTGCGTATGTTGTCCAACAGCGCCTCAAATACAGGTCGCCTATAATTCACTGCCTGTTTTTCTTGCCCGCTCTCTGGAACGCCTACCTCATGGGTTTGTGAACCACAGCGAGGGCAACGGCCAACGCGTGGCTCATCTACCGGCGCTGGAAAGCGAAAACGGCATTCACCCCATTCACATTGCCGAAACTGATACTCCTCCACCTACTCCTCCAACGCTCCTAACACAATCGGCAACAGTTGCTTCTTGCGCGAAACAACCCCTTCAGCATCCAACGTACCATCTTGGATGCGCGGATAAGGTAATACCTCGAGAGCAGGCACGTCTCTAGTGATGAGCAGCCGGCTCGTCCGGAGTACAACATCGGTGACCATCAACATGACGAAATCCAACCCTCTTGAATCGCCCAATTCAATCAGTGCGTTTTTCAACTCACCCAGATGATCGCCGAGGTGCGCGAAGTTTGTCACCTCCGCTTGGGCAATACCAAAACGCAACCCTCCAGACTCATAGACTTTGAAATCAGCGCTAACTATTTCTGCAGCACTACGGCTCGATAAGCCGGCCCCGGCAGATAGGATCTGTTCACCAAAAGACGCAATACTCTCTCCTGCCAGAGGGGTGCCGCTCATACAGGCCCAGCGTTCCAGGCGTTCAGCTGCCTCATTGTCGCGCTCAGTAGTGGTCGGCGAAGTTAAAATCAGCGTGTCTGATAGCAGCCCGGCAAGCAGCAGACCAGCCAAATCAGGTGGGGCGCTCAGGCCGGCCTGGTCAATGCGCTCGGACACAAGAGTGCTGGTACTACCTACTACGTCGATTGTAAAGCGGATTGGCTCACGGGTGGTGGGATTGTCCAAACGGTGATGATCCAATATCTCAATCAGATCCGCTTCTTCTAGCGCACCAAGCGCCTGTTGTTCTTCATTGTGATCAACTAAGATCAGTTTCAGGCGTGGAGGGTTTAGCGCCTCTCGTTGACGGCAGATGCCCACGTAGGTGCCATTCTCATCGACAACCCAAAACTCACTTCGCTCCTCTCGCAGGATACGCGGCAAAGCATCCTTAATACGACTGCTAACCTGGAAACGTGGTACTTTTGTATCGCACGCTTCCTTACACGGCCGGTCCAATAAATCCCCGATTCGCAAATCTTCCCGACGACGGTGCGCTCCTACAAATCGGCTCATGAAATCAAACAGGCTTAAAACAGTGACCAGGCCATACGGCGTGCCATCAGGATTCAGAACTGGAGCCACGCCCCCGGTTCGGTTGGCAACCGCCCAGGCTTCACGCAAGGGTTGTTCGGGTGTCGTTGTATTTAGCCGGTGAACAATATCCGCAAATCGGGGTGAGGCATCGGGCAAGAGAAGAGGCGGGTCTAGGTCCAGTCTTTGCAACACCCACGTAGTCTGCAGATTTAGCTGGCCGGCGCGCGCTGCCTGAACAGTTCCGGGGCTCTGATCCTGCAGCAACCACGCGTACCCCATGGCTGCTGCAATGGCATCAGTATCAGGATTGACGTGTCCGATTACATAGGTTGTATCGGTTCTCTTCTGCGTTGAATTCCGTGTTGGCATCATTTTGCTCCATCAATTATTTCACCGGTGGTGCTTCGCCAGCTCTGCGGACGATAAGTCATATGAGTTTCCGGGTTAGGGCTAACTCGGAACCCAAATCTTTTGTACAGCCCATGCGCATCTCTCGTGTTAAGCGTCCATTTTCGCAAATCTTTTAGTTCATCATGAGCAAGAATACAGGATACAAGCCATTTTCCCAATCCGTTCCCACGATAGTTTGCTAGAATAAACAGATCTGCCAGATAAGCATAAGTTGTGAAATCAGAAATCACACGAGCAAAGCCGATCTGGTTCTCTCTGGCTTGGGCATGTTCATATACGCCATAGCAGAGAGAATATCTTAGAAACCTTTCAACCGTTTTCCTGCTGATTCCAGCAGCCCAATATGATTCGTAAGCAAGATAGTGATATACCATATCAACATCTATCTTTTCCACGTCGGTACTGATTAGAAAGTTGCCCCGCGTGAATATCTGTGGTGGAAAGCCTTGATAACCAGGCATCATTTACGACCACTACTAAAAAATTGATCTCTGCTCGATCCAGCGGCATAACCGGTAAGCGAAGAAGTCAGGACTTGCGGCTGGAAACATGCCGCAGCCAGAGACGTCGAACAGTTACACAAATCGATAAAAAACCTGGTTGCTAATGAAACGGCCACGTTCTGTGAGCAGAAGGTGATTTTCTTGCCGGTACAGCAAACCCCAATCAACCAGTTGCGTCGCCAACCCATCATATGCCTCATCAAGTGTCTGTCCAAATCTATCGCTAAATGACTTTAAATCCAGTCCTTCTTGCAACAAACGGAGTTGAGTGATCACACTGTCTGACATCGCCTCTCGGAGTCCTATAGTGTGACTGTCGGCCACAGCGCTTGATAAGGGAAATAACCTCTCCACATTTGACTGCATGCGCCGAATGTACACACGTGGCTGTCTAACCAATCCATAACGCCGGCCGTTTGCGTGCCCGTACGCCCCCGCCCCCAGACCCAGGTATTCTTGATTGCGCCAATAGGTCATGTTGTGACGGCACTCATAAGGTGACAAGGCCCAGTTAGAAATCTCGTAATGTTCGAACCCACGCTCTGCCATTATGTGCCCCGCATGCTCATATTGCTCTGCAGCCAAATCCGGGTCAGGCGTTGTGATACGACCGTTGATCAGCCAGCGATGCATTGGTGTGCCTGGCTCGATTGTCAAACAATAAAGGCTCAAATGGGTAGGCTCCAGAGCCAGCACCGCCTTGAGGCTATCAGCCCAAGAAGACAAAGACTGTTGCGGCAGTCCATAAATCAGATCAAGATTGAAGTTTTCAAATCCAGCAGCTTTCACCATGCCGACCACTTCTATGACCGTCTCAAAACTGTGTGTTCTTTCCAGCAGAGCCAGATCACCGGTCTGCGCGCTTTGCACACCAAGACTCAGGCGATTGACCCCGATTTCACGCAGCCCCTGAAGATAAGCTAGATCGACCGTATCCGGATTCGCCTCCAAGGTGATTTCGGCCTCAGCTACTAGGTCAAACGTCGTTTCCACACGCTCCAACAGTCGTTGGAGGGCATTCACCGTTAGCAGAGAAGGTGTTCCACCGCCAAAATAAATCGTCTTGAACGGCCGTTTCTGTCCTGATCGCTCAGCCAAGACGGCCACTTGCTCTATCTCCCTTGCCAACGCGTCGACATATTGATCCTGGAGCGTCCCCACGCTTGTATAAGTATTGAAATCACAATAAGCACAGCGATGTTGGCAAAAAGGGATGTGCAAATATAAACTCAAGGGATCCATACCGTCAATTATACCCTTAAGCGCAGCGTAGAGCGCATTGCGTAATTCCCGTTCTATTTGTTATGCTATTTGTAACCACCTGTAAGACGATTTGAGTTTATGGAGCGAAAAGATGCACAGATTACTTATTGGACTCCTGATCACACTGGTGCTTCTCGGCTATTGGAACCGTGCACATGCCCAAGAGAACGAAATCATCCTGCTCGAGGCAGAAGGGCCGGTCACACCCGCATTGACCGGATACCTGGAGCGCGGTATCCGAACGGCAGAAGAGGAGAAGGCAACGGCCGTCGTTCTCGTCCTAGACACTCCCGGCGGGCTCGTCGAGCCAACACAAGAAATTGTGCAACTTTTTCGAGCTGCTTCAGTTCCAATCATCGTATATGTCAGCCCGCGTGGTGCGCAAGCCGCATCGGCGGGGAGTATTATTGCTATGGCTGGTCACGCCGCCGCTATGGCCCCGGAAACGGTCATTGGAGCCGCGTCCCCTGTTGGCGAAAATGGCGCTGACCTGGAAGAAACATTGTTCCGCAAGGTCACCGAGGATCTAAAAGCAACCGTCCGTAATCTTACCGCAGCGCGAGGTGAGACCGCCACGACCATGGCGCAGGAAATGATCGAGGATGCGCGCGCAGTAACCGCAGAGGAGGCGTTAGAAGCGGGTTTAATTGATGCTGTAGCCGATGATGTCACAGACTTGCTTCAACAGTTAGATGGCATGACCGTAATTGTCAATGACAAACCCGTAATTTTGGAAACGGCCGCTGCCACGCAACAGGATTTACCGGCGAATCCTGTGGAACAAGTGCTCTTTGCATTGGTTAATCCCTTGCTGCTGGGCATTCTGTTGACTATTGGTGTCCAAGCGATCCTCATTGAGCTCTCTAGCCCTGGCGGGTGGGTTGCCGGTTTGATAGGCGTCTTGGCGATCGGCTTGGCCCTTTACGGGTTGGGGCAACTCCCAGTCAACTGGTTAGGTATAGGCCTAATTGTTGTGGCCATTGTGCTTCTCCTCATGGAAGTGAAAGCACCAACCCACGGAGCGCTGGCTGTTACGGGCACAATCCTTCTCATAGCAGGGTTGTTGGTTCTTTTTAACTCGCCAGGAACGCCTGAATTCTTGAGTATTTCTATACCAGCAGCCATCGCCATCAGCGGCATAACAGCCCTCTTTTTCCTCTTTATTGTGGGCAAGGCGCTCAGCGCACAGCGGGCTCAGCCGCTCACAGGTGTTGATGGCCTGATCGGCCAGAAAGGTCCCGTACGCACCAAACTAACCTCATCTAGTCAAAAAGCACCCTACTCAGGCACGGTGCTGGTAGCCGGGGAGCTGTGGCAAGCCCAGGCCGATGAAGAATTGAGTAAGGATGAACAGGTGATTGTAACGGCCGTTGATGGAGTTACGCTGCAGGTTACCTCAACGGATAACTGATCTCCTTATGTGCGTTTACTTTTCCTGAGCCTTGTAATACAATGCAGATCGCTGGCAGAACAGCAGAGAGTTAGAAGAGGGTTCATGGGCCATAGCTCGTCATGATCCCGAATGTTGTAGAGCAGGATTGACTGAAACCCACAAACAGACAAATTGCAAACTTATTCTACATTTCCGAAGGAGGAGGGTGGAAAATGACTTTAGTCAGCCAGATATTATATGCGAAAGGGGACAAAACCTGGACAATCACCCCAGACGCTACTGTCTTCGACGCGCTTTCCTTGATGGCGGAGAAAGATATTGGCTCCCTAGTGGTTGTTGAAAGCGAAGATGTCGTAGGCATTTTTTCTGAGCGAGATTATGCTCGCAAGATCATTTTACACGGCCGATCGTCTAAGGATACCGAAGTCAAGGATATAATGACGAACGAAGTATTGTGCATAAGCCCCGATCAATCGGTGACCAAGTGTATGGCGCTGATGACAGATAAGCGTGTCCGCCATATTCCTGTACTTGCAGAAGGGCGTCTGGTCGGCGTTATATCTATTGGCGATGTGGTCAAAGCGATCATTTCTGAGCAACAAATCATCATTGACCATCTTGAAGATTATATATATAGCTGATGCCAGAAGCAGCGTTCCTGATCGACAAAGATGGCTGTCTTTAACAAGACTGCATTAAAGTCCCCACCATTATTGGAACACCGCTCGGACAGCTCAACCCATCATGACACAATTCAAGATCGAACTGCTTGGTGAAGAAAGTGAAATTGAGATTACACGGCAGGGTGCAGCCCTACGTGTGACCCGCGACGGCAATACGGCTGATTTGCAGCTTTTGCATCAAGATGGTTTGTCTTTTGTTGTCGAGTGGATATTGCCCAGTGGTCAGCGACGGCGTATTCGCGGAGCTGGATTTTTAAGCGGTGACCAGCGTCAGATGTGGGTGAACGGCCGAACCTTCAACTACCGCCGTGTTCGCCAGCGAGGGAGTGGGGCTACTCTGGATGGTTCTCTATCTTCCACAATTCCAGCTGTGGTTTCAGAGATTCTGGTTGAAATTGGCGACGTCGTTGCGGCTGGGGACAAACTCATTCTGCTCGAATCGATGAAAATGGTTATCCCCATTCAAGCTCCCTGTGATAGTACGGTCTCCGCCATCCATTGCGCAACCGGTGAATCAGTGCAAGCAGGCATCCCTCTATTAGAACTCAAAGAATAACGATATGAATGACCAACGTCTCGACAAACTATATACTCAGATCGCGGCACAAGGATTAGATGGTATCGCCCTGGTACCGGGACCGAATATGTTTTATATCAGCGGCATCAGTTCGCACGTGAGCGAACGCCCGATAATCCTCTTTATTCCAGCAGCCGCTGAACCGGCCATCATCATTCCCACCTTGGAGGCTATGAAGGCGCGGGCAGCAGGCATTCCCGACAAGCGGATATTTGACTGGAACGATCAGGAGGGATATTCAGGCGCCTTCCAGCAGGCAGCTGCGGAGTTGCAATTGAATTCTTGGACGTTGGGTGTTGAAGCGCTATGCATGCGCGTGTTTGAGAACGAGTTGCTTCGTAAATATGCGCCCAAGCTGAATACAGTTCATGCCGAAAATGTATTGTATGCACTACGTTCGGTAAAAGAAAGTGTCGAAATTACCGCTCTAGAGAAGGCTATAGCCGTGGCCGAAAGTGCTATGAACGCGCTTCTGCCGCGGATCAAAATAGGGGCGAGTGAGAAACAAATTGCGGCCATGCTAACCCAAGAACTTCTAGCAGAGGGTGGGGAATCGATCGCCTTTGGCCCCATCGTGTCCGCAGGACCAAACAGCGCATCACCCCATGCGACGCCGACAGACCGCCCATTACAAGAAGGCGATCTACTGGTTATAGATTGGGGTGTATACGTGGACGGTTATCCATCTGATATTACGCGTACATTTGCTGTAGGCGAAGTAGATGGCGAACTAACACACATCTATGAGACAGTGAAACAAGCCAACGCACAAGGCAAGATGGCGGCAAAGCCGGGCGCAACTGGACAAGATGTAGACCGGGCGGCACGCAAGGTAATTGAAGATGCTGGATATGGAGAACAGTTCATACATCGCACTGGTCATGGCCTTGGCCTCGAGGGTCATGAGGTGCCAAACATGGTAGAAGGCAACGAAGAACCCCTGCTGCCTGGTAACGTCTTCACCATAGAGCCTGGCATTTACCTTCCTGGACGCGGAGGTGTAAGAATCGAGGATAATGTGTTGGTCACAACAGATGGCTGTCGTTCACTGACCACGTTCCCGCGCGATTTGATCTTGGTCGGTGTCGGTTAGGAAGCGCCAACAACTCAGAATCGCAGCTACTCGCCGAACAAGACGCCCAGTACGCGCCAACGCGTTCCCGTCCTTATGACGCCACACTCCTGGCCCAGGGCCATCCTCCATCTAGATATGGACGCCTTTTACGTCAACGTCTATATTCTGGATCACGCGCAGGATGGAGACATTCCTCTGGTAGTCGGCGGAAGACCTGATCAACGCGGCGTTGTGGCTTCCGCTAGCTACGAAGCGCGCAAACTAGGTATACGTTCGGCCATGCCCACCAGCCACGCCATGCGCCTGTGCCCCCAATTGAAAATCGTGCCGGCAAATTGGCCTCGCATACGTGAATGCTCGGCCGAGGTAATGGAAATCCTCACAGCCTTTGGACCTCTGGAACAGGTAAGCGTAGATGAGGCCTACTTAGATCTCACCGAACAAACCCAACCAAAAGAGATCGCGGCCAACATCCAAACAGCCGTGAAAGAAAAGACACGGCTTCCATGCTCTGTCGGCTTAGCAACCAGCAAACTGGTGGCCAAGATCGCCTCTGATTATGACAAACCCGAAGGGTTTACAATTATTACCCCTGGATCAGAGGCCACATTCCTTGCGCCATTACCAACGCGTGCCATCTGGGGTATTGGTCCGCGCACGGCTAAACGGTTGGCTGAAATGGGAGTTCAAACGTGTGGGCAATTGGCAGCAATCGACAGTGATTTGTTAGAGGCTGAGTTAGGCCGTCAGGCAGAAGCCTTAATCCACCGTGCACAGGGCATTGACAAACGGCAAGTACAGGTTGTGCGCGGTCCAGCCAAGAGCATCAGCCAGGAATGGACATTTAGCAAAGACGTGAGTGACCCTGCCATATTGCGCGAGCAACTTCAAAAAATGTGTTCATCAGTCGCTCGCTCCTTGCAAAAGCGGAACTTGATCGCGCATACAGTAACCGTTAAGTTCCGCTGGGATGACTTTACCACTTTCACCCGTCAGAAGTCACTTGCCGTGGGTATTGATCGTGAAGCAGAAATCTACCATCTTGCAAGCGCAATATGGCAAGAAAACTGGCCCGGGAACCCGCCGCTGCGTCTACTTGGAGTCGGTGTGAGCAATCTTGAGAACCCCGATGTCCGTCAACTCGGGTTTAATTTCGAAAATGAACCCTGATAAGGAACGTAACTCCTAATCAGCGCCGGCGATCTGGGCTTCTGTACGATTGATGGTCCGACCCATGTCTCGCGCGAACCCCAAGACATCCACCTGTGCCAGGACCATAACAGCGACAACCAATCCAATTGCGGAAAGAGAATAAATGAGGGCGTAGCTCAGGCCGGCTGAAAACCCAATTTTCAACAAGAACAAGTCACGCAACGCCCCACCAAGAAACGTTCCCACCCCTTTAAAGACCAAAATCGAGATAGTCCACAAACCCAAATAAGCCCCAGCTTCCCGATCCGACGACATAACCGCCATAAGGCTCAAGCCGCCAAAAGTGTAGAGGCCAAAGCCAGCGCCATAAATAAACAGCGACATTTCTGTCAAACTTGATAGCCCGGATAGTGAAACTATGGCCAGCAGCATCATTCCTGCGGCCATGACTAGCAACCCGCCACTGGCGATCTTGCCTTGACGCTCCGGAGGCTGCTTTCGCCATAAATACATACTGCCTACCAAGAATATCACAGTCGCAACCTGCCAGTAACTATTGAAGCGCGTCGTACGTCCTGCGGGCATGGCAAACACATCTGCGCCAAAAGGTTCCAAGATAGCATCCTGTATCCAGGCGGACATTGTCGCTAACGATAAGAAGACAAAAAAACCACGTGTGCGTCTATCTTGCCAAATCTTACGCAGGGTTTCTGAGAAGCCAGGTTGTGGGGTTGACGTTTCTACATTCTGATTTGCTGGGGAATTGCTTCGCTTCTCAACACCGATAATAGCGAAGAACCAGAAGAATCCCCCCAGCAGCATCGTCGCCGCGACCATCTGCCAAAAGATGGGCTCCTCGTAAACTGCCATCCACAAGCTAAAGACAATGCCAAATACAGCGAAGAAGACGATGAGCGATGTCTGTACCGTACTAATAGCGAGACCTTGTTTCTCAGGAGGTGCGGAGTCACGCACCAAGGCAAGAAAAGGACTACCTGAGATAAGCGTTCCAATTCCGTATAGAAAGGAGGAAATCGTCGCAACGGCCCATCCCAATACAGAACTCTGATTTACGCCTAGCAACGTTAGGCTAAGACCGAGTAATGGCAAGGAAATAATCATCAAAATCCGCCCGAGCCAGATATAGAGCGTACGCCGGTAGCCAAATAAAGGCTTTGTGTCGGAAAGGAATCCCGCCCATAAGCTAATAGGGGCAATCAGGTATCTTAGGGCAATTAATAGACTAACCGGTGCAGCAGGAATACCGAAGTTGGAGATCATTACCCTGTTCCAGATGCTGGTCACGAGAATATCTCCCATGGCCGAGCCAATCTGGAAGCTGCTCAGCCGCGCGGCTCGCCAGAAAGTGAAAGTTGGTTTTAACTTTTGATGGATCGCCATCATTCCTTTCTCACTTAGCCTTTAGCTAAACCTGCATCTTGTCTCCAAAAGAAGTTCCATGCTTGCAATCCAGGCAGCCACTGAACATGATGACCATGAGGGTGTACCCAGCCCAGATGGAATTGATACTGATCATGGCCACGCCAAAGGTCTGCCGTCCACGCCAGCCAGCCAAAATGTGGTTCCTGACCACTCTGAACTGCCACATATTGCGATGGTTCCCACTGGATCCATACGACTGATCGATCCTGTGTGATTGCCCAATCAGCGATGTGTTTACGCATCATTTGGCCTTTGTCAGGCAAATACATCTTGATGTATGTATTGTATAGCAATACCGGCTCATTAGGCCCATTAATTTGCCTATCGAGTAAAGCAGACAGCTCATCTGGCAGACTCAGCGAATTTAAGCGAACAGGGACGCCTTTCCTATTCACCTCATGGAAGGCTCCTATACCCTCGCGCAACCGTTGTAAGCGTTGCACCTGATCCGCCCAAATGAATGAAGCCAGGGTGATCTCGTCAGCGGTTGATTTCAGGTAGAAAGGGTGCAGGTCACAGCCCGTGCGGCTCAGAATCTCAGGAGGCCTGCATTTAG
This sequence comes from Chloroflexota bacterium, assembly GCA_009937635.1. Lineage (GTDB taxonomy): Bacteria > Chloroflexota > Anaerolineae > Promineifilales > Promineifilaceae > JAACFF01. The sequence goes on from JAACFF010000015.1 coordinate 20,057, forward strand.
CCGCCAGCGCATTACCAATTTCACCTTCGACACGAACGACAAATTGCACCGGCTGGCCATACCCTAGAGTCATCAATATACTGTCGTCGTCTAATCCTGAAATTTGGAATGAGCGCTGTTCGGCAATCAAATTGAGGCCTGCACTTGCGCCGAGATCGATCAAATGCACGCCGTCCCATCGTGCCAGGCACGCAGGCAAAAGCCAGGAAATGCCACGACCCGTCTCATTTGTCTGCACCGTATATTTTTGGATGAATGTCTGCAAAACGTGTCGCCTGGCAAGAATCGCTTTGCGCAACGCTTCCACGAATGGAGACGAAGCAACTGGCAATTCTCCTCTGTTATCTGAGAACAACAACGCTGGTGAAGCATTTCCGCCCACGGTCGGGTAGTAAGCTGCCAAAGCGGCTACCTCATCTACCCCTCTAAGAATCTCGCGATGTAGCCCTGCCAGCAACAAATTGGTTATATCAAATGCAGGCCGATCTTCTATCGCTTGCAGCAACCACCTAACCACCGGATCATCCGGCGCATTGGTTAGCCACTCGGCTATTGTGCCAAAAATTACAGCATATAGCGGTGAATAACCAATTGCGAATTGTTGTTGCTGGCGAAAGCGGTGGACTAGTTGGGCCAGTTGTTCCTTCACGTCATACTCAAGTGATGCCTGACGGCTTATACTTGCCTGCTGTGGCGAAAGGCTTCGATGCCTTGCGGAAATTCTCCCCCATCCGGCGGTGGCAATGGCAAATCAGGTTCACTTTCCGGCTTCTCGCCTTCTCCGTTTTCTCGTTGAGTATCTCCAAAGAAAGGCGCATCAACATTGAAGTAGTTGAAGACAACGCGTGAAATCTCTCTCAGCAAGGGGAAGCTGATCTCGTGAACAAGCCAATCTGTGTCTGGTTGCACTAGGTATTCCACAATGATGTAATCACCACCAGGTGAGAACACGATGCCGGCATCTCCATGCGTGTTACCAGCCCAACCGTGTTTATGTGATACCTTGATCCCATCCGGCACTCCAAAACGAATGAGATTACCCTCTTCGTTCTGGCTCAAGACGTCAATAATGGCCTGACACTCTTCAGGTGTAAGCTGCTCCGGATAAACTGCCAGTAGAGTCCCACCACCTTTTGCACAATGGTAAATCATGGATAACAACGTGCCCATATCTTCGGCCGTTGTTTGCATCGTGGGATCAGGAAAGGTAGTGACATCTTCACGTGAGTTGGCCGGCGTACTATGCGTGCCCTTACCAGGTCGATCAGGTTCCTCGTAGGGAGTAGCTATGAAAGTGTTCTCTAACCCTAATTGCTGCATAGACTCCGTCAGGATATCTACACCAAGATAAGCATTGTCCTGCCCGGCAACAATATCCAGCAGCAAATTAGCGCTAAAATTGCCGGATTGCACAGCGGTTTCGGCGATAAGCTTTGCTTGATCGGATGTAGGATCGAAATCAAGGGCTCGAAACGTCTCAAGCAATATAGCTATCTTCACAACGCTTAGACCCGAGAGAGCCACATTCTCGTTGATACCCATTTCTTCGCCATTTGCGAGGTCCATAATGAAAAAGCTGCCTAATCCATTAAACGCCTGTATTTGACGTTGGATAGATTCCTCCAACATCTTCATATCGAATGGACCAGCTTCTTGGTCGACTATGACGAGTTGGGCCTGTCTGGCAACTGGCTTGTACAGAGCTTCTTCCACGGCCGGCAAGCTTCCCTCAATATCAGTGATAAAACCGGATCTCCCCATCTCGTATGATTCCGTTTCTTCCACCAACCGTGGCCCAGAAGCGGGCTGATCCATGAAACTAGCCAGCATTTCCAGATGCTGTAGGAGGACTGACCGATCATGGGTAGCGCTCAGTTCAACCTCCACAGGTTCAAACGAGCGGCCAAGCAAAAACTCCAGATATCCCAGCCAGGCATCGTCTGGGGTGCTTTGGATTTCAGCTTCGCGCAGCATAGTCTCCATATCAAGCTGAAATCCAATATCGGCCGGATTAAGTTCGATAGTTTCTTCCCGGTGCTGGACATTCACAGGCGACATATAGTAGGAATTGACCAGATCAGCCACCTCCTCCAGTGTCAGCCCGGCAACATCTATGCCGGCCACAGTCATACCCGTTGGCATTCTGTCTCGTGTGCGCGTATAAAGAAAACCTTGGTACAAAAGGTAGAAAGACGTGACAAGCAGCAAGACGATTATCAGCAGCTTTTGCAACAGCTTCAGCATGACATCTCAGCCTACGATCCACGCTCCTGGGGCAGCCGGATCGTTATCACACTAGTTTGCATTTGCGTCTCCCAGGAAGGGGTTGTCAAAATTAAAGTAATTGTAGGTGGCGCGAGAAATATTCGTCAGCAATGGAGAGCTAAGTTCCCACTCAAGCCAATCCGGCTTATATAGTATTCCGACGATTACGTAATCCCCGCCTGGTGTTGAGACAATCGCGGCATCTGCATGTGTATCACTGATCCAACCATGTCGATGCGCTATTGGCGTCTCAGGAGGCACACCGGCTTCGATTAAGCTGCCGATCTGATTCTGTTGCATATAGTCCAGTGTCTGCTGGCACTCCTCCTGTGTCAACTGTTCTGGATAAACAGCAAGCAGGGCCCCTCCATTACCTTGCGCACAGTAGTAGATCATCGAAAGCAAAATGCCAATGTCTTCAGCAGTAGTCTGTATTTCCGGGTCAAGGCGAGTTCTTAACGCTTCGACGGTATTGGCTGGCGTTTCCAATCCCGGCTTTCCTGCACGCAGTGGTTCGTCATAGGGTGCGGCCATAAACGTATTCTCCAGACCCAGACGTTGCATCGATTCGGTGACAATCTCCGCCCCGCGGTATAAATCATCCTCACCCGCTATGACGCTGAGTAAATCATTGACGCTTGTATTCTCTGGTTGCGAAATCAGCGTATCACTTATAAGTTCGCGCTGGGTCAGTGTCGGTAGTCGATCCAGCGCACGGTATGTCTCCAAAACAATAGGTACTCGCAAAAGATCGATGCCAGACATAGCCACGTTTTCGTTAATAGCTACAACCTGCCCATTAGCCAGGTCCATAGTGAAAACGCTAGCCACACCTCCCGTTTCTTGCTCGTAAACCTGAAGGAGATTTACCAATAGCCTGGTTAACAGATTGATCGCGGGTCGTTCCGGTTCGTAAGGACCCACTTTCAGACGTGCCTCACGATTGCCAGGCCGGTACAAGGCAGCTTCCACGTCTGCCAGACTCGCGTCTATCTCTGTCTTCGTCCCAGAGGTCCCATATTGAAAACTAAGTGTGGATGGCACGGGCTGAGGTGGTTGTGCCGGTTCATCAGCCAGGCTGGCTATCTCACGCAACACTTCTTGCAACGCTTCCCGACTATGCGTCGCCTGCAATCCCACAGGCTCGACTTCTACAGGCCGCCCCCATAAGAACCCCCAGAAACCTGCCCAAAAATCTTGTTGCGTACGCTGATAGTCGGCCCGGCTAAGCATGGCCTCGATATCTGGCGTAAACTCTGCTCTAGGCGGACCAATTTCAAACGATTCCTCACCATGATGCAAGACAACCGGTGCATCAATAAAGCGATTGGTGATGACTTCACTGGCTTGCTCGGGGGTCATTCCACCAACATCGATACCGGCTACTATTAGGCCAGTTGGGTAGAAGCTACGCGATCCAGCAAATTGGTATAGTTTGTAAAGCAGGAACAAAGAAACCGCAACCATGACCGTAACGGTAATCCACTGTCCCAAGCCGGGTGACGAATCTCTACTCATAAATCTTCAAATCTGGACAAACCTTAAAAAAATCTAACGAAACAGTATAGCAGAAACATGATCAGAATCCAGCGATCTTATTCGCCATTCAATATCCTGCAGATCCTGCAGCGAACCATTTAATTATGCTGCCCACAAAAGAAAACAAGAAATTGTATACAAGCAACTTTCGATGTTCTGTCGCGTATAGAGTTTAGAATATTGGGAATGGAGGTCATGAAAATGTCCGAAACGAGGCTCACACGTAGAACCGAAGACAAAATAATAGCTGGCGTCTGCAGTGGTCTGGCAACGTATCTAGATATTGACACTGTTTGGGTACGACTGTCATTTGTAATTTTATTGTTTGCTAGTGGCATCGGATTGCCGATATATGTGATTCTTTGGATCGTGATGCCCGCAGCAGATAACGATGCCAGATCTGAAGCAGAAGTGATTCAAAAGAACATCGGTGAAATGGGTGAAACTGTTTACTCAAGCGTTAATCGATTGGGACGCGCCAGCACTGTTGGGGTACTCTTAGTCCTGTTGGGTGCTTATTTCCTTCTAAACCAATTAGGGTGGTTAAACTGGATTGGAGGCGCAGTTTTCTGGCCTCTGGTAATAATAGGGTTTGGCGTTTACTTGCTAATAAAACGTAGTCGTTAGCTGTTTATAGGACCGTTTCTTGCCTTGAAATCTCGTCAGCGCCTGAAGTTTGCCCCCAGGGTTCTCAAACTCGGGCGCGTTTTTTCCTGATCCAGATCATCCTCGTTAGTCGAATCAGTTTGTTGTGAGTAGAGCGGCAGAGTTACGCTAAAGGTCGTACCCTCACCTACTTGGCTTGATACCCGAATGGCCCCACCATGGGCCTGGGCAACCCACTTAGCAATTGATAAGCCTAAACCAGAACCACCCTGGGCTCTAGTCCGCGCCTTGTCAACGCGATAGAAGCGATCAAATACGTGTGGCAGGTTTTCAGGTGGAATGCCAATACCTGTATCCGAAACCTCAAAATAGACCCATCCCTCTTTCTTAGAAAGGCTCAGAGTCACCTCACCTCCGGGCGGCGTGTACTTAACAGCGTTTTCCACCAGGTTAAGCAGAAGTTGCTTCAGGCGGTCAGCATCACCTAGCACAGTTGCCTGATCGACGGCCGTTAGTTCGATCTGCACAGGCGGTTCAAGTATTCTCACCTGCCGGTAGACATCGAAAAGGATGTAATCCAGTTCAACCGGCTTTCGCTCTAGCGGCAACCCACCCGAATCAGCCCGAGCCAATAGCAAAAGATCACCAACCAAGCGTGTCATCCGTTCAATTTCGACCTGAACGGCCGCTAAAGATTGGGGATCAGTCTCGCCCATACGCCTCATCAAATCCAGATTACCGCGGATTGTCGTCAACGGTGTTCTCAACTCATGCGAAACGTCCGCAAGCAAGCGCTGCTGCGTACGAAAGAGCCTCTCAAGGCGCTCCAATGTTTGGTTAAATGCGCGTGCCAGATCCCCGATCTCATCTGGTCGATTGGCATAGGGGACCCGGCGGGAGAGATCGTCTGCCCGCGTGATTTGCCGTGCAGCGGTTGCCATATCCTCAAGTGGTTTGAAAAGGCCCGGAGTAAGCAACACAGCCACAAAAAGCGAAGCCGTCGCCGCCGCAAACCCCATGAGCAAAGCGGTCAAAGAGACACGATTCAGCTGCTCATAAGTATCTAATAAGCGAGCAACTTGAAGGTAATAATGCGGGTCCTGTTCGTCCGAGCCAGGCAAAGGAACCGTGTAGACCCGCAGCTGTGTGCTCCCATGCCGCACAACGCTCACCGACTCTTCATACGGGCCTGCAGTGGGATCCAATAAATCATTAAACATGGTGAGATTTCGTGAGCGCGCCACAATCTCACCATTTTCATCAGCTACAATGACCAACGTTGAAGCGGTTTCAAAAGTTTCCAATACCTCAGGCAAAGATCCCGGCTGGACCACTTCAGTTGCCAGTGCTTTGAGATCGCCATCTATCTGCGCCAGAATTCGTGAACGCGGCAATTCATAGACAATCACCGCGAACACGATGAACGCCATCGAAAAGATGATGGTGTAGATGATGAGCAGGCGATTCTGTATTGACAAAGAAACTAAATCCGTTAGACGACAGTTTCGTCTCGCAGAACGTATCCAATACCGCGCACAGTATGGATCAGGCGCGGCAGGTCATCTTCTTCAGTCTTTTGGCGAAGGTAGCGGACGTACACCTCGATAATGTTACTCTCACCACCAAAATCATAGTCCCAAACGCGATCAAAGATCACATCACGCGTCAAGACTTGCCTGGGGTGACGCATAAACAACTCTAGTAACTCATACTCTTTGGCCGTTAAATCAAACGTATGGCCTCCTCGACGGCCCTGTCGTGTTCCTGTATCCAGTTCCAGGTCGGCAAACCGGTACACTTGAGGTTGAGTAGGTTGCGCGCGTCGCAACAGAGCTCGCACGCGAGCCATAAGTTCATCAAAAGCGAATGGCTTCACCAGATAATCATCAGCGCCTGCGTCCAGGCCCGCAACCCGGTCTTCGATAGCTTCTTTGGCTGTCAGCATGAGTATCGGAACTTCACTGACCGCGCGCAGACGCCTGCAAACCTCGAGGCCATCAATGCCTGGTAGCATTAAATCAAGCAACACCAGGTCGGGAGGGTTGTCACGGGCCATTTCCAGACCTGTCTGCCCATCTTCCGCCGCGTCTACTCTATAACCCTCAAAGCTCAGCCCACGTTGCAAAAACTGTCGAATCCTTTCCTCGTCTTCAATTACCAATATCTTAGCTGACATATTTTCCCTCCACTAAGCCTGGTCACTTGAGGCACAAACCACGTCGCGCCCATCCAATATCAATCTGCCATATCCACAATATCACTCTGTCATGTCCACAATATGTAGCATTCAGCTTTCCGTACGCATGCACGGTACCAGGCTCTCTCATTAGACCGATTATAATCAGCCTATGCGAGGACGCAATAAGACCTCATTGACTGATCTGTTACTTTAGCGCTAGAATCTAGTCTAGGAAGAGGATAATTCGATGTGCGGCTCCCTCCGCACGAAGATCAAGCGAAAACACATAAGGAGATGAGGATGGACTCTCTATATGGGTTCAGTCTCGATTTGATACGTTGGCTGCAAGAGAATTACCCCCAGCTCGAGGGCTTCTTTAAGCTAGTCAGTGGCCTGGGCACATTGGAATTCTATCTGGCCATTCTCCCACTTATATACTGGACAATAAACAAACGACTTGGTACGGTGTTAGGTCTTGCCCTTTTTATATCTGTGAGCGTCAACACGATTCTTAAGCAAGCATTTCGGGGACCACGGCCGTTCTGGCTTGATCCTAGCCTTGGCCTTCTCAAAACTGGAGGATACGGCATTCCCAGCGGACATACACAAAACGCGACCGCCTTATTCCTACTTGTTGCCGGCTGGTATAGCAGAACATGGGGCTGGCTGCTTGCCGTACTATTGATTTTCCTCATGGGCCTTAGCCGCATCTATTTGGGGGATCACTTTCTAAGCGATGTTATCGCCGGCTTTCTTTTAGGCCTGCTCTTGCTACTGGGATATTGGATTTGGCAACGCTATGTCGCCTTCCGCCTCTCCAAACGTATTTTAGGGCAGCGATTGCTGATCGCCATTTTCATAACCTTGGGGATCGCATTGGCGTACGTGTCAGTTCTGTTTGTGATTGGCGCTCCGGACCTCACAGTCCCCTGGTCCGAGCACATCCCTGAGGCGGAACTGTCAAGCAAAACCGAAATGGCCACGGCCGTCGGTGCATTGCTCGGCTTCAGCATCGGCATCGTTTTAGAAGGCAGCCGCGTGCGTTTCCGCTCTGACGGTCCTATTAGCAAACGTGTGGCCCGGTACCTCCTTGGTATCGTTGTCACGGTTGTCATCTGGCGGGGGCTGGGCCTACTTTTCCCTGATGAACCCTTGTGGCTAGCCATTCCCCTACGCATCTTCCTTTTTACACTTGTTGCGCTTTGGGCGAGCTACTACGCTCCGGCCGTGTTCGTACGTCTCAGATTGGCAGATGCCGATCCGCCACCGGAAATTAATCTCAAACTTTAACGATAATCCAGTACGGGAATCAGTTAGGGAGCGACCCTTAGCTTCGATCCCATCACGTTGCTTCAACCACGTCTTTCTACTGTAAAATCGGACGAGCAATGATCAACAACCGGTCGCTGTTCTCATCAAAGGGAGATCCATCATAATCGCCCATCATTTGCCCCAGCTTGAAGCCATTTTGTCGCAAAAGCAATTCCAATTGATGCGGATATTGGTACCAATAATCGATATCTACGGTGGAGCGAGTCGGACTTTGTTCAGTACCAGTTACAGTTTCAAATATCCAGGTAGTATGCAGGCATTGCTTTGCGAGCTCTAATCGCGAATGGCTCAGTTGGTGGATCGTTTCTCCCGAATCAGGATCAACAATACTGTTCTCCAGTGATGGCTTGACGTCGTACACCGCTCCTTCTATGGCATAGGGGCTGGCCATGTCAAGGTATAAATGGCCATCATTGTCAATATGGCGCCGGGCACCGCGAAACACTTGTCCAATCTCACCCGGTTGAAAATGGAGCAAGGTATTATACGGTACCAGGATTAAAGCGTGCGGGTTGTATTCACCAAGCAGCGACAACCGCCTGATGTCTGCTTCGATTAGGGTGACCCGCTCTTGTACCGCTGACGATTCCCGGTCAAGGCGCTGGCGCGCGCGCCGCAGCATGGCTGGCGCATTATCGACGCCGGTCACAAGATAACCAGCACGGGCCAAAGGAACAAGAAGACGTCCAGTCCCGCTGCCCAGCTCCAAGATAGGCCCTCCTTTCAAAGCGGCCAGTCTCAAGATCAGGTTCAGATCCATCGTGAGGGATTTGTGGATCAGATCATAATAGCCGGCAAGCTTTTCGTACATAAATCCAAAGGAGATTGGCGTTTACTTCTCACGCGTAATACTTGGCTCGCGGTCGCCAGTACTAATTAAAGAGCGGCCGGCGCTTTTCAACAAAGGCGTCCAGCGCCTCCTTATGATCGGACGTTTCCCAAAGGTCGATGAACAGCTCCGTTTCCAACCGGCCATATCCATTGAAAGATAAGTGGCCGGCAGCATAGACCAGTTTTTTCGTCGCCGCCAATGCTTCACGAGGTAGTGCGACCAATTCATAAGCCCAATCGCGCGCTGCCTCGACCACATCTTTTTCATCCGGCACAATTCGGTGTATCAATCCCAATTGACTGGCTTCCTTTGCGCTAAATAGGCGACCTGTTAGCAACAATTCCAAAGCCCGACTTTGCCCTACCAAACGCACCAAGCGACCGGTGCCACCCCATCCAGTCGTCAGGCTATTATGGATTTGAGCGAAACTAAATCGCACATGGTTTCCGGATAGACGCAGGTCGCATGCAGTCACGATTTCGCATCCACCACCAAGGGCATCTCCATTGACGGCAGCGATAACCGGGAAAGGGAGCTCCTGCACACGGGCAAGCGCTTCACTCATTACGCGGTTAAGCCGTTCTCCTGCTGCGCGATCCGGGTGCTGCGACAATTCTTTAAGATCGCCTCCCGATACAAAGGCGCGATCACCTGATCCGGTGATGATCAACACCCTGACCGAACTATCCGAGGCCACGGCCGTTATCAAATCAACAAATTTCTCCTGGGCAGCCCAGTTAAGCGCATTGCGTGCTTGCGGACGGTTGACCTGTAATACAGCCACGCCACAATCTTCAACCTGAAACAAAACAACATCTTCGTGGGCATCTCTCATATATCAAAGTGTAACAGAATCATGTCTGCTGGCGAACACCAATACCCCAATGCAATCGTTCCAGATTATGCTAGAATCCACACTTATGAGTGAACGTGCATACTATGAAGATTCCTATACAAATAGGTTTAAGGCCGTTGTGATTGAACGCCTCGTCCATGACGGCCGTCCGGCTCTGATTCTCGATCGTACTTATTTCTACCCGACTTCAGGGGGCCAACCTTGTGATCTAGGGAAAATGAATGACGTCTCTGTTGTCGACGTCCTAGTGCATCCCCAGAACGGTGATGTACTGCACATATTGGAAAACGAAGTGAGCGCAGATCAGGTAAAAGCCGTGATCGATTGGCAGCGTCGTTTTGATCACATGCAACATCACACGGGGCAACACATACTGTCACAGGCGTTTGTCCAAATCGCGGCTGCTGAAACCGTCGGATTCCATTTAAGTCCTTCGTCGGTGACTATCGATCTCGACAAGAACAGCCTGTCGCAGGCGCAGAGAGAGGAAGCGGAACAACTAGCCAATGAGATCATATGGCAGAACAGGCCAGTGAAAGCGCGTACAGTGAATCAGAAGGAAATTCAGTCGCTGCCTTTGCGTAAAATTCCTCCAGCAAGAGACGGCCGGTTACGCTTAATAGAGATTGCTGACTTTGATCTGACGGCCTGTGGTGGTACACATGTGGCGCGGACAGGTGAAATTGGTCTGTTGAAAATCATCAAGCAAGAAAAGCGTGGCGAAAAGCTGCGTATTGAATTTCGTTGCGGACACAGGGCATTGTTGGACTACCAGCAAAAACATCAAATCGTGACCCAACTGACCACGCAGCTCACGACCGGGGCAAACGAACTCAGCACAGCCGTGGTACGCTTGCAAGCAGACAACAAGCAATCACATCGCCAGCTAAAAAAGACAGCAAGGAGAGCTGGATCGCCTGGAAGCACAACAACTCATTAGCCAAGGCCAACGCCAAGGAAATACTATCCTTGTCACCCATGTTTTTGCCGAACGCGATCCAAAGCAGGTTCGGGCAATTGGCAACCAACTTATCCGTTTTGATGGGATTGTTGCCCTTTTGGCTGTTGCCGGCAACCGGTCACAGTTAATCTTCTGCAAGTCGGAAAGCGCGCCGGGAGAAATGAACATACTTTTGCGGATTGCCTTACGTGAGATCGGTTCCCAATCTGGAGGCGGAAGCAGTACTTTCGCCCAGGGAGTTGGTCCACCTGCAAACGTCGACGATGTCCAGCTCGCTGTTGATGCCGCTAAAATGGCTCTACTGGAGGAAATACAGGGCTTGATATAAAATGGAGCGGCGTGTAACCGGGCTTGATCAGTTGGAGAGATGAGGAAAGGAAAAAATGCGGCGACAGAATCCGCGGGCTGTGCAGGCCCTGCAATCAGTACCGTTTTTCAGCAAACTTAACCAGGAAGAGGTCTCCGAACTGGCCGACCGGCTGGTGATGCGACGATTCGGCCCAGGTCAGGTTATTTTCCACCATGGCGATCCTGGCGGGTTGCTATACATCATCAGCCTCGGCAAAGTAAAGATAACCCACTCTACCCCTGAAGGGCAAGAAGCATTGCTGGCCATCCTTGGCAACGGAGATTTTTTTGGCGAACTTGCCCTACTAGACGATTCGCCCCGGTCGGCAACGGCTGAATCCTTAGAATCGACTGAGACATTAACATTGCATAGAGCGGATTTTCGGCGGTTTATCAACAGCAATCCCGATTTCGCCATGCACGTGCTACAGTCCATGGCCCGCCACATTCGCCGCCTCAATAGCCAGCTAAGCGACATCTTTTTCCTCGACCTGCCCGGTCGCCTGGCACGTACATTACTTCGCCTGGCTGATGAACACGGACAGCCGGTTGAAGACGGCGTTTTAATCGACCTTTCTCTTACGCAAACAGATTTAGCCGAGATGACCGGGGCAACACGGGTCAGCATCAACAAGGCGCTTGGCCGCTTTCGGCGCGCCGGTTGGGTAAGAGCAAAAGGACGTCGCTTCACCATCCTGGATTGGGATGCTTTGGAGAATCTAATCCAGGTATCAGGTGGCTCTATCTAACGACTAACGTCCTAATCATCACCTTTAGTTGACCCACGCCAGAACCCCTTCCGTTTCCATTTACAATCCTTCACTAGCCGTTAGAGTCACTCGGCATAGCACTGCAAGTTGGCTAGAATCTGGATTTTGGCAGGTTCTCAGGGCACGTCGATAATGTTTTGCTACGCCAGAACGACTGTTCATGTGTATAAATTTACGTGACGTGATACCTTCGGCCAACATGATAGGCATCGATGAGCGAGGAAGAAGAACTTAGCATACACACAGCAGCCGCAAGAGACGGACTGGCTGATCATCAGAGCGATCAGCGGGATTCTCATTCTCGGTACAGTTGGGAAGCTGTTTCCATTTTACTGCTTATCGTGGTTCTCCTCATCGGCGCCTATTTTCGTTTCACTGGTCTTAATTGGGATGGAAACCATCACCTCCATCCTGACGAACGCTTTCTGACCATCGTCGCCAGTTCGCTCCAGACTGTCTCGGATCCCCTCAGTTATTTGCGCACCTCTGATTCGCCCCTAAACCCATACAATATCGGTCAGACCTTTTATGTTTACGGCAACTTCCCCATGACCGTTACACGATACGTGGCTGAATGGGCGGACAGCATTTGTTCTTTCCTTTCACTTACCGGCGTTGACCTTGCTCACTGTAAGAATGCCTATGCGGTCTATGATGGCGTTCATCTCTTAGGCCGCTTTCTCTCCGGGCTAATGGACCTCGTGTCCATTTTATTTACTTTCCTTATGGGCCGTCGCTTGTACGATTGGCGCACCGGGTTGCTGGCCGCTCTGCTCTTGGCGTTGGCTGTGATGCCTATACAACAGTCCCACTTCTTCACAATGGACAACTGGGCGGCAGCGTTGACAACTATGACATTATATGCGGCCGTGCGGGCAGCATCATTGGGCGATGCCAGGCCTCTCTGGCAGGTACGGTGGTACGGTCTGTTTGGTCTGGGGCTGGGATTGGCGACCGCGTCGCGGGTCAATGTTGCCCCCTTAGCACTGATGATAGGGGTTAGCGCCATGATCTGGCTTTTGCGTCGCAATAACGCAATAGTCCCCAGCCTGGAAAACCTGGGGAATTTGGGTGGTTTGGACTTTCAAAGGGTTCTCGCGGGAATCGCCTTGGCCGCGATCGTTTCTATCATCACCTTCCGCTTGGCGCAGCCGTATGCGTTTACGGATATGGTCCTGGCCAAAGAACAACACCTTGCACAAACGGGTCAGGAGCCTGGCGCAATTGAATTAGCCGTTCGCTCTCTTGTTGGGTTTAATTCGCAGTGGCTGTCCAATATGGACGAGATCCAACGCTTGCAAGCGCCTAAGGCTTCCTTCCCGCCTGCATTGCAGTGGACGGATCGGGCTCCGATCCTTTTCCCCTTGACCAATATGATTCTGTATGGCATGGGCCTCACGGCAGGAGTGGCAGCCTTGTTAGGATTCATGTGGGCCTTATGGCGATCGGTCCGTTTCCGCAGCGATTGGATGAGCCACGCCATTCCTGTTATTTGGTCTGGCTTCTACTTTCTGTTCATGGGCACACGGTGGGTAAAATCGGTACGTTACTTCTTGCCTATCTATCCGGTGCTGATGCTGTTGGCTGCATGGGCCTTGATTGCTCTGTGGGATCGGGCCAGGAAGAGTGAATCACGTTCGCACAGCGGTCGCGCAGCAACATCGCGATTCGTAAAACAGGCGCTTGCAGGGCTCCTGATTTTTGCGGTAGTTATACCCAGTTTTCTTTGGGCCAAAACTTTTGTCAGCATTTACCAGCGTCCAGTTACTCGTGTTGCAGCTTCGGATTGGATTTTCGAAAATGTTCCTAGCGGAGCTACTTTGCAATACGAAGTAAATGGCGAATTGCGTGAACACAATCTGCCGTTAAAGGAATTTTTATTCTTGCCAGATGAAATTCCCCTTACGCTCTCCTTCACTATGCCAGAAGATGGCACGATCACGGCTGTGCGCTTCAACTATCTGACGGACCCCGACCACGTTAGGAGCGGCGCTGACGATGGTGAGACCTTGCGGCTTCGTTTCAACGGTGAGGAAATTGAAGAGCAAAAACTCAATCTGAACGACCAGCGTCAGTCTGTACGCATAAGTCTTCCGCCCACGCAAGCGCCGGCCGGCATGAAGCAAGAGATGGTCGTAGAACTTGGCCAAGGAGGTCCAATCCATGCTGGAACGAGCATTCTCGCCAATGAACACTGGGATGACCTCCTGCCTGTGTCCACTGGTTCCCGTATCGCCTACGGCAGGTACTATAAAGAAGTAATCGGTGGGCAGAGGCCCGTCACCCACCCCGACAGCGCACTAAAAATGCGAGAGATGATCTCCTGGCTTGACGAAGCGGACTACATCATGCTCAGCAGCCAGCGTGCTCTTTGGCACCTTCCCAGACTGCCGCTAGCTTATCCTCTCATGTTACGCTACTATGAAGCCCTATTTGACGGGGACTTGGGCTTCGAACTGGCCCATCAGGAACATGCAGACCTGCGCATCGGCCCTCTGCATATCAGTGATACCACCGGTCAGGTAAAATGGGCTACAGCACCAGATGTTGGCTGGCCACCGCCTGGCGAATTAGCTGCTGAAGAAGCCTTCAGTGTTTATGATCATCCGCCAGTGTGGATCTTTAGAAAAACCAAAAACTACAGTCACGACAACACGGTCAGATTGCTGAGCAACGTCGATCTCAGCCAGGTGATTGCCATGAATCCTCTGGAGGCAACCCAGGCGCCTAATGGATTGTTGCTATCTGAAGAAGACCAGCTAGCACAGCGGTCCAACGGCACATTTAGCTCTGTCTTTGATGTGGATGGCGTATTCTCGAGACAACCTCTGCTTGCCGCCGTAGCATGGTGGTTGGCAGTGATCCTGCTTGGCTGGTTGGCTTTCCCCCTTACTTTTGTAACTTTACGCGGTCTGCCAGATCGAGGCTATGCGCTGGCCCGAATCCTGTCCTTGTTAGTCATATCGTACTTGGCATGGCTGCTGGCCAGTTTGAAATGGCTTCCCTTTACCAGTGTAACTTTGTGGCTGGCAATTCTATCACTCGGTCTCGTCAGTCTCGTTATTATCTTGCGCCGGCGCCGAGAAATCGTCGCCTTCGTGCGACTCAATCTGGGTGTTTTATTGCTCATTGAACTGCTGGGTGTGTTTCTATTTGCAGTACAGATCGGCATTCGCCTGGGAAACCCGGACGTATGGGATGTCATTTGGGGTGGAGAGAAACCGATGGACTTATCGTACTTCACGGCCGTGCTCAAATCCTCCACCTTTCCGCCTTATGACCCTTGGTTTGCGGGTGGTTATATCAACTATTATTACTATGGATTCGTATATGTCGGTGCCCTGACGAAACTTCTCGGCATCGTGCCCACCCTTGCCTACAATCTAATTCTGCCGATGCTGTTCAGTTTTACTGGTTTGGGTGTATTTTCTGTTGCCTATAACTTGGTAGCCTATCGCGAAGGCAAAGAAGCAATATCAGAAGCCAGTCAAACCTCTATTTGGAATGCGTTACCCAGGAAGGCATTAACTGCGGGTGTCATTGCTCTCGTACTTGCCATTTTGGTAGGCAACCTGGCTGAAATTGGTGTGGTGCTCAACGCCTCTTACCGTGCGGGATCAACTGAGCTTGGAAATCTGCCTTTAGTGGGCACCTTCGCTCGCATATTGGATGGCGGCATCAATATCTTGGGCGGACAACCCGCACCAATACGTCCCGGTCATTGGTTCTGGACTGCAACTCGAGCCATCAACTACTTGGATGGTGAAACAGCACCGATTACAGAATTCCCATTTTTCACTTTTCTTTATGGCGACTTACATGCACATATGATCAGCTTGCCCTTACAGGTAGTTGCCTTAGGCTGGTCTGTTGCTCTAGCCTTACAACCTACAAGGACAGGAGACAAATCAGTAATTGGGTGGGAGACGGCATTACAGTGGCTTGTAGGAGGGTTGGCAATCGGCTCTCTCCGGGCCACAAATACCTGGGATTGGCCAACGTATCTGGTTATAGGCTCATTGGCGGTTGCTTTCCATGTCTATAGGCAACACGGCCGTGCCGACGTGCGTATGATCGCCGAGGCAATTATCAAGATCATAGTCCTGGTTGGGCTATCCACCATCACTTTTTGGCCTTTTGCGGCGAATTATGGCGTCGGATATACATCAGCTTCGGTATGGCCCGGTTCGTATACGCAGGTGGGTAACTATTTGACCATCTATGGTCTGTTCCTATTTATTATTGCCACCTATCTGGTGCTGGAATTCCGCAGCTGGACCAGCACTTGGACTACAAAAGGTCTGAGACAACTAGAACCTTTGTGGGGACTCCTGCTGCTACTGCTCATCTTGTATGTCATTTTACTTTTATTGCTACTCCTGCTTGGCTATTGGATCGCCCCTTTGGTGTTAACACTGATAATAAGCGCCGGTCTTTTGGGTTTGCGATCCGGCATTACTCCAGCCCGGCGTATTGTCCTGATCCTAATCTCTGCCGCCCTCGGATTGACTCTGCTG
>JAACFF010000143.1 GCA_009937635.1 Chloroflexota bacterium
GCTAGCGGTCTGCTACCACTTTTCCAATAAAAAGAACGATCATGATAGATCTGTTTGCTGGTTTGACGGAAAGGACCCATTAGGAATATTCCAACCGCGGCAAAACGAACCTGATACCATCGAGAGATTCACGATAGAAAGTGGCGGATCAGAACTGGCTATCGGGATACATTGCCACCAAGCTTCTAGAAGGAGACAGTACCTATGATAGTGACTATAACTGTAAATGGCATAGCGTATGAACGAGATGTGGAGCCGCGCACCCTGCTGGTTCATTTCATTCGCGACGCGCTTGGCCTCACCGGCACCAATATAGGCTGCGATACCAGTCAATGTGGGGCTTGTACCATTCACATGGATGGCATGGCCGTCAAATCGTGTGCGACCTTCGCCGTGCAGGCTGATGGAGCAGAAATAACGACGATTGAAGGGCTGGCAAGCAACGGCGATCTGCATCCTATGCAGCAAGCCTTTTGGGATAATCACGGTCTGCAATGTGGCTATTGCACACCAGGAATGATCATGGCTGCCACCAAGCTCGTCGAGAATAATCCCCGGCCCACTGAAGCGGAAATCCGCCATGGCCTTGAAGGCAATTTGTGTCGCTGCACAGGATATGAAAACATCATTCGTTCCGTTAAGGCAGCCGCCAAAGCAATGGAAGGAGGCGACTGATGAGCGACCAAACTGGAAAGAGTATCCGGCGCTACGAAGACCCCCGTTTTATCCAAGGTCAGGGTAAATATGTTGCCAATCTCACCTTGCCAGACATGGCTTACTTAGCCATCAAACGCAGCCCGCATGCCCATGCAAGAATTAAGGGTATTGACGCATCAGCTGCTGAAGCGCTTGACGGAGTCATTGGTGTGGTTACGAAAGACGATATGTTAGCCGAAACCAGCCCTTGCGGCCCGCTGCCCTGCGGCTGGCTAGTTCCTGGTACCAAGGTGCCGCAAAATGACGTATTCCAGGTAGAGAAGGTTCGCCATGTTGGCGACCGGGTCATTGCCATCGTGGCCGAGAGCCCGGCAATTGCCCAGGATGCGCTCGAACTTATCGAGGTCGATTACGAACCGCTTCCGGCGGTTGTAGATGCTCGTAAAGCAATGGAGCCTGGAGCACCATTGGTACATGACGATGTCGAGAATAACATGAGTTATGATTGGGTGCTGGGAGATAAAGAGGTCAATGACCAAGCCTTCGCTAATGCTGATCATGTGGTGGAGCTCGACCTAATCAACCAACGATTAATCGCCACGGCTATGGAACCGCGTGCTTGCGTCGCCCAATGGAACGCCTTTACTGAAGAGATGACCCTCTGGACCACCAGCCAGAATCCTCACTTGACGCGGGTGGTCATGAGCGCCTTTACCTTCACATTACCTGAACACAAGTTGCGCGTGATATCACCCGATGTAGGTGGTGGTTTTGGTACCAAGATTCCCAATTATCCAGAGGAAATTATCACACCGTTGGCGGCGATGAAGTTCAACCGGCCAGTGAAATGGGTAGCGACACGCACAGAGTCTGCCATGTCCGACACGCAGGGGCGGGACCACATTACCAAGGCCAGACTCGCCTTCAACGACGATGGTACGGTTACAGCGTTGAGTGTTGAAACATGGGCTAACAATGGGGCTTACTTGTCCATTGTGGCTCCACTCATCCCTACGGCGTTCTACATCACACTTTTGTCTGGTCTATATAAAATACCCACAATCTATGGCAAAGTTTACGGTACGTTGACCAATACCGTCTGGGTTGATGCCTACCGCGGCGCCGGTCGCCCAGAGGCAGCTTACGTCGTCGAGCGATTGATGGACCTGGCTGCGAATGAGTTGGGGGTTGACAAACTGGAGTTGCGCAAGCGAAACTTGATTCCAGCCGATGAATTCCCTTATGAGACACCAGTCGCATTGACCTACGACAGCGGCAACTATCAAGCACTGTTTGCCTCACTTGAAGAGAATGCAGGTTACGCTTCTTTGTTGGCCGAACAAACCAAAGCGCGTGCTGAAGGCCGTCTGGTAGGTGTCGGCGTCGGTGGATGCATTGAAGCCAGTGGACCGGCGCCTTCAGCCGTGGCCGGAGCACTTGGCGGTGTCACCGGTTTTTGGGAAAGCGGTGGGATTCGTATCCATGCCACAGGCAAGGTAACCGTTCTAACCGGCGCACACTCCCACGGTCAGGGACACGAGACAACGTTCCGTCAAATCGTAGCCGATCAACTAGGGGTACCGATGGAAGACATCGATATTGCCCATGGCGATACGGCTGTCGTAGCCAACGGCATGGGCACTTATGGCAGCCGCAGCACGGCCGTCGGCGGCAGCGCATTGGTTCTCAGTTCCCAAAAAATCGTCAACAAGATGAAAAAAATAGCTGCGCATCAGCTCGAAGCGGCTGAAGAGGATCTCGTCTACGATACACCATCAGCCAGTTTCCATGTAAAAGGCGCGCCCGATCAGGCCAAGGGCTTTGGCGAAATCGCTTTTGCCGCTTATACAGCGCACAATTTGCCTGAAGATGTTGAACCGGGTTTGGAGGAAAACTCCTATTACGACCCTAATAATTTCACTTTTCCCAACAGCGCGCATATTGCTCAAGTAGAGGTTGATAAAGATACCGGTGAAATCATAGTACAAAAGTACATAGCCGTCGACGATGTGGGCACGATTATCAATCCTATGATTGTGGAAGGCCAGATTGTCGGCGGTGTCGCCCAAGGCATTGGTCAAGCTTTGTGGGAAGAAGCCGTCTATGATGAAAACGGCCAACTGTTGACCGGTTCTTTGATGGACTATGCCGTACCTCGAGCTGATGGTTTGCCGGCGATTGAGGTCAGTAACAATGTGACGCCCTCCCCGCATAACCCCTTGGGCGTAAAAGGGGCCGGCGAAATGGGCACCATTGCCGCCACGCCAACCATCGTCGGTGCTGTTATGGATGCTTTATCACCTTTGGGCATCAAGCACATCGATATGCCCTTAACCCCTGAAAAAGTGTGGCAAGCCATTCAAGCAAGTAGCAATGGAGGAGGTAACTAATGTATCCACCAAAATTTGATTATTACCGCGCCAGCTCTGTCGAAGAAGCTGTGTCGCTACTGCAGGAGCATGATGGGGCCAAATTACTGGCAGGTGGGCACAGCCTGATCCCGGTGATGAATCTCCGGCTGGCCGACCCAGGCACGCTCGTCGACATCGGCCGTATCGACAGCCTCAGAGGCATCGACAAGGATAACGGCCGTTTCCGCATAGGCTCGTTGACCACCCACGCCACCGTCGCCGCTTCTGAACACAACAGCTTACCGGCAGCGCTAAAAGAAGCAGCTGGCATGATTGGCGATCCCCAGGTGCGCAACCGGGGTACGGTGGGCGGCAATGTCTCCCATGCCGATCCCTCCTCCGATTTACCAACGGTCTTCACGGCGCTCGGGGCGACATTCAACATGACCGGGCCTGTTGGATCGCGTTCGGTAGCTGCGGCCAACTTCTTCACAGAGTTGTTTGAAACCGCCTTAAATGATGATGAGATCTTAACCGGCATTGAAGTGCCCGCGGAAGCGGCTGAGACAGGATCCGCCTACACCAAACTGTACAACCCCGCATCACGCTACGCCATGGTTGGCGCCGCGGCGGCCGTGACCGTGGGCATGAACGGCAAGTGCGTCGCCTGTACCGTGGCCGTTGGCGGCCTGACGACAAGCGCCACCCTCGCGCCTTCGGTAAGCGCCAAGCTTGTGGGCGAAAAGCTCGACGAAGAGAGCATAGCCAAGGCCTCAAAAGCGGTTCTAGACGATCTGGACGGTGACATCATTGGCGACATCCACGGCGGTGCTGCGTACCGGCGACAGATGGCGACCGTTTACGTAGAGCGCGCCTTGCTCAAAGCCAGCCGCCGCGCCGGTTGGGTCGCCAAACTTGGCAAATCGGTTAAGGATATGACCTCGGATGCTTTGAGCGAGATTGACCGCCTGTTGCGTTAGTCGTACGCAATACGTTTTCAGGAAACTTCTCGCAAATGACGGGGCTGGAAGAGGGTGATCCCTCTCCCAGCCCATTTTCTTGTCTGGGCAAAAGTGGATACCTACCTTCGCAGATATGACAGAGCCATGCGTTTTTTGCTTCCTCAGGATTGCTGCGCAATTAGCAAGCAGGTTTCAAAGATTTCTTTTTTGAAGTATATTTCCTTATCCCCATGGCAAAGGCAGACTTTGGGTTTGGCAAAGACTTGTGAGGAATTGTCATTCCTGCGCGATACCTTCTCCCGCGAAGGCAAGGAGCAGGAATCCATGAAACTGGAGCAAACATGGAATTCGACTCGATAGACGAACTGCAAAACGCTTTACAAAAAGAACAATACATGGCCGACCGCGGCCTGGTCACGGCCGCCTACCTAGCCTTGAAGCTAAAAAGGCCGTTGTTCTTGGAAGGAGAGCCGGGTGTGGGCAAGACGGAAATCGCCAAGGTGCTGGCCAATCTGCTGGAAACGAAATTGATTCGTCTGCAATGTTACGAAGGGCTTGATTTGAACCAGGCCGCATACGAATGGAACTATACACGTCAAATGCTGCACATCCGCTTATTGGAGGCGCGCGGTGAGCACGCCCGCGATGCGGAACTGTTCGGACGCGAGTTTTTGTTGCAACGGCCGTTGCTGGAAGCCATCGAGGAAACGGAGCGCGCCAGACCGGTATTGCTCATCGACGAAATCGATCGCAGCGATGAAGAATTTGAAGCCTTCTTGCTGGAGATTCTCTCGGACTTTCAGATCACCATCCCCGAAATCGGCACGATCCAGGCTGAGCGTAAACCGGTGGTCATTCTCACCTCAAACCGCACACGTGAAGTGCATGACGCGCTCAAACGACGCTGCATCTATAACTGGATAGATTATCCCGCCTTTGAGAAGGAGTATGAAATCATTCGCGCCAAAGTGCCGGACGCGCCACAACGTCTGGCGCGAGAGGTGACGCGCTTTGTGGAAGAGCTGCGCGAAGCGGACCTCTATAAGATTCCTGGCGTGGCCGAGACGATCGATTGGACATCCGCCCTGGTCGCCCTCGATCAGGAAGCCTTGTCCCTGGAAATCGTGCAGGATACGCTGGGCGTGGTGCTTAAATACCAGGACGACATTGCCAAGATCAACGGCGAAACGGCGCGACAGATGCTGACCCGGGTCCAGGTCTCCTTGTGAGCGAATTGCTATCATCTGGCTATCTCATGCACAATATGGTGCTGTTCGGCCGATTGCTGCGCGGAGCTGGCCTTGATGTCAATCCGGGACGTATGATCGACCTGGTGGAGGCACTGCAATATGTCGAGGTCGGCCGTCGCCGCGATTTTTACTACACATCGCGCAGCCTGCTGGTACACAATCACGAGGATTTGCCGCTATTTGACCACGCTTTTGATCTATTCTGGCGCAAGCGCGGAACCGATAATTTTCCTGTACCGCCGCCGCTTGTAGACGATGAGCCGCCACAGGATCTGGTGACGACCGCGCCGGTCGAAGAAAGCGGTGAAGCAGAAATAGTGGGCGCTGAAGAGGGGGATGAGGAACTACCCCTTCTAATCGAATTGACCGCCACCTACAGCCAACGCGAACTACTGCGCAAAAAGGACTTCAGTGACTTAACGGCCGGCGAAGAAGAGGCGATCAAGCATTTCATGGCCGAGATGGCTTGGAACCTTGGCCAACGACGCACTCGGCGCAAACGATCGGGGCACGGCCGCCAGCCAGATTGGCGGCGTGGCTTCCGGCGTAACATGCGCTACGGCGGTGAGCCTCTAGAATGGCCAACGCGACGGCCGAAAGTAAAACCGCGCCCCCTGGTGATTATCGCCGATATCAGTGGCTCTATGGAGCGCTACACGCGCTTGCTACTGCACTTCATCTACGGCGTGACCGTTAGCTTGGAGCAGCCAGTCGAAGCCTTTGTATTCAGCACAGCGTTGACGCGCATAACACGGCAATTGCGTCGCAACAGCATCGAGTACGCGCTGGCTGAGGTCTCCACGACCGTTCATGATTGGGCCGGAGGAACGCGCATCGGCGAATCCTTGAAAAATTTCAACTATGACTGGGCACGGCGCGTGTTAGGACGTGGCGCAATTGTTTTGCTAATTAGCGATGGCTGGGATCGCGGAGACCCACAGATTCTGCAGATCGAAATGCGCCGCCTGCAGCGCAGTTGCTACCGGCTGATCTGGCTCAATCCCTTGCTTGGGTCCTCACGCTATGAACCACTCACACGCGGTATGCAAGCCGCCCTGCCCTCAGTTGATGACTTCCTACCCGTTCACAATCTGGCCAGTCTCGAAGACTTGGCCAAGCACCTGGCGCAGTTGTTGGATGAGAAACAACAGATAAGTCGCCAGCAAGTTGGTTTAGGGGGTTCTGCTTTTGTCGGGCGGCGCTAGCAAACAGAACCCCTCGGACAGGGATCAAAGAGGTTCCATTCACTGTTTCCTCATGCGAGCTTTGAGAATATTCTCATCATGAAATTTGGACCTAGGCCACTGGCAGAATCGGAAGGTAAAATACTGGGGCACAATATCGCCGGGAATGACGGACGCCGGCTGCTGCGCAAGGGCAAAGTGTTGACTGTCTCCGACATCGAATTGCTGCACAATTTAGGTCGTACAGTGGTCTACGCAGCTTCCCTTGAAGCAGACGATGTCGGTGAAAATGACGCCGCGCTACGCGTGGCGCGGGCAGCGACGGGAGCCGGTTTGCAATTGACCGGAGCGGCGACCGGACGTGTCAATATGCTTGCTGAAGATACAGGCGTTTTACGCGTGGATGCTGGACGATTGGCGCGTTTGAATGGCTGTGCGGGCGTCACGCTGGCCACAATGCTGTCGCAAACGGCCGTACAGGCGCGCAAAATTGTGGGGACAGTGAAGGTCCTGCCTTTCGCCGTGCCAGAAGCGACAGTTGTGACGGCCGAACAAATCGCCGCCGAAGAAGGGCCGATCATCCGCCTGGATGTCCTGTCGCAACGGAACGTTGCCTTGATCCTGTCCGGTTCTCCCTCGGCACGGGAGCGCATCCTCAAGGGCTTCGATCCGCCTCTACGCGCCCGCCTGGAGGCTTTAAAGGCCACCTTAACGGCCGTCGATTTCGTCCCTCTGGAAGATGATCAGGGGGAGCTAGAGCTGGCTCAGCGTGTTAAGCAACAAGTGGCTGCGGGCATTGATCTGATTATTTTGGCCGGAGAAACGGCGATCATGGATGCTCAAGACATCGCGCCCAGGGCCGTCGAGCGGGCGGGCGGAGAAGTGAGCTGCTATGGTGCGCCAGTTGATCCGGGGAACTTGCTGCTCCTGGCTTATGTGCATGATGTGCCCGTGCTTGGCGCGCCGGGCTGCGTGCGCAGTCCCAAGCGTAATATCGTTGATATGGTGCTGCCGCGCTTATTAGTGGGGGATCACCTTTCGGGCACCGAGATCTATAGTTGGGGACATGGTGGTTTGTTGGAAGATGTCAGGGAACGGCCGTATCCACGCCGCAGCGTGGGCAATTCGTCTTAGTTCTTCAAAAAATCAGAAGCTACCTGAAAATCGCTGCTCCTTCCACGGGTCGGCTTCATTGTGATAACCCGCTTTTTCCCAAAAACCGCGCCTATCCTCCGCCAGAAACTCCAAACCGCGCAGCCACTTGCCCCCTTTCCAGAAATAAGCTGTTTGCTCCTCGCTGCGATCAGCGAAAGAACCAATCACGACGCGCAAAGGATACCCGTGATCCCGTTCAAGTGGTTCACCATTGAAGTGCGTGGCGAGGAGGACATTATCTTTCAACATGACGCTGAGAGGAAGGTTGGTTGAATAATTGCTGTCACAATGTTGTAGGATGTAGTTTGCGCCCGGCTTCGGTATGATAATGCCCTCATCTATGAGGGTTTTTAGCGAAACCCCTTCCCACTCTGTGTCGAACTTAGACCAACGGGTTACACAGTGGATGTCCATAACAACCTTTGTCTTTGGCAACCGCTTAAATTCGTCCCAGTTCCACCGCTTTTCATCCTCGACCAATCCAATGATGCGGAAATTCCAATCGGATAAATCTGACTTGTAGTGTGGCGTCGAACCGTAATGTAGCACTGGAAACTTTTCAGTGAGTGATTGGCCAGGAGGAAGCCGATTTTCTTTACGAACCTGCTTCTCTCTTTCGCGGCGACGGCGAATTCGGTCCAACATAGTAATCTCCTTCGATATGGTACTGCTATGATTCCGTTTGATCCATCCGTATATTTTACAGGCTAGCTATTACATTGGCATTAACAAAATTTACGAAATAATGAATACGATGGAAGTTTCATGCCTTTGCTATGGCTCTAGCCACCGGTCGGCCCCACCATAGACAAAACCACCTCCTGTCTTCCGTCTATTTTGTCTACTGGTCTATGTCGAGTAACGGCCGTCTACTTAACCAACTTCACCAACAGAAAATAGTTGCCAATTTCAGCTCGTTTGTCCTGAACTGCATCAGGATCGCTATCATCGCTGCCCATATAAAAAGGGCCGGCGGTTACGGTGCAGAATTGCATGGCATCTACATCCATGACTTCCGGGCGCGGATCACCCAGACGTCCCAGTATACGGCCGACCGCTGCACGTCGCACTGCTTGGACGGCCGTATCGTCTTACATGGTCTCTTGCACTGTTTGCACCGCCTCCGTTTTGCAACTCAGCGTGATGCCACCCGGCCAGGTATCAACAACAGCTTCCCCGGCCAGCACAACCGCTTCGCCTTTCTCACCCGGTTCGGCGTTGATCAGTTCCAGCAACGTTTCACCGGCTGCTTCGTCTCGCTGCTGAGGGTAGTTACCTTGGCATTTCGACACCATAGGCACCGGAACTGGGTGGAGCTGGATTAATTGATTTCCGTTCCTCTTCTAAAGCCGCCTGCATATGTTGAATGATATCTGCATATTGTGGATTGTTGATCTCATTGTCGAGCTGAAACGGATCGAGGTCCAAATTATAAAATTCAGATAAATCGTTGCCTGTTTCTACATAGACATATTGTCCACTGTGTATGGCCTGGAAAGGGGGCGTATTCTCAGTAAAGGCGACATTGACTGGCCACCCTTCAATCAATAAGTGCTCCCGCCATTCAAAAGTTTCATCTTTTTCCAATATCGGTCGTAACGACAGACCATCTACGCTTTCTGGAATCGCCAAACCAGCAAAATCATAAATGGTGGGTGCAATGTCGATATTGGCGATTATTCGCTTTTCGTGAATTCCTTCCCTAATCAATGGTGGATAATAGATAGCCATTGGTATATGGGTTGATTCTTCATACACATAAATCTTACTGGTATACAGCCGGTGCTCTCCCCAAAACATGCCATTATCAGATAGAAATATCACCATTGTATTATCCAATTGTTTATTCTCATCCAATAATTGCATAATCGCTTTAATTGACTCATCTACGGACACTAAAGTCTGTAATTGTTTTGATCGATCCTTATCAATTTTCGCTTGCCACCAGGCGTCCATTGGCTCAATAGATTGCAGCCATTCTGGTTTGCCCGGCATACTTTCTGGATTGTAGTTTGGTGGTCGATGTAATGGGATATCTTTGAATAGATCTTTGTGTTCTACGGCCGCTTTGGCTGGTAAATGAGGCGCAAATGGGCTAAATAAGAGCGCAAATGGTTGATCATTATCAATAGACGTTTGGATAAACTCTAGAGCAAAATCTCGCAAAACGTAAGTTTGATAACCTTCTTGCTGTTCCCAAGTGCCGTTTACATTCATCATAGGGTCATTGTAAGCGGCCGTGTCTGGTCCAGAAACAAGCGCGGCCCAAAGATCGAATTCGGGCAAGGGAGGTTCTGTTCCCTCTTTCGGATATGAATTTAGGTACTTGCCGACCAACCCAGTGGCGTATCCTTCATCATGAAGGAATGAGAACATGGTTTTTTCCATCAAATTATCGGAATTGACCCGAACATTGTGGTTGTGTGCGTACATCCCTGTCAATATAGAGGACCGGCTGGGGCAGCAACGAGACGTTGTGACATATGCTTTATCAAAGGCAATCCCTTGATCAAAAATTACCGATGTTGTATACGGCATCGCCTCCATAGTGTCATATCGTTGATCATCTGTCAGAACAATTATGAAATTTATGGGTTGTTTTTCTGTGAGGTTGATACTCGTACAACCGATCAATAGGATAAGTAGCCCAAAGAGCAGAACGATCTTTATATTCTTGATTGATTTCATTTATATGTAGGACTTGGATAATGGTTATCTATACGTTATCTTTCTTGTAGAAATTGGCTGAACGCACAAGCGTTGCATATGCATCGCTACTACGCGCCAGTCTTGGACAGTATTGGTCGATTCGTCCGGCGACCTGTTTGTTTTATTATGAATATCGCGCACTATACCATAGCTATATGAAGGGGTAAAGGGTGACAAAGCGTCTACTACCCTATGCGGTTGCTCTGGCAGGTTTTATTGGTCTGACTATAAGCCTAACATGGCCAATAGCTGGTCAGTTGGGAACACATATCCCAGGCAGTGAAGGGGATGTCTGGGTGCATCTGTGGACATTTAACTGGGTAAAAGAGGCGTTGCTGAACGGCCGTAATTTATTTTACTCGAACCTGACCTTCTATCCCAATGGCACATCCTTAGTTGCCCATAATTTTGCCTGGCTGCAAATTCTGTTCTGGATACCTTTGCAAGGCTTATTCGGGATAGGAATTGCTTATTCACTCATATTTTTGGCCACCCTCATCTTTAACGGTTTTGCGGCCTTTTTATTGGTTGATGAGATCGTGGAGTCGAAAATAGCCGCTTTCACTGGGGGAATGGTAGCTGGTTTTTGGCCATATCTGCTTTCCCATCATAGTCACCCTAATTTGATATTGACAGGATTTGTATCCCTGGCTTTGCTTTATCTCCACCGTACTTTTAGAGACGGGCGCCGGCGAGATGCACTGTTAAGTGGGCTTTTTATTGGCTTGATGGGTGTTGGCCGGTGGCAGATGTTACTGTTGGGAGGCGTATTAGTCGGGCTTTATTTTGTGTACGAACTCCAGGAAATCGGAAGGGCGAATTCTAGAAAGATGCGGCGCCGAATGGTGCTTGTGATAGGGACAGCCGTGGCCGTTATGTTGCCGTTTATATACATCCAATTCCTGGCTAATGATATGGGAAACTCTTCGTCAGGGGTTGTGACGAACGCCATTGGCGGAGGACAGAGTGACCTCTTCGCCTACTTCGTACCTAGCCGTTATCATCCCTGGTGGGGGCAAGCTTTCTTCAATTCATTGTATGATAACCTCGGGGTGAACAGGGTATTTGTGCCGTTTATTGGATACAGCACTTTGTTGTTGGCCATTTTGGGGATAATTCGTTCTTGGAAACATGCTCGATTTTGGGCATTTGCTGCCGCGGTTTACATTTTGCTCGCTTTGGGTCCCGAGCTCTTGGTTAACGGCCGTTCGCTTATCCCTTTGCCCTATCGAATAATCGAAGCAAGCCCTTTAGGTGCGATCATCCGCAGCCCGGATCGGTTCAACGTGATACTGTCAATTCCCATGGCTGTGTTGGCGGGTATAGGTGTGTGTGTGATCCAACAAAACAAAAGGGTATCAAAGCCAATCACAATGATCCTCGTTGCCGCATTCGCTATTTTGATTCCTTTAGAATATGCCGTGCGTTATCCCACGTTTCCATTAAATATCTTTCCGGTTTGGTATGAGGAGTTGGCTGCTGACGAGCGAGAGTTTGGTATCTTAGAACTCCCCATGCACAACCGCGTTTATGATGAGCAATACATGTATTATCAATTTCTGCATAAGAAACCCATTGTTGGTGGGCATGTTTCTCGTCCCCCTGAGGAGGCTTTTCGCTTCATACAATCTGTGCCCATGTTAAAGCATATCCCATCAGACAAGAATCCCCCGGAAGATGTAATCAATGTTGGCAATCAGTTGCATTCATTATCTCAGGCGGGCGTTGAATATATTATTTTGCATAAACCGTTCATGCGTGATGAGACGGTTGAGCGTTGGCGAACTTGGTTCAATTTACCGCCTTATCATGAAGATGATGAACTATTGGTTTATAAAACAGAATGGAATGTGGGTACAGATATTCCGTTTACCACTACTGTTTCAGATGAAGTCGGTGTGATTTCCAGCTCTATTGAACCCGCTTCGGTGACTCAACATGGCTGGGTGAATGCGCGCGTTCGTTGGGGAACAACTCGAGCAGTGGCTGAGGATTATGACGTTTGTTTCAAACTGTTTAGTTCCACTCGAACTACCGAGCAAGTTGATTGTTTTCCCATTTCTACTGAATGGCCATCTTCTCAATGGTCGGAAAACGAGCTGGTGGGGAGCAACTACGCTATTCGTATGAGTCCTTATTTGGAGGCGGACACGTACACATTGGAAGCAGAAATTCCAGAATTGATGCCGCACGAGCAGATAATGTTGGCTACGATACAGTATTCGGCATTCCCGCGTTCCTTTGATGCGGATTTGGATATGGCCGTCTACGCAAATTGGGAAAACAAAATAGAGCTAGCTGATTTTGAATTGTCACCAACAGAAGACCAGAATTTACTAATTGATTTGACATGGATAGCTCAAGAACGTATGGATCAATCATACAAACTATTTGCTCATTTGATCGATAGTCAAACTCAGGAGTTAGTGGCGCAGATAGACACACTCCCGCGTGATTGGCAATATCCAACGATTTGGTGGGAGAATAACGAAATCATCACCGATACAATAACAATCCCTATCCCGGAACTCGGAGACGGCAGGTACCAGCTTTGGATAGGTTGGTACGATATCGATACGGAAGAACGCATGATCGTTGATACCAGCACTCTGCCTGTCGCCGATCAAACAACAATCCGATTGGTCGAGATGAAGACTTGTCGCTCCAAAACGCTTTGTGTGCTGTCCGAATAATTTGTAAAATACACGGTTCTTTTGAAACGGTCGTTTGCCAATCGAGAAGCCAATAAAGTTGGCAAAATCTTCACCGAACAATACTCAATAACCCGAAAACTCTGTCTGCTATAATCGCAATTTCATTGACGTCTACTAGCAAATGCTGACCATCGCCACAGGCAAAGAAGTGGCACTCTTGTTATTCCATACGCCTACGAAATACGGCAGCGACCGTTTTCGGCAAATCTTCATCGACCATTGGGAACGCTGGTGGGATTGTCGCCAGGAGGAGATACCGGCCGACCAACGAGCCGATGTGCAGAAGACGATCGAAACGGTCCGCTCCCACTTCATCCCGCTCGATCGCTTCCAACTCAGGGACGGTTGCCATTTCGCCTGCCAACCAGACGCGCCGCCAGCCCCGTGTGTCATCGGACGCCGGCGCAGATTCAGGTAAGACGCATTCAATACCGTCCAATGCCTTTTCCAGATTATTGCTATTAAAAACCAAGGTG
>JAACFF010000144.1 GCA_009937635.1 Chloroflexota bacterium
CCACGCCGGCACAACACCCCTCCACTTGCGGGCTGATGCCTTGATGGCTGCAGCCCATTTCGTAATCCAGGCCCCCCGACTTGTCCAACAACAGTTTCCAAATGCGGTCGTTACCTGCGGGGACCTCACCGTACATCCAGGCGTGCACAACGTGGTGCCCAGCAATGTGGCGTTGCTGCTTGAATTTCGCGCATCCGGCGCGGAAACTTTGACGCACATGGAACGCATGCTCTTGGATTTAGCCCAGGAATGCACGGCTGTTTCTGACCATCTCGCCTTCACCGTCGCGCCTTTAGATCAATATGAACCAATTTCAATGAACCCATCCATTCAAACCGCCATCGTCCGGGCCTGCGATGCGCTCGGCTATCGCACAATGACCTTTTCCTCCGGGGCGCTCCATGATGCCGGCATTTTGGCGCGCACTGTGCCCGCCGGCATGGTATTTGTCCCCTCTATAAACGGCCGTAGCCATTGCCCGCAAGAAGATACGGCTTCGGCTGATTTGGTAGCGGGAGCCAATGTGTTGTTACACACAGCATTGATTCTAGCCCAGGAACAAAACCAGGAAGCAGGAACGCAATGACCGGATCCCCTCCTACCATTTATTCAGGCGCGACACCCGCCCAGGTAGCCGACAATCTGGCAAACCTGCTCAATTTTCAGGATGAAGGTCTACCTTTACCTGAACTCGAAGCCATGATTGCTGCTGATCTATTGCCCCATCTCATGCGTTACGATCGGCCGCGCTTCCAATCCATGTTCAACGCCTTCCCATCCCCTGAAGCCTGGGCCGGCGCGCAGGTAGCATTGGCATACAATCAGGGCGTTACCAATTGGCAGGTATCCCCAGGCGGGGCCATGCTAGAGGAACTATGTGGCCAGGCATTGTGTCGCCTTTTTGCCTTGGCATCTGATGCTGATGCCACATTCATGTATTCAGGCACCTATGGCAACCAACAGGCGCTATACCTGGCCTTGCACCGTCACGCAGAACGCCAGGGAATTGATCTGGCCCAAAAAGGAATTGCTGGCTTCGCTGCCCCCCAACGATTAGCCATCTTAGCCGCGGAAGGAGCTCATTTTTCGTTAAAACATGCCGTGCGCATGTTAGGCTTAGGTGAAGAATCCCTGATCTCGTTGCCGTTGGATGCCCGCTGGCGCATTGATGTGCCTGCATTGCGATCCATAGTGCGAGAATTACAGTCAAGCCGTGATATCTTTTGCCTCGTGGCCACAGCAGGGACTACCTCGACGGGGGCAATCGATCCAATTGGCATCATGGCCGATATCGCGCAGAAAATTGGCGCCTGGCTCCATGTCGACGGCGCATACGGCTACGCCTACAAACTGGTTTCCGAGTGGGCTCACTTATTTACCGGAGATGACAGGGCAGATTCGATTACTTGGGACCCCCACAAACAACTCGGCGCACCCATTCCCAATTCGCTTCTATTCGTCAAACAACGCGATGATTTCAAGCGTATGGCCCTACACAGCCACTATTTCAATCGGCCAGATGCTTTAGAACCCAATCCCGGTCTCAAGTCACCTCCCTCCACACGGCCGATGTCCGCTTTACCCTTGGTGACCATTTTTCGTGGACGAGGATTGAAGCGCCTCGTTGGCGATCTACGAGCGCCACTGGTCGCTATCCGCGCCCTGGCTGATTATTTGCGCCCGCTGCCTGACGTTGAATTATTTCACGAACCGGATACAGGCATACTTTGTTTCCGCATGAAGCCACTTGGCCTCACTGAGCAGGAATTGGACGTGCTGCAACATAAACTGTACACCCGTATCATGTCAAGCGGGGAACGATCAATTTCCATCACCAATTTGGGGGGAAGCCAACTATTACGCCTGGTGGTTGTCTCACCACAAACCACAGTTGCTGATTTGAGGGAGACTATTGACGAAATCGCCACTATTTGCCGGGCAATTTAATCACATTCCAGCAGGCGTAATAGTTTCATTTGTAACGCCTCAAGCTGTCCCATCATGGGGTTCTTCAGCCTGCAATTCGGCGCTGGCCTTCATCTAAGCTACCTAGAAGCCAAGCTGCGGCCACTCATCGCTAATTGGTTTTGGATAGCCGGCGTCGACACCCCGGCCCATCGTATAGCGCAAGAACTGGCTGCCCTTGAAAAAGAACAACTTATTGCTCCGGCTCATAATAGCGTCAATCCCACTTTGAAACTCCGCCGGAAAACCAGACCAATGTCCCGCAATCGGCTTCGGATAACCGGCATCTGGCCCCTGTCCGGGCGTAAGCCGCGTATAACGGTTGCCGCTAAAGAAGTACAATTTGCCATTTGGCGCCAACACCGCAGCATCAAACGGTTTGGCATCAAACGGATAAACCTGCCCCATGAACGATTTATCAGTATCCGACAACACCTTGTTGCGCCAGGGAATCTCCCAGTCGCCAATCGTAAACCGGTTGTCGACCGGGTAAAGCATAATTGAGGTCGGGTCGAATTCGCTGAACTGTGTGTCGTCGGCCGAATATTTGTTCAGGACATTGATATCCACCTGGTTCTTGGTCCAGTTGTTCGGGGGTCCCATATAGTACGCGTATACCGCTTCGGTATCCCACGGAATGTTGGCCCCGGGATTTTGATGCTCGTGGATGCAGCCCATTGCGTGTCCGAATTCGTGCAAGACCACGCGTGAATACTCATCGTCCGGTGATTGCGGCGTCAGCCATCCATAGTTCATCGTCGGTTTGTGCTTCGGAATATTTAGCGCCACCGTCCCCAGGTACGACCACGAACCGCGTTGTTGGAAAGAGATACGGATCTCCGCATTTGGATCCTCAACCCAATCGAACTTAATATTGATGTGTTCACTCCACTGGTTTGCGACGGCTTTTACTTTCTGCTGCACGATCGGATCGCCGTCCATAAAGCTCACGCTTATCGTACGGCCCGGTTTCCAGAAAAATCGCTCAACGCCGGCGATTTCTAACGCGCCGTTAGCCGGATTTTCCGCATAGGAAGTCGCCCGTACCTCGTCCATTAATTCTTCGGGAATAGGTCGATCAATGCACGCTTTTATTTGGTCAGACATTGAATGTTTCTCCATTGCTATATATCTTCTAATTGGACCTCATGGATGCGATTGCCCATGGGGCTTGGCGCCATTCGCCAGCGAATAAGGGTTCTAAATCATCCTGTGAATTAAGCCGCCGCCCTTTGGGTGCGGTGTCGACTGGGGCGCTCATCAGAAAGCGCCAGCGCTAGTCTTACCTGCGGGCGGGCAAAGATTGTGTCGAAACGAGCCCCCTCACCGAACTTTTGTAAGATGGCATCACGACCCATCGATGGATGCCATACCTCACCCTCTGCTGTCATTATCTGCCCTTGTTCATCGCGTGTCGGAAGAATGGATTGGTGAATAGCGACCACTTCCCACTTCGAATTGAAAACGGGAGCTCCTGCAGAGCCCGGAGCCTTGAGACCGCCCCGATCATAACGAATCCGTTTTTCATCTAATTCCTGGAACGTTGCGTAGCTGAGTTGCAGCGCTCGACCGAACGCGTACCCCAGTATGAAGAGCGGATCTCCCAGGCGCAGTTCCTTAGCATCGCCTGCCCTTAGCCAGCCTCTCTGTTTTTTCATGCCAGGAGGTTTGTCCGCACCTGGCCTGCCTTCGAGTAATAAAAGAGCTAAGTTGGTCTGCCGATCAAGGTCGACCAGCCAATGGTCAGCCGGAAAATAGGTATTGTCATCCGGTGGCGCGCCAAGCGTGCTGCGCATTGATTCTTCGCTAGTGCTGGGGAAACGAAAACGGCAAGTCGTTGGATCCGGCTGGACGCCGTCCTCAAGCTTTGACACTGAAATCACAAAATCAGCGGTTAAGACCAGGCGAGGCGCCACCAAGAATCCGGTGCCGCTACCACCAGTTTGCTTCTGTTCTACGCGGCACACCGCTTGAGAAATGGTCCGCATCTGGGCCGCCCAGTTATAAACATGTGAAGGCCAGATGTGCCCGCCGCGGTCAGGTGAATTAACTGTGCCAGGCGGCGTGGCCAACACCGCTGCGCTTTCCGAAGAAGTTGTAAGTTTTCCATCGAGCACATCCTCGAATTGTTGCAGTAAGACGTTGCCAGGATTCGCTTCCCGGGCGGCCATTACCAGATCTAGAACGCGACCCTGCGACTCGGCCCACTGAATCAAACCGAACAAAACGTCGGAGAAAAACTCCGCTCCTGCGATTTGCTCCAGGTTCTCGTCGAGCTTGTAACGTACCATGCGTTCCAGACTGTTACGATCGGGAAAGGCGCTTGCCAGAGCCTCCTCCAATTGCAGGAATTCAGGTCCGCGTAGTTCAATCATGGATGGCTTTCCTTCGAATTTCAATGGCCATTATAGTCTCTCGCCGTCAGCCACAATGACCATTCTTCTTAGCAACTGTGACTCATTGCATCAGTTGCGCAAGCTTTCCGTTTTGTTGAAGCCGGCTGACGATTTTCTCCATCGGTATGCCTTCGTTATAGGCAGGCTGGCCAAAGGTTGGATCGCCACTGTGGTGCAGCGCCACCAGGTTCCAGTTGCCATTGAACACGGGCGATCCAGAAGATCCAGGCTCCGTGTCATTAAGGTAAGTGAGGCGCGTGCTATTGCCATTAAAATTGCGGAAAGTATTTACTGTCACCTTAAGCGGCATACCCAGCGGGTGTTGCACAATAAAAATGACCTTGTTCTCAGAAAAGTCGTAGGAAGTGTCCACAGTGGCCAGGTCCATGAAGCCGCGCGTTGAATCCATACCGGGAACTTTGCCCAGATTTTCCTCAGCTGCTTTTTCCTTAAGCCGTAGCACGGCGTAGTCTAGCTGATCCGCATCCGGATCGCTCGGCTTCGGTTCTGGAAGCGTATCGACGTCACTGTACCTGCTGGAATCAACAAGCCAGGTTGCCCAATCATCCACCACCTGGTAAAGCGTGCCCGAATTGATCGTCACGCCATCGTCTAACCGCTTGTAGTCAAAGCGCAATTTAACATCGCCCGGTGTGTAGCCCGGCTTCTTTTCGATGATCTTCTGTACCACGTGATAGTTCGTGAGCACACTATTCGGCCCGACAAGGAATCCAGTTCCCTCATTTTGACCTTTTATCTCCACGAGGCATACTTGTCCTTCAACTGTGGCCATCCGTTTCCGGAACGAGGAAACATCGAATACGATGTTGGAAGTGCTTAGCATGCGCTCCAGATTGCCGGTGGCGGGAGCCAGCCCAAGCTCTTGGGCAATAGCGAAAAGCTCAGGGTCGTTCGGCCGGTTGCGCCGCGCCGCTTCTACCAACTCAAGGGTGCGATTGGTCGCCTCGGTATATTCGATGACACTATACAGCACATCGGGCATCGGTCCCTGTGCTGCAATGTTCTGCAAGGCCAGGTCCATTTCCCGCCGCAGCAACCGTTGCATAAAGTTGTAACCAGGAAACGCTTCATTTAAGGCGTCACTTAGCTTTCCCCACTGTCTTCCTGTTAGTGCCATGAAACTCTCCTAAATGTAGAACAATTTGGCAAATCGTTCATTTATCCCAGTCCCTTGCTAAAATCGACCTTTTCCGCCCACTCGGGAAAATCGATGAATGGATTGCGGTTCCCTTGTGCCAAAAAAATCGCCATATTGCGGTGCCGTTCATACTCGTCGACGGGGAAATCCCGGTGCCACTTGAGCAGCATAGGCAATCGCTCGCGCTCAAATTCGCTATTGTTGTCATCAATTTGGCCCGGATAGCGCAGCAGGAAATACATCACGGCACGTGCCACGGTTCCTTTGCCGGATTCTGGTTCAAAACGCGTGTCCAACCGTTTACCACATTCGCTGCGGGTCGCCTCGCCAAAATCATCAAAGTCGAAGTAGGGAATATTACTGCGGAAACTGTTGCACCCAGATTCACAGGCAAAAAGGTGATGCAGGTCGCCACGCATCGGTTCACGACGGCCGAACCACGACTGCGGCACCACATGCTCACAGTTATAAGGCAATGACGCTTCAAAAAACGCTTCCATCGTTTCCAACATAGCAGCGCTAGGTTCAGTTTCTTGTAACACCATGAAAGCTTCCATTTGCCCCTGCAAACGACTTTCCGTTTCGATATCAGCCTCGATGAAGACACGTGGATCATACGTTTTGCCCGAGTAGATACTCCTCAGCATGCCGTCTTCATGCAAATCAACCCACGGATATACATGCTGGCTTGGTTTATACTTTGGCGTCCTCGCATGCGTATCGCGTACCAGGTCTCGCAACTGCTCAAAATCAACCGTTCCAGCCCCTCCATTGGCTGACGCTTCGCCAATAGAAAGCTTCAGTGTACGCCCATCGTCCGCGGTAAACGAAATCGAAGCAGCCGCAGGTGGATCTGGCCGTATCCCCCGTATCCCCGCGTAGTACGCCTCGCGATCCCGCTGATCTTGCTCGGCATCATAGTAGGTGCGTTCGGCCGACTCGGCCAGCATATTCAACGCCTCCGTCTTCAACTGTGCCAGGTCACCGTCACCGCTTGTCTCGATCGCGGGCTGCGTGACTCTCGTTGACTGCGGGATACCTGGAAAGGTCGGCAGCGCGCCAGAGGCCGGCTGGCCAATCGTGAGCACATCGCCTGTTGATGGGCTATCGGCAAGTACCTCATCCAACAATGCTTGTTCTGATGGCTCGAGCGCTTCCCGCTGGCCACGCAAATAGGCGACGAGCTGGCTGACGCGCACGCCTTCATTGGCCAACCACATGATCTGGTCGTTGCCCATTAGCGGTGTCCAAACGTCGCCCGACTTGCTAAGCACCTTTCCCTCTTCATTGCGTTGCGGCACGCCCGAGTGATGCAGCGCGATAGCTTCCCATTGGTCGTTGAATACTGGCGAACCCGAGGAGCCACGCATTGTGTCTGACTTATAGTGAAGAAAATCATCCACAATGTCAATCAGTTCATTCTCGTGCAGGGTAACCTGCTTCATCTGTCCCCCGGGATGTTGGATGATGTTGATCATTTCGCCAATGACGACCTTACCTGACTCTCCGATAAGCGGAATATGCCCGTAACCGCTCAAGTTTTGTCCGGCTTCGTTAGGCGTCTTGACGGCAACCAGCGTGAAGTCAAGCGCCCGATTAGTCAAGAAAAATTCATCGGGCTCAAATGCAAAGAACAGCGAACGGCGCGGCATACCATCCATACTTAATTGAAAATCAAATTCACAACGGCTGCGCGCGGCGGTCGGCTTGTTGTGCAGCACGTGGTTATTCGTCATCATGAGTCTTGGCGAGACCATGAATCCTGTGCCGTGGCCGGCAAATCCCATCGTATCGTTGATCTCAATTCTCGCCACTGGCCTTGCTCGGAACAATCCTAGTTCTAGATAATTAATACCCAGAAGATTGTTTGTTCCCAGGATGCGCTCGAATGCAGAGACTGTCTCATCGTCGATGATCGCTTTAGCGCCTCCCGCGGATTCAAAAGCGCCGCCTGCTAATGTTTCATACGTATCCGAGTCGATGTCCAGCCGACCCAAGCGGTTGGCGAATTGTTCCTCGCTATTCGCCTTTTCGATCTCGCCGTTGCGGATGTATTCTTCATTTTTCGTCCGCACCTCCTCCCGCTGTGCATAACGCGATTCACTTTCCTCCAACAATTCCATAAATCGTTTATTTTCTCGCATCGTGGGTTCTCCTTTACAATGTAGTGTACGGCACTTATCTCTTGCTGCCTTTATTTTGAATATATTGGGAGGCCATTGCTCCGTATTAACGCAACGAAGTAATTATACAGTATACAAAATTCCCCCGTTTGTCAACATGGAAAATTGTGCGGGGTGCGATTAATTTTGATGTATAGCTCGAGTAAGATTCCCAGATAGAAAAACTGTCCCGGTCTGGTTCTTACACCAATTTTGGCCGCACCCTATTGTGAAGGCACCCCGCTTTATTGATCATCACTCAGGTAAAGTGCAAATCTGGCCATTCGCACTTCACGGGCTTGCAAGTTTAAATCACACGCGATATTAATTCTTCTCGCTACTGCCTCTTGGGTGTTTTGCACAGTCGCTCTATCTCGCATTCTACCAATTGCTCTACTTGGATGAAACCCAGTGTACCTCAGACAATCGCCGCAACCTTTGCGCAGCTTGTTCGGCTGTCAAATCCCTCTGCGCCTCAGCCAACATTTCGTAGCCAACCAGGAACTTCTTCACCGAAGCCGAGCGCAACAGCGGTGGGTAAAAATGAGCGTGGAGCTGCCAATGATCATAAGTGGCCACGTCGCTTGCATCCTCAGAAGAGTCAACAACAAATGGCGCTCCATGCCAGCCCATGGAATAGGGAAACGAAGTCTCATAGAGGTTATCGTACTTGGTTAAGAGCCTTTTCAAGATATCTGCCAGGGCGTCGTGTTCTTCCGCATCGAGATCAGGCAAGCGCAACACGTGGCGGCGCGGTAACAATAATGTCTCAAAAGGCCATACCGCCCAGTACGGCACCACAACCAGCCAATGATCATTGCTGACTACAATGCGCTCAGCTTGTTCCCATTCTAGGACAACGTAATCAACCAATAACGATTGACCATGTTCTTCATAATAGCGTCTTTGCTGCTCATCCTCCTTAGCCGGCTCATTAGGCAAGCTATCGCTGGCCCAGATTTGTCCATGTGGGTGGGGATTAGAGCAACCCATTACTGCGCCTTTATTCTCAAAAACCTGTACCCAACGATAGGTCCGGCCCAATTCAATAAACTGCTCTGCCCAGATATCAACGACATGCCGAATGTCAGGCAATGCCATTTGCGGCAGGGTCAGGTCATGCCTTGGTGAAAAACAAATCACCCGGCTGGTGCCCGTCACACTACGTGCTTTAAAAAGGGGATGATTTGATGTTTCAGCTGGCAAAGTATCTGGCAATATCGCTGCAAAATCGTTGGTGAATACAAACGTTGACGTATAAGGAGGATTCTTCGCCCCGCCAGCACGTTCATTACCTGGGCACAGATAACAACCAGGGTCGTAGGCTGGCCGTTTGTCTGGCGGAAGCTTCTCCACCTGGCCCTGCCACGGCCGTTTCATGCGCTGTGGGGAAACCAATACCCATTCCCCGCTAAGGGGGTTCAATCGACGATGCGGTGAATCAAAAAACTGTGTGTCCATAGCTGGTCCTCCAAGGCTCAATTCTGTCTCAGTTCGGATTGTTACGCCAGTAGCAAACTTTGTTGACAATTCCACCTGATCATCGCTTGCCACTCACCCCCGACTTCCTGCGAGCCATCGATAATAGTTATCTCTTCACAATTAATTTCTTCTTCATCGGCTGCCACTTGAACCCGTCACCCTCAAAGCTCCACCCTGCTCTAACCCCCGTTGACTTCTTGTATCCCAACCTTTGAATGTTACCTTATGAGACCATTCGTATCGACATATAGAGTAAAATCTGTGCAGAGTTAGTCTAAAAGATGCCACCTTTTTGATAAGTTGGCACCTTGCCCGGCTCGTTAAAGCTTTGGACGGTGACCATGTTTTGGCTGAAAAGGATTTCACCTGGAAAGTGGACGAGTCATATGACTTGCGCCTGCGAGCAAAAAAGTCTATGTTATAAGCCTGGAGTCCGCCACAGTTTATCAAGCTTCAACTGCAACTCGCGGCATACTGGTTATTGTCGGCAGGATATCAACGAAGGGAAATCAAGCAGGCCTCTTGTAAATAAGCAGGCCTACCAAACAAAAGAGGAAGGGGATTGTTGAAATGAACGCTGACATGGCCATTACAAAAAGAAAGACCGAACCACCCGCTTGGAAGGCGATGGTGAAACCCTACCAATCACCGGAAACTCTAAAAAGTGTCTGGCAGTTCGTTAACAGTTTTGCCTTATTGCTCATCCTGTGGGTTCTCATGTACTTCAGCCTCAGTCTAAGCTACTGGATAACCTTGGCACTCGCCTTACCCACCGCGGGTATGTTGGTCCGTATATTTATCATCCAACATGACTGCGGGCACGGTTCCTTCTTCGTCTCACGTAAGGCAAATGATCGTCTAGGAATGGTCTGCGGTGTCCTTACTCTCACCCCTTACCACCAATGGCGCAAAAGCCATGCCATCCATCACGCCACGGCTGGTAATCTGGCTCGCCGTGATATTCATGATGTCTATACTATGACCGTGCGTGAATATCAGGAAGCCTCTACAGTCGAAAAGCTGCGCTACCGTTTTTACCGCAACCCCATCACCCTATTCCTTATCGTCCCTATGACCCTTTTTGTAGTGCTGTACCGCTTCCCTAGCCCCATTGCCCGGCGCAAAGAAAAAATGGGGGTTTTGTGGAATGACTTGGCTTTGCTGATCATCGTTGCAGCCATCGGTTATTTCATCGGTTTTCGCACGTTCCTGCTCCTTTATTTACCGGTTGTCTTTGTCGCCACCGGCGTTGGCACCTGGTTATTTTACGTTCAGCATCAATTTGAAGAAACCTATTGGACTAATCACCATGAATGGGATTATGCGGCTGCAGCTTTGGAGGGCAGCTCCTATTACAGACTGCCAAAAGTCCTGCAATGGTTTACCGGAAATATCGGCTTTCACCACATCCACCACCTCAGCCCGCGCATTCCCAATTACAAACTGGAGGACTGCTACCAGAACAATCCTGGGCTGCAAAACGTCACCACCCTTACGTTCTTCTCAAGTCTGAAAACGGCTTCTCTCACCTTGTGGGATGAGGACCAGAAGCGGCTAATCAGCTTCAGGGAGTTGCGCGGCCGGAAAAAGCGCTAGATCGGCAGATTCCACGTAAGAAAACGGCCGTTATAGCACGTCATGTAATGCAGAGTACCCATAACGGCACTCATCTTGTCATCTTCATCGTTACTGGTGCGATCATTGCCGCCCAGCTAGGTTCACATGTTGCCCACTGTATTTCACAGTACAACTTGGAGCGCGGGCTGGGAGTGCTCTTCATTTTAGTGGCTGCTTTGACCTGAGGGAAGGTCCTCCTGTGATCCAAGCCATAATTTTTGATCTTGACGGCACGT
Source organism: Chloroflexota bacterium (assembly GCA_009937635.1). Classification (GTDB taxonomy): domain Bacteria; phylum Chloroflexota; class Anaerolineae; order Promineifilales; family Promineifilaceae; genus JAACFF01. The sequence continues at coordinate 11,018 of JAACFF010000144.1, forward strand.
TGGTGCAAACAGAGAAGTTGAAGGCATTATCATATGCCAGAGCGGCCGTACAACTTTGTCCCTATCACCTGCAAGAAAATGACGTCATTGAAGCCTTCAAAGATGTAGTCGGGCTGTCGCGCCGCACAGTAGCAATGGCCCTGGTGGATCGCTTTGACCTGGCAGAAAAGGCGCTGTCGAAAATGGCCGAATTTGGCGTAGGTACCGCTTGGCAAGCTTATGTGCAGCTCCGTCTCAACCTCTACGAAGAAATGCTGGCCGATCCTGATGTGATTTGCCGCTACCAATGGCCACATAATATGACCCTACTACAAACAGCGCGACGTGTCTGCCCCTATGTTGGCCTCGCTACAATGTCTTACTGCGTACAAGTACAGCGCGTATTGCGTATTTTGGAACTGGACACAACCTTTGATTTCGTCGCCAGTCGCGATGATGTTGAACACGGCAAGCCTGATCCGGAAATTTACCACCTGGTGGCCGATGAACTGGGCGTGACGCCTGCTGAATGCCTGGTGATAGAAGATTCGCCCACGGGCGTGCAAGCAGCGCTGGCGGCAGGTATGACTGTGTTGGCGGTGAGTACCCCCTTCACGCGGAAAAGATTGCACGGGTCAGGGCTCCTGCCCGAAGCACGGATTGTCGATGAACCAGAACGTGTGGCAGCCGTTGCCGCCGAAATAGTACGGCTGTCGTAAGAAAATCGCAATAGTTGCCTCGAACATGATTCTAGTCTAGCTTCTTAGCAGTGAGAGCAAATGCAGACAATTAGCCTGGAGATGAGAAATTATGGATGACTCAGTATTGCAACTATACCCTGCACCCGTTACCGAACGGCCGTTAACCGGGCTGTTCTTATCCCATAACCTGAGAAGGATTAGTGAGGCTAGCGGCCAATGTTTTGTCTATAGCAATTTCGTCACTAGCATTGACGGCCGTATCGCCATACCCCATCCCAGCCGGCCAGGATTAATGGTTCCCAAAGACATAGCCAACGAGCGAGATTGGCGCCTGTATCAGGAACTAGCGGCTCAGGCGGACATGATTATCAGCAGCGGCCGTTATTTACGTGACTGGGCCGACGGCCGTGCCCAAGAAATACTGCAGATCGACGACCCTCGTTTTGCCGATCTACGCCAATGGCGACAAGATCGCGGTTTACCTCCGCAACCGGACATCGCCATCATCAGCGGCAGCCTACGTTTCCCCATTCCTGATGTGTTGAAAGCTGGCGGGCGAAAGGTTGTTGTCTTCACAAGTGCCAATCCTGATCCCAAGCGCGTTGCTGAAATTGAATCCAAGGCAGGGCAAGTAGTCACTGCCGGGGATAAGCGAGTAGATGGGGCTACTCTGCTGCAACGCATGACAGAAATGGGCTACCGCACAGTATACTCATCAACAGGGCCCAAAGTGCTACACCTGCTGCTGGCAGGCGGGGTGTTGAACCGGCTCTACATGACCTACGCCAATCGCTTGTTGGGTGGAAAGCCATTTGCCACCATTGTTGATGGTCCCCTATTTGAAACGGCCGTTGATATGAAAATCAATACCATCCACCTTGATAGTCACGCGCTGGGCGGCTTGGGTCAGTTTTTTGTTTCCTATGATCAGGCCTGACCTGCTTGCTCTTGTCGATTTGCCGCAGCCGTGTTTAATATAGACAGTTTCCTCTCGGATCTGGACACCTTCATTCGATTCAGAACTTGTGTCGACCAAAATCAGCGCGAGTTTGCCGCAGCACGCGCCTGGATTCAGGCGTTTTTTGATCCGGCTGTCACCACTTTCGAAACATTTACATTCGAGGGATATACCTCTCTCCTCATCAAGCCGCGCGCGTCTGAGCTGATTTTCAGACACGTTTCCCCAACCCGCATGCAGAGTCAGATTGGGTGCCATCACTATCCATGACTCGCATCGACGCTGGCCGTGCCCATAACCAGATACCAGACCAATGTCGAGCCGGCTTTGACCTGCGTTTTACCGAGACGAACACCTCAAAGGAGATCGTGACAGCACTGGAGGAAATCGGCAGAACCTACGAGGTTGAGTTTACCTATCATGAGATTGACATCGCCACCTACTATCCACGCCAACGGCCTCTGGCGCGCCGCTACATTGATCTGTTGCGGCAAGTATCAGGCAAGGAACCATCCATATTGCACAGCAATGGCGCCAGCAATGCTCGCTTCTATGTAATGCAAAACGGTGACGTGCAAATCCTGATGAGTAATCCAACCGTTGTCGACGCCCATGCAGACACGGAATGCCTTGACGCCCGATCGCTTCCTGCTTACTATCAATTGGTTTACGACACCGTACAACTTGTTTGCTCAGCATAATTGTGCGCATTAGCCGAAAGCTGCAGCGCTTCCATCATCAGATTATCACGTTTCCGAACAGTCAATACAGGGAGGTTTCCATGGAAC
>JAACFF010000145.1 GCA_009937635.1 Chloroflexota bacterium
ATTCGTAAGATGGCGGGCTATGATGCTTGGGAACGGCCCAGTTTACCAGTGACGATAAAGGATGAATTACATTCAGACGGACGTGAAAGTTATGTGCGTGCGACTGTGACGCGATCTGCGGAGGGTTATACGGCCGTCTCTACAGGCAGCCAGGGATCGCACATGATGACCTCCCTGGTTAAGGCTAACGCCCTGGTAGTCATCCCTGAGGGCGTAAAGGTGGTTCGGCCTGGAGAGCGACTTACGGCGCTGATGATAGATTGGCCTGAGACCGTATTCTAAAAAAATACCTGCGATTAAGCAGGTCTTTTTGTGTCTAGTTTTCCCCTTGGAATTGCAGTGTACGATCTAGCAAATCTTCTTGTTCCCGGCTGCTGCGCCGGCGTTTGCGGCCCTTTCGACCTGACTTTCTGCGTCTACCGCGTTCAATTGCATCGACAGAATCGTCACCCATGGCCTGGCGAAAAGCGAATTCCATCGCCGTGGGAGCTTCCTCAAATTCTTCTACTTCGTCGTCTTTGAAGACTTGCGCTTGTTCGACGGCGCTGTAGGTCTCAGCTTCTGACGCGGGCTTTTCTAGAAGGTTCTTGATACTCAGGTCGATACGTCGCTTGCGTTTACTAAATCCAAGCACTTGCACCTGAAGTTCGTCACCCACTGAGAGTTGCTCGCTGGGGTGCTTGACATAGTCGTGGCTGATCTCACTGATATGTACCAATCCTTCACGCTCGGCGCCGATATCAACAAATGCGCCGTAGTTCTCGAGGCGGATGACCGTGCCGGTATAAGTTTGGCCATTTTTCAAGTCGCGCCAGTCTACATTTAGGGGCTCAATCAAGGTGACCATGATCTGTTTGGTATTGGGGTCCACTTTGTCAATCCAAAGAGTTACTTCATCCCCGACCTGCAACACATCAGAAACACGATTGACGTGTCCGGTGCTGAGACGGGAAATGTGGACGAGGGCATTTACGCCAACGCCAATATCAATGAAGGCTCCGTAAAGCTCCAAACGATTAACCGTACCAGTGAGCTTCATTTTGGGTTCAAGCTCATCAATAGTGGTTGGTGTGGGAGCCGCTTCGGTCTCCACTGAAGTTGTGTCGGTATTCTCTTCCATGACAGAGTACTCCTGCACAGATCATCCGTCATCCTTGATCTGTGTTCTTGGTTATGTGATCTATTGTTCTGACTATATGGGGGCAGAACAGAGTCGTTTATAATCTAGACGAAACAGAATTATAGCAAGCGCCATATGTCTGTCAACACATTTTACCATGTATTGCCACAATTCTAAACGTAAAATTAACTGGAATGAGGCGTCATTGAGAGTGAGTGGGAGAGCACTATCTCATGTAGGTTTCGCTACCTCGAAGTTCTTGAAGCGCAGCAATGCTGATTCATTTCAGCGCTGTGGCGGGGGGGGTGAGCTAGGGTCGAACCAATGTGATTTCCGTGATTTCAGGGGGGCAGTTATAGCGTACCGGCTCGTTGGTGACGCCTAATCCGCGGTTTGTGTAGAGCCACATTTCGTTGACTTTATAGAGGCCCATGTCGTATTTCCAGGCCAGGTAAGGCAAGATCAACGCGCCAACGCCTGGAAAACGAACCTGCCCGCCGTGACTGTGCCCTGATAATTGCAGGGCGATACGTGCGTCCAGCGAATGTTTGTCGGCCAAATCGGGTTCGTGCGAAAGTAGAACGGTGGTCGCTCCCGGTGTGAGATCCTGCATGGTGGCCTGGAGATCAGGCTCTCCGCTCCATCCATCATCCAGAACGGCCAGATAAAGACCCTTGTCGCCCACGGAGATGGGCACACCCTGGTTGACCAGCAGCGGCAGGCCGGCTTCCGTTAATCCCAGGGTGATCACCTCGATATCGGTCCAATAATCATGGTTGCCTGTGGCCGCGAATACGCCATGTGTGGCATCAAGCCCGGCCAGCACCGGGGCGAGATCAAAGATGGCTTCTACTTCGCGCCAGACATAGTCACCTAATAGCACGGTTAGATCGGGTTTGAGGGCGTTAGCCATGATTACGCCTTTTTTGATTAGGTCGAGTTGGGTAAGCGGATAGAGGTGAAAATCGGCAAGTACAGCGATTGTGAAGCCATCCAGGGCCGGCTCAAGTTCAGGGATAGGTATATGGACGCGACTGACCTGAGGTTCGTCCGCTTCGTTGTTGGCGTAAAGGTAGCCGCCCGCAGCCACGAGACCTCCGGCGACTGTAAGTCCGGTCAGAGCTAAAAATTGGCGGCGACTGAAACGTGTATTTATATCTTCTGAATCTTCTGTCATCTGTTATTATCGAATCCTGTTCCCAATAGCACCAAACCCCTTCTTTTTGAGCCGTGCACCATGCTCGCAATTGTAGATTCTTTACAGGGTTCGTGATCTTGGTTAGCTAATCCATCTTGCTAATTGCCCTTGGGAGTAGACGAAAATGTGTTTCCTGATCGGGTTTGCAGCTGTCCGCAGCCTGCACCATATGCGAAGGCAAAGCGTCTTCAGGCTCATGCTTCAAGGCGAAGAAAGCGGCTTCTGCCAGTTCGGTGGAGCTTGGATTGCCTTCGACTTTTCCTGCAAATGCGAATGTCATCTGTGCACGCTCTTGGCAAGGATAAACACCACAGAGATCGGTTAGCTCAGTATCGAGCCCGGTTGTAGTCTTAACTGAATGCACGGCTGTTTCCCAAGGCGTTTCTCGCGCGGCGGATGTACCCCCAGGAAGTTCCCAGGCATTACCATCTTGGGATCTAATCCACAGGATGCGACCTTGATCATCGCGAATAATGACCCTGGCATGCGTCTGCCAACTTGGCGGAGGTATGTATGGCGCGTGGCCAGCACGGCGTCTGCGAAACTGCAGCCAGGGGTAAATAATGCCGTTCATGAGCAGGTTGCCCAGACGTAAGCGAGGTGAAAGGGAGTCAGAGCCCCAGTACGGTGGCCCGCCGCGGTGAGCCAGGCTACGCTGAATACGTTCTTCGTGTATGGCCAGCATGGGAGATGGCAAGGGTGTGGTCTTGAAAAAACCAACTCGCGGGGATTCGTCCGAGGTGGTGATTTCGCCGCCACGCATGATGCATCGAAACAAGAAAGTCAGATAATCGTTGGGACGTGTAGGTATATAATACAGACCCACTAAGCGTACCGCCATTACGATCAGGCCTGTTTCTTCCCTAACTTCACGGGCGACGGTTTGCGGAGGCAATTCGCCGATCTCCGCAGCCCCTCCAGGAGGGGCAAGGGTGCGCGTGTCGTCACGTTGAATGAGGAGAACGTCCCCATAGTGATCGACGACGATGCCAGTCGCGCTTATGATCATGTTGCTGCTCCGCAGCAGATTGGGGTGTGGCTAATATTAATCAACTGGTCTCACCGCGGATCATGTCCTCGGAGATCTTGTTGTGACGTTCAATGTGCGGTCCCAGATCAAGGGTAGTCAAGTGGCCGCGTTCAACAACGACACGGCCGTTGATCACAGACCAGTCTACGCCCACAGGATGGCACAAGACCACGGCAGCAGCGGGATCGTGTAAGGCACCGGCGAAGCCGACCTGATTAAGGTTGATGGCGATGAAATCGGCGCTCATCCCTGGGGCCAGGTGGCCAACATCATCCCTGCCGAGCACGGCGGCCCCGCCCCGGGTCGCCATTTCCAGCGCCTGTCTCGCCGACATAGAGCCAGGATGGCCAGCAAAGCCGCCCCGACCTCCAGGATCTTCGCTAAGATAGCGATCAGGGGCAACGCGCTGGAGAAGCATGGCCAATCGCGCTTCGGCCAGCAGATGACTGCCATCGTTCGAGGCAGAGCCGTCGACACCCAGACCTGCTTTTACCCCGGCGTCCCGCCAGTCCACCGCGCGAGCGATACCGCTGCCGAGGCGTTTGTTGCTGGTTGGACAATGGGCAATTCCTGTTCCGGAGCGGCCAAACAATCCGATCTCGGCGTCATTCATATGCACACAGTGTGCGTGCCACACGTCGTTTCCGGTCCAGCCGAGCCACTCGGCATACTCGATGGGCCGTTTGCCGAAGGTCTCCAGGCAGTAGGTTTCTTCCTCGTGGGTCTCGGCTAGGTGCGTATGCAAATGGACGTTGTATTCACGGGCCAGGAGCGCTGACTCACGCATCAGATCGGCCGTTACCGAAAAAGGTGAGCAGGGAGCCAGCACAACGCGCATCATGGCGTGGCGGTCATGGTCATGATATTGTTCGATGAGGCGCTGGCTGTCTTTGAGAATGAACGCTTCGTCTTCGGTACAGCGATCCGGCGGCAGCCCTCCCTGGCTCTCGCCTAAGGACATGGAGCCGCGAGCGGCATGGAAACGTGCGCCGATATCCTGTGCGGCGCGTATTTGACTGTCCAAGGTGCAATCATTGGGGAAAACATATAAATGGTCGCTGCTGGTGGTGCACCCGGAGAGTGCCAATTCAGCGAGCGCGGTCAGGGTACTTACGTAGACAGCCTCGTCGGTAAGATTGGCCCAGATAGGATACAGGGTCTGCAACCAGGTAAATAGATCGCTGTCTTGCGCTATGACGCGGGTCAGCGTCTGGTACATGTGATGATGGGTATTGATCAGGCCGGGCAGCACAATATGGCCGCTAAGGTCGAGGATCTCATCGGCGGTGTCGGGTAAATCGGCCGTTGTCCCTACTTGCTCGATCACATTGTCGCGCAAGAACAAAGCCCCATTTTCAATCTCGCGCCGTTGGTCGTCCATGGTAACCAGTACGGTCGCATTTTTCACAAGCAGTGTACTCACAATTCACCTCCCGCTAAGGATCTTATAATCCGCGAGCATTGCGCAAATCGCTCCGGCTCATTCCCGTATCTCAACGCTCGACAGATCCAACTGTAACACTTGATCGCCTGAACGTAAAGCTCGATAATTGGCGTTGGGGGAAGTGTGCCTTTCTAAAGAAAGTGGTGCCTGAGCATGTAACAGGTAATGTTCAGTTTAAAGTAAATCTGGAGGAATTTCATGAAAGCAGTCGCATGGATGAAGTACGGGCCACCGGATGTTCTTGAATTACGAGAATTAGAAAAACCTACTCCCAAGGACAATGAACTGCTGATCAAAATATTTGCGACGACGGTAACAGCTGGAGATTGCGAGATGCGAAGTCTCAAATTCCCAATTTACTTAAGTCTCCCGATGCGACTATGGCGGGGTTTCCTAAAATCAAAAGAAAATTCAATTTTGGGGACAGAATTAGCCGGAAAAATTGAAGCAGTAGGCAAAGATGTAAAACAATTTAAAGAAGGTGACCAGGTATTTGGATCAGCCGGTATGGATTTTGGGACGAATGCGGAGTATATATGTCTACCTGAAGAACCAGGAGAGATGGAAGGGGGAGTGGCCATAAAGCCAGCCAATATGACTTATGAGGAAGCCGCCACCGTTCCTTTTGGAGGACGAGACGCATTGCATTTCCTTAGGTTGGGAAATATACAGCGCGGACAAAAGATTCTAATTAATGGCGCAGGTGGAAGTATCGGTACTTTTGGTGTACAACTTGCCAAGTATTTTAGGGCTGAAGTGACGGCCGTGGACAGCACGGCGAAATTGGACATGCTGCGTACTATTGGTGCAGATCATGTCGTTGATTACACACGAGAAGATTTCACCCAAAACGGTGAGATCTATGATGTCATTTTTGACGTTGTAGGCACGATTTCATTTTCGCGTAGTGCGAGATCGATAAAACAAGATGGAACCTATCTATTGGCTAACCCTATGGGACAGATAGTTCGAGGGTTATGGACAAGAATAAGAAGCAGCAAGCAAGTAATTATGCAGACAGCAAGCGGAACAATCGATGATCTAATATTCCTCAGAAAGCTCGTAGAGGAGGGGAAGATCAAAACGGTCATCGACAGAAGCTATCCGTTGGAACAAATTGTTGAGGCTCACAGGTATGTTGAAACAGGGCAGAAAGCGGGAAATTTAGTCATCACTGTGGCACATAACAACGCCTAACAAAGCTGGAGGTCAATTGGGATTTGACAAGGCTACGGCCCGGATTTCCGCTTCGATATATCTATCGGTGCGCCAATGACAGCCGCATCAACTTCGCCCGCCTTAAAATCTTCGACGGTCAAACAGATGGATCAATTCAGAAACGTGGAAATACCGGAGTAGGCTCCGCTATTTACAACGTAACGATTCAGCTCAATCAGGCCGGGTCCGCGCTTCGGTTCATTAGATCGATCATATTCCTGTCTCCAAACATCACCTTCAATGACTGCCATTTTATTCATCGCCGCTCTGGCCTCAGCCGCATCTGTGACCATACCATGCTCAATAATTGTTTAGCCTGTTTCAGGGGTGAATATGACGCCGGGGCTGACTGTATTGATGGTCACTTTGTCGTTTTCCACCCCTTGCGCCAGGGTTACAGTGAGATTGTTGACGACAGCTTTGGTGGCGGAGTAAACGCCCATTCCCGGGAACGGCTTCGTGGCCGCAGCGCTGGAGATGTTGATTATTCGTCCCCAACCTTGTTCTTGCACGGTCCGGCAGTAGTTTCTGTATCAGACGCACCACGGATATGACATTAATGTTGTAACTGTCTATCCAGCCCGCAGCGGGGGTTTCCATATATCGCACCCTCTGCTGCAAAAGCGCAACTGTTTCTTCAGCTGGCAGAAGTTCCAAAAAAATGAAGGCCGCGACGCTTGGGAATTCAGGAAAAAAGAGCGGCCAATTTGATGTGTGCATTAGACATGTGTTGGGTGGGCCGTCTTTTTATTGGCAAAGCACAGGCCAATGATATAATAGATGGATCGTCGGGGATGTGGCGGAACTGGCAGACGCGCATGACTTAGAATCATGTGCCGCAAGGCGTGTGGGTTCGAGTCCCTCCATCCCCATTTTCCAGACAAAGGCGTTGTCATGGCAACGCTTTTTTTCATCTGCGACAGGGGCACAGAACAGTCTGCGCCCCTGTTTATGGTAATTGATATAGAGATTTTGACCCGGCCGGTGGACAATTAGGGTCTTAAAAGTGAGGAATCTTGTGACATTGACCATTCATAAGGAAGAAAATGAGCAGCGCGAAATAAAGCTCACCGTGGAAGTGAGCGAGGATCAGGTGCAGAGCGCCATGCGCAGCAAGGCCCGGGAGTTGGGCCGGGAAATGCGTTTCCCTGGTTTTCGCAGGGGCAAAGTACCTTACCGTGTTGTGGTGCAGCGATTGGGTCGCGAGGCCATCCGCGCTGAGGCGATCGACGACATGGTACAGAATGTGTTTGAGGAAGCCTTGCTAGAGGGTGAAATTGAAGCTTATGGACAGCCGATTTTTGACGATTTGAAGCCTGACCCATTGGTGCTGGAGTTTACGGTGCCTTTGCAGCCAACGGTGACGCTTGGGGAGTATAGGGAGCTGCGCCGCGAGATTGATGAGGTAACTATCACTGATGAGGCGTTGGAAGAGGCGTTGGAACAGGTGCAGATCACACACCAGCAGGTCGAAGAAGTAGCTAGGCCAATTGAGGCTGGCGACATGATAACGGTGAGTGGTAAGGGGGAAGTAGAGCCCGCTGAGGAAAACGATCAGGAGGAAGGAGCGGACGAAGACCAAAGCCAGGAAGACGTGACAGCCCCCGGGCAAAACGATGATGAAGAGAAAACAGGTGAAGAATATGGTCAGGTGAATACGCCCGAACCTGGCACCGAGGTTCTATTTGATCAAGAGAACCTCGAGTTGATACTAGATAGCAAAAAGCTTTTCCCTGGTACGCCATTTGTTGACAATCTAGTTGGTCATTCTGCGGGAGATATCGTCTCGTTTGGCTTTGCTTTCCCCAATGATTTTGAAGATGAAGATCTTGCCGGTCGCGAGGCGTCTTTTGAATTAGGGATCACCAATGTCAAAAGCCGCGATCTTCCGCCGCTGGATGATGAGTTGGCGAAGCAAGAAGGAGATTATGAAACGTTAGAGGAGATGCGCGACGGCCTTCGCGAAGATTTGCAGAAACGGGCTGAGAATCAAGCTAAAGAAGATCTGATGGAATCAACCATCGACGACATGCTTGATGATGCAGTCATTAGCTACTCTCCGGTTGCAGTCGAAATGGAACTTGACGAGATGCTGGAATCTTTCAAGGGCCAAGTTACGCAATCGGGTTGGGAGTTTGAGGATTATTTGAAGATCCAGGGCTCAACAGAAGATTCGATACGGGAAGATTTTAGGGAGAGCGCTGAAGTACGCCTGGCCCGTAGGCTCGTGATGAGGCAGTTTATGCTTGATGAAAAACTGCGTGTCGACACGGCCGATGTAGAGGAGCTTATCGATGAACGAGTTGGGCATTATGAGGATGAGGAACTTCGCAAAAAAATGCACGATTTTTTCCTCACGGGACCTGGCTTTGATATGATCAGCAGCGAGGTGTTGAGCAACAAGGTTTATGAGCGTATGGTGGCCATATTGTCCGGAAACGCGCCAGATCTGGATGCTCTGGCCGAGGAAGAAGCACTTTCTGCCAGTCTTGAAGAGGAATAACGCAAATCTAATGGTTGGCGGTTATGATTCTTTAGATCTATATCATTCTGGCTTGTCCAGGCTTGGAGAATTATCAATATGAATATTCCAACTTCCCTGGTTCCCATGGTCATTGAGACAACGGGCCGTGGAGAACGCGCTTTTGACATTTACTCACTTCTGTTGCGCAATCGCATTATCATGTTGGGTACGCCGATATCTGATCAGATTGCCAATTTAATCGTGGCGCAGTTGCTCTTTTTGGATAATGACGATCCGACACGGCCGATTACGATGTACATCAATTCTCCTGGTGGCATGGTTTATTCGGGGATGGCAATTTATGATACCATGCAACAGGTGAGCAGCCCGGTGGCTACCTATGCTGTTGGATTTACGGCCAGTTTTGGCACGGTGTTGTTGACGGCGGGCACAAAAGGTATGCGCTACGCCCTGCCTAACGCCACGATCCATATGCACCAACCGCTTGGTGGGGCGCAAGGTCAGGCATCTGACATCGCCATCCAGGCGCAGGAAATCTTGCGTCTGCGCAGTGATCTTAACAAGATTCTTAGTTTTCATACTGGCCAGCCCGAGGACAAGATTGCCAAAGACACGGATCGCGATATTTATATGACCGCGAAAGAGGCCGTGGAATATGGTTTGGTTGACGATGTGCTGCAGAAACCGTTGAGCGAAAATGGAGATTCGGAGTAATGTTTCGAATAACCGTCTTATAAGCACCGGAATCCATCATATCCTCAAAAATTTAGGACCGGGGTGTTGTGTTTTTATGGCGACACCCCGGTTTTTCTGCTCTAGAGGAGGATCAATCTATTTTTAATAACCGGATTTCTTTCTCTTAAGAGATTTTGGTGGAATTTCGTGACTCGGGCCACGGCCGTCGCCCAATTTGCCCAACCTTTAACCAGAACTTATAATCATGTCATTCAAAGCTCACCGGTGCTCGCTGCCAGGTGTGCGAAGGTTGTTGATGAATAGACGTTCTATCTCCAAGCGACCGCTGCAGTTTCTCGTGGGGCTGGCGTTTGTTATACTGTCGCTATTGGCTTCTTCAGGCAGCAATTCCCTGAGAGATGGTGCAGGCGCTGTCCAGGCGGCGCCCCTGCAGCAGACATTTCCGGTTGTGGTCTTCGAAGATTCATCCTATATCATAACTGAACCCGACGACACCAATACTGTCGACGTAACTATTTCTGTACTTATCAGTGAAGCGCCAGCGGCTGGTGAGGAGGCAAAGGTTACCTATTCTACAGCCGATGGCACTGCCAGAGCAGGCACGGACTATGAGCAAACTGACGGTACATTAACTTTCCCCGTAGGGTCTACCGACGCGCAAACGTTTACCGTTAAGATTTTTGGCAACAATCTAGCCCAACCAAACCGATCCTTTATTGTTATTCTGACCAATCCAGTTAACGCTACCGTAGGTATTGCCGGATCAACCACGACGGTCACAATTGTGGACAATGATGAAGAGCCGCCCACCAGCACGCCGACGGCCACGCCTGGAGGGGATATCTTCCTCGATAAATATGAACCGAACAACGTATTTGATACGGCGTTCGAGACGTCGGCAAACGCGACCAAGTTGACCGATATTACGTTGTGGCCCGTTGGAGATGTGGATTTTTTCCAATTCTTTGGCAAGGATGGGTCGACTTACCAGGTTTTTACTACCGATTTGGACGCAGGATTGGATACCTCTTTGAAGGTATATGACCCCGATGGCGAGAAGTTTGCTGAGAACGATGACATAGACGTGGCCAATAATCGTTCCCAGGTAGAATTTAGGGCGGATGACGACGGCTTTTATTTTGCCAAAATCACCAATAAAGAACCTTCTGATCCAACGAACAAGACTTATTCCTTTGGCGTGAATGAGATCGTGCCACCTACGCCGACGGCAACAGCGACGCGCGTCGGCCAACTGGATGATTGCGAGGAAAATAACTCTATTGGGACGGCATGTTTGATAGGAGATGGCGCGATAAAGTCGAACATGAATTTTGTTCCACCGCAAGGAACGGGGACGGACAATGACTTTTACCGCTTGCCGGTGAAACCAGGCGTTCTGTATACGTGCGAGACGACCAATCTGTCGCCACCCAACGATACCAACATCATTTTCCTGGATCACAATGGCAACGATTTCAATCCACCGCTTGGCAACGACGATCGTGCCTTGGGAGATCCTAGCAGCTTGTTATCTTGGTACTCCACCTATCAGGGCAATCTTTATGTCTTAGTTGGTCCGGTTAATCCTCCTCCTTATGATGAGACCCCTCTTTATACCTATGATATCGTCTGCAATGGGGTAGCGGCGACGCCAACGCCACCGCCAACGTCGACGGTCGTATGGGTACCCCCACCCAGCACCGGCGGCGGGCCCATTGCTCCCACAGCGACGGCGTTTGTGTATCCGACTTTTCCACCGACGCCAACAGCTATTGATTTCGCAGACTTATTGCCAACTGCCATTCCGCCCCCGGTAGTAGGTTTTCGGCCGTTGCCTACGGCCACACCGGTTACTGCAGTCGTGAAAACGACTACTGTGCAAGTTACGGTGTATTACGACAGTAATTTTAATTTTACGCCGGAGCTAACCGAGGGGATCATGGATGTGGCGGTCGAGTTGTATGACAATGCGTCAGGTGATCTGCTGGCCTTCGGTTATAGCAACGAGGCCGGCGTTGTTCGTTTTGATTCCATTGCAAGTTCAGGGGCTGTGCGAGTTGAAGTGGCCTATTTAAATTACAGCCAGGTCGTAGTTGGAGCGAGTGCAAACATTCTATTAAGAGTTGAACCGCGACCACTTCCATCTGATATTCCCTAGAGCTGTGCCCATGTCTGACGAGCCACAAAACGAAACATCATCGGGTATATTTTCAGGCCGGTTGCCGATCATCTTTTTGGCTATTTTGGCTGTTATTAGTCTGGCGGCGGTATGCGGTCTGGGGTACACGCTACTTCGATCTTCGGGCGAGGATAATGGTGGCGAAGAACCCGGCGAGCCGACGCCATTTCCTGGTGCAGTTGATTCTGGGATAGCCGGCAGCGTGACGGACGATGCGCTCGTTTATGGGATCAGCGACACAACTACTGTGTCGGTTACCTTGGATGTGCCCGTTACTTTGAGTTTTGCCGGGCGAAATCTGGCTGTACAAGCTGTGACAATCAACGCGGATGGAAGTTGGTCCCCGGTTCCGAGCGGCGGGGATTCTGCCGGTTGGGTCTATGGCAGCATTGTGAATTATATTATGGGCCTGCCACCCACGGAGGAAAATCGCACCACTCTAGAGTCCTTGACGCCGGGCTCACAAATGGTTTTAACAACCCAAAGTGGAGCGGCATTTATCTTTGAATCTGGAAACAGCCGCATGGTTGCGGCGAATGACCAGAGCATTTTTAGCCAACTCACGCCCGGTATGACGATGGCCCTGATGGAAACTGGGGAAACTGACCGATTGGTCGTAAATGGCCGCTACCTATTGACGGAAACGACCGGGGCTGCAGGCAGTGGGAGCACGATGGTTGGTGTTGGTGAAACTGCCCAACTTTCAGATGTGCAGGTTACGGTAACCGGGGTAACTTATTTGCCCAATGATCCGAACACGCCACCTGGATTTGCATTTTATATCGTGAATTTCCAGATCTTCAATGCAGGTACGACGGCCGTAGATGTCAGCAAATTGCAGTTGACCCTGGTCGACGAGATAGGTAATCAATATGCGCTGAACCCGGTCGCCAGCCGGCTAGGGGAGAATGCACCGCTCACAGGTGGTTTTTTGAATCCAGGAACCGCACTACCCATATCGGTGGGGTATCAAGTCCCCGACGGCCTGGTTAGTACGTCGGTGACTGTAACGGTCACCCGGACTGACACCGGTGATCAAGTGCAGGTGAACCTGCCGTTTAGCGGAAGTGATGCTGCCCAACATACGGTTATTGCCTTGCAAAGTGTCGAGGTATCGTCGGACTTGGCCAGCATGAACATGGTTGGAACGATCACGAATAATGGCGATCAAGCGGTGTTGGTGACACAAGAAGATGTCTGGCTGCGAACCCCTGAAGGATCGTCCTATTTGATGCTGTCGACGAATCCACCGTTTCCATGGACCGTTCCTCCTGGGCAGACTCTACAATATGCGGTGACGTTTCAAACGCCTATTGGCGCGAATACGGCCATATTTACCGTACTTAACCAATCCTTCCAGCTGGAAAATCTAAGCTCTTAGATAGACCAACAGATTGCTAAACAAAAACGTTATCAGCTTTTCCTGCTATGTACGGGAAGTTGGGCAACTTTCAATTCTGCTCTTCGTGCTTGCCACCGTTGATCAGGAATTCCAATGATGAACTCTCGCGGGGCCCCCTGCTGGTGTAATAGAGAATCAGGCCGGCAATAATCATCAGCACACCGAGGATTATGCCACCCAATTGTAAAGGACCTACAAAGGGTCGATCGAAAGTAGGATCGACGTGGGTCCCAATGCCGATCAAGTCGGACATGCCTGTGACGTATGTGAAAACCAGGCCGGTTGCACCAAGGCGAATGCCAATATCTGCTTGCAATGACCGGGGAGCATCGTATGGTCGAAGACTGTGCAAGTAAAGAAATGCGGACAAGGTTAGAAGCGTCAGCCCGCTTAGTAGGGCAAACATCTGAACCATGCCAAAACCGGGAGTTAGATCTAATCTGACGGTATCAGCTACTACGGCCAAGGTGACTAGAAGCACACCCAGAAGCGCCAGGACAATGGTGACGTTCTTGCGGATGCGTGAGGTTCCGGTGGCAGTCATAACTCTCTCTTAAAAAGAAAACGCCGCGTATTTCACACGACGTTTGATTCTCCACATTGGTCGGGGCAGCGGGATTTGAACCCACGACCTCTTCAACCCCATTGAAGCGCGCTACCA
>JAACFF010000016.1 GCA_009937635.1 Chloroflexota bacterium
CATCGTTGTCGTCGGCGTCGTCATCATCGTTGTCGTCGGCGTCGTCATCATCGTTGTCGTCGTCATCGTCACCATCATTGTCGTCGGCGTCATCGCCACCATTGTCATTAACGTTATCGTTTGTGATGGCATCATTGCCGGCAGCATTGTCAGCCCCGTTTAGCATATCGTCTAAGGTCATAATAATCCCGCCTACATTGGACGTTTCCTCGGCTGGGGCCGGTGACGATAGCAAGTCCCCAACACGTTCGATTACCTCCTCAGCCGCCTCCTGTTGGGCAGTCACAGCTTCCGAACTACTCTCTGCTGGATCAGCCGCTGCTTGGTCTTGCTTGGGCACCGAAATGGCTGCCCTTCTTGCTTGTTCGACGGCTGGCTTTTCTTCGACTGCGCTCTCAGGTGTGCAGGCAACGATGACAATAGACATGGATAAGGCCACCACTAGTAGGACAAACCGGTTGATTTTTCTCAATTCCATTTTTTCTCCCAAGATAAAAGTTTCTGTTCTGCTAGGTAAGTGACAAAAGAAACGAAAAAGTAACGGGCAAATCCAAAATTCGTCAGATTCAACAGGTGCTATGCCAATGAATTTGAGTTTAGGGAGAAACTATCTTGACCGTAGCTGGCGGAATGAGCAGCTACTGATGATGGCGCCCGAAGGGGAAAGCATCCAGCGAATTTGATTGGTTACGCGCTGAAGGGAGTGCTTTTCAACAAGCAGGCAGGCTAAGTGTTGGCACAGGCGCTGTTGCAAGCGTGTGGTGACTTCCGCTTTCGAGACCTCGTTGTAGAACTTCGCGGAATTCCAAATCTTGATATATTGAGTTACTCTTTCGAACTCTCGGCGTCGTTTTCGCGCTCAGGGAGTCCAAAGACGCGCACAACGGGCAGGGCGAAAAGGATGCCTTTGTTGGGCTCATTGAGATCGCCGAGGACCCTCTCTGTCGCCTCAAAGATGCGGTCGATCATCGCTTCATCGCGCACTACCGTAAACAGGGTGCGATGATGCTCCTCACGGGTCTGCATGAGGTTGCGTAGGCTGGGCATGAGCGGGAGATCATCACGTAGATTCATTCCTTTGCGAATACGCCCCAGGCCAGTGCTATCCAAGATGGTAACGCCCGTTACTCCCGTGCGCTCCCATGCTTCCAAGATCGATGGACACTTCGCGAGTTCGTCAATAACTGCTATGATCAGGTAATTCATGCGTCTTCCCTTCTTAAAAATTCCATCATACCGGATACTTATGTTTGCGAGATCGTGATCATTTTCTTCGCCCCTCGCAAACTCCTACTCGTCACCCTGACAGTGGACTCTTTTCCCGTTCACTAACTGGCATCATGTAAACTGATCAGATGGCACCTCCGCAACCTGTTCCCTGAAGGATAAGCGCAGTAACGGCGGGGTCACCAAGGTGGCGATGATGACCATGAAGACGGCGATAGAAAAGCCATCTTGAGAAAGCAGTCCGTTGGCCAGGGCGAAGGTGGCCACGATGAGCCCGACTTCCCCGCGGGAAACCATGCCGATACCAAGTTGCAAGGATTCCAGGTTCGTGAAGCCGCTTATGCGAGCTCCTAACCCGCTGCCGATAATCTTGCTAAGAATAGCTACGATAGTGATTACAATAGCGAAAATCCAGGCTTCGCCGCTGATGGCCCGCATGTTCACTTCCAGGCCGATGCTCACGAAAAATACGGGCACAAAGAAGCCATAAGCGATGGCGCTGACCCCGGCTTCTAGCTGGTTGCGCAGCGGAGAACGAGAGAGGAATAAGCCTACCAGGAAGGCGCCCGTGATAGCGGCGATGCCGCCAATCGCTTCGGCCGACCAACCATATAACAAGGTGGCTACCAGGACGAAGGCCAGCGCTCCCTGGCTGACGGGCAGATGGTTAATATGTGCCGCCAGCCAGGGCAATAGCCAAAAGCCCAGGGCGGAAGCGATAGCTAGGAAGAGGACGATGCGTATGACGGTTTCGAAGATAAAGGTATAGCCGCCAGCCGCAGCCCCTCCTATGAATATGGAAGCGACGGAGAGCAACAAGATGACCAGGATATCGTCAAAAACGGCGGCGCCCAGCAGCGCCAGCCCCACGCGAGTACGCAGCACATTGAGTTCCATCAATGTCTGCGCGGAGATGCTCACGCTGGTCGCCGCAAGAGCGAGGGCCATGACAAAAGCTGCTGAACTGTCCAATCCGAAAAGAAGCGCCGTTCCAAAGCCCATCAGCAGCGGGATGAAAACCCCCAGCGTGCCGGCCAGTCCTGATGTCTTGCCGGAATCGAGCAAGCCTTTCAGATCCAGTTCCAAACCAGCCAGCATCATCAACAGCAGCACGCCGATTTCAGCCATCAATAGAATAGATTCGCTCAGGTGCTCATCTTCGGCAAATACCGGCCACGTATGAAGTATATCCAATATGGTGGGGCCGATGATGATGCCCGCTATGAGCTCGCCGAGCACCGCCGGTTGGCCGAGGCGCGTGCTCACATAGCCACTCGCTTTGGCTACGATGATGATGATGGATAAAGCGGCGATGAAGTTAAGGAAGGGTGTTTCCATAGGTAATTGAGCCTTTGTGTTAAGTTAAAATTATACCGTCGAATATCCATGCAGGCATGGAATACTTAACTTAAGGCACAGGCTCTGATGGAACAATTGTACCTGGTTATTCCGTCATTTATTGACTTGTTCGACTATTTTGACTTCGTACGCGAGGATTTTGGCTTATTCAAAGATATTCGGCCGTCCGCAAAGATGGAGGCCCGGCCAGTCAGTGCAGCCAGTAGGATCAATATGAGTGGCAAAATCTTTCTTGGTTTGTCCATCATCAATACTAATATTGTTTCATTATAAGTATTGAATTACTTGTAAAACACCTCGTTATCCGCTTTTTAAGAGCTTGTCCGCCATGGGACAGCGAACCACAAGATCAAAATGGCTGCGGAAACCTGGCTCAAAATCACCCCCAGGTTAACGGCCGCGGCCATCATTTCCCCCGCGCGAAGTTGGCCCGGCAAGTTTGATTCAAATCGCCGCGAACGGCGCCAGTTTTCTGTTGTTCACGAAGCGGTCGCTTGTCGACATCGTTCATCTTGAATATTTCCTCCATGGTGAAGATTTTATGGCTGGTTAGATTCACCTCTGAGGGCGAATCCAACCGCTGGATGGTTATGGCCTACTCTTTATAGGTGCCTTCATAAAATTTTCTGTCTGCGGGATCTAAATTGGCCGGCCACCGGTCAGATTCACCTGCAAGGGCAGATTGGCGCGGCTGGACGGCTTTGCCATACGCTTCATAAGCGCCGTCAAAGAACTTTCTGTCTGCGGGATCCACATTGGCGGGCCACCGGTCAGATTCACCTGCAAGGGCAAATTGGCGCGGCTGGACGGCTTTGCCATATGCTTCATAGGCGCCGCCAAAGAATTTTCTGTCCGCGGGATCCACATTGGCCAGAGACCGGTCAGAACGATCCATCAAAATCGCGATATGTCCTTTGTCGACCAGTTTGCGATCGGCCGGATGAATCACGGCCGACGATGTCCCTGAAATAGATACATCACCGTCGCCGGAAGAAAATGTGACCGGCGTTCTGATCGGCACTGTTTGTGACAGCGACCAACCAACAATCACCACCAGAACGGCCGTGAACAGGCCGGCGATATAGGAACCTAAATGAATTGGGAATATATTTTCTCTTAACATGTCATGTCTCCTTAAAGGAACTCGCTTCAACATCCACTAACGTTTCTTCGACTTTTTCGCATTGCATGATAAACCTCCACTGCTTGCTGAATCTCAGGACTCATTTCGCTGCCTTCGCCTGTCTGCGAGCATAGTAGCATTAGCGCTCCTCGCCGGGAAGATAGGTAAAAGTATGGGATGTGAAACTGGGAATGGGAAACCAAATGCTCAGATCGCGCCCCTTAACGAATTTCCAAGAGAGGAAGCCGGTATAGAAGGGGGTTGGGAAAAGTATGGAACTATGAATTGGGAGCCAATTGCGGGTCAAATTAGGTTATAATACTTTCCTATGGAAAATTTGAGTGGGCAGAAGATTCAAGGGTACGACTTGCTGGAACGCATTGGCGCCGGTGGATTTGGCGCTGTTTACCGCGCTTACCAATCGACGGTAGGCCGGGAAGTAGCGGTAAAGGTGATCCTGCCCGCCTTCGCCGATAAGCCGGAGTTCATCCGCCGCTTCGAGATCGAGGCCCAACTGGTCGCCCGTCTTGAACATCTGCACATCGTGCCGCTCTATGATTACTGGCGTGATCCTCAAGGTGCATACATCGTCATGCGCTGGCTGCGCGGCGGCAGTCTCAGTGCAGCCCTCCAGAAAGGCGCGTTTGATCTGGAGCCTGCATCCTTGCTGCTGGATCAGGTGGCCTCGGCTTTAGCCACCGCCCACCAACATCAAATCATCCATCGTGACTTGAAACCGGCCAATATCTTGCTTGACGGAGAAGGCAATGCCTACCTGGCCGATTTCGGCATCGCCAGGTATCAGCCCCCCACGCCTGGTGAGGATGGTCATGCCAACGGGGGTAACCGCCACTATCCGCAGAGCAGGGAACAAGTCCTGGGATCGATCCAGTATTTATCACCTGAACAGCTCCGTGGCCAGGAGGCGACGCCCACCAGCGATATTTACAGCCTGGGTATCACCCTCTACGAATTATTAACTGGCCAACATCCCTTCCCTGATTTGAACTCGGTTCAGCAGCTTTACAAACATATCGACGAGCCTCTGCCCAGGATCGAGATCCTGGACCCCAGCGTGGCGGAAGCTGTTAACGAGGTCATCCAAAAAGCAACGGCTAAGAACCCCAAACAGCGTTATGCAGACGCATTGGCCATGGCGGCGGCCTTTCGTGATTCCGCCAGACTGACCCAAGAGAGCCAGACGGCCGATCTTGTCGAATCCCTCACCCGACGCGAGCAGGAGATCTTGCAGCTGATCATCGAGGGCAAGAGCAATAAACAAATCGCCCAGGAACTGTTTTTAGAGCTGTCTACCGTCAAGTGGCATATTAACCGGGTCTATAAAAAGCTGGGCGTACGCAGCCGTGTCCAGGCGATCGTTCGCGCCCGGGAGTTGAATCTCATCGTCTCCACCGACGAGACCGAATTGGAATCGGCACAACAGCCTGGCATCAGCGTGATCCTGCCGGAACCGGCCAACCCTTATAAGGGACTACGAGCCTTCGAAGCGGCCGATAACCGGGATTTTTTCGGCCGTGAGGCATTGATCGAGCAGCTGCTGTCTCGTTTGGGATCACCAGAAAGCGGCCAACGAATTTTACCGGCCACCAAGCGTGCGGAGCGCTTCCTGGCTATCGTCGGTCCCAGCGGTTCAGGCAAGTCCAGTTTAGTCAAGGCGGGCCTCATCCCAGCTCTTTGGTCCGGTCAAATTACCGGGTCTGAAAAATGGTTCATAGTCGATATGCTGCCCGGTTCACGGCCGTTGGACGATCTGGAGATAGCCCTGACGCGCATCGCCGCCGACCAGGCCGGCAATCTACGTGAACACCTGGGCCGCGATGATCATGGCCTGGTGCGAGCCGCCAAACTCATCTTGCCCAACGACGAGAGTGAACTGGTGCTGGTCGTCGACCAGTTTGAGGAGATCTTCACCCTGGTCGAGGACGAAAAGGATAGGTCCCAGTTCATGGCCCTGATCCATAGGGCCGTAACAGATCCGCGGGGACGCGTACGCGTGATCATCACCTTGCGCGCCGATTATTACGACCGGCCCCTCCAGTATTCCGGATTTGGCGAGCTGGTGCGCAGCCACCTGGAAACCCTGCTGCCTTTGACGGCCGAGGAGCTAGAGCGGGCCATCGTCAACCCGGCCCACCAGGCGGGATTAAACTTTGAATCGGGATTAGTAGCGACCATCATCGAGGATGTGAATTACCGGCCGGGTGGGCTGCCTTTGCTGCAATTTGCCTTGGCCGAGCTTTTCGAACAGCGGGATGGGCGCATGCTGACGAATCACGCCTACCAGGCCCTGGGTGGGGCAGCCGGCGCTTTAGCCAGGCGCGCCGAGGATCTCTACCAGGAACAAAACGCTGACGGGCGGGAGTCCATCCGCCAGATGTTCCTGCGCCTGGTTTCTGTGGCCGGCCCCAAATCGGGATCCCCTACAGATACCTCCTCGCCGGCCGGTACCCGCCGGCGAGTTTTGCGAACCGAACTGCTGTCGGCTTCGGCAAGTCCCGAACGGTTGGATGAGATCGTCGACACCTATGCCCGCTACCGTTTGCTTTCGTTGGATTACGATACCGCCACCCGGCAGGGTACGGTCGAAGTCGCCCACGAAGCGATCCTGCGCGAATGGGATCGGCTGGAAGCCTGGTTGGAAGAAAGCTTGGTTGATTTGGGCCTGCACCGCCAATTGGTCCGCGCTGCCCGGGAATGGCATGAAGCCGAACATGACCAAAGCTTCCTGCTGCGCGGCGCCAGGCTGAATCGCTTCCAAAGCTGGGCCAGCGACACCTCCCTGCTGCTCACGCTGGATGAGCAGGCGTATCTGGATGCAAGCATAAACTTGCGCGAGGAAAAGCTCGCCGCTGAACGCCGGCGTCAAGAAGAGGAAGCCCGCCTAGAAGGAAGAGCCAAATTCCGCCTCAGGGCCTTAATGATCGTTAGCGCACTGGCTCTTTTGGTGGTTATAAGTCTGGTCGTGTCAACACTCTTCTTCTCCCAGCAGCAGCGACAGGCGGAAACCTTTGCCCAGTTGTCCCTGGCTCGCGACCTCATGACCAACTCACAGGCTAGTCTACAGGTTGATCCCGAACTCAGCGCCCTCCTGGCCTTGAAAGCAGTTGAAACCCTGCATAGGATCAATGAAAATGCCCCACCGGAGCTGGAAAGCCTTCTGCACGCGGCAGCCCAGGCAGAAGCCGTTACGCAGACATTTAATAACAGCGGTCCTCTTGCCTTTAGCCCTGACGGTCAGATGGTGGCGGTGGGTAATGAAGATAGTATGTTGCGCGTCTGGAATCCATTGATCGGTGATGATCGGTGGGGTGTGCTTCGTTATCAAGGCAAAAACCAGGCCATCGGCGACATGACTTTTAGTCCCGACGGAGATCTCCTGGTTACTGCCAGCGCAGAAAGCCTTCTCAAAGTATGGGATGCCGCCAGCGGCGAGGAGATCGGGTTCGTCGAGAGACCTGAAGGTTTCACAGGCGTCGCTTTCAATCCTGTCGATCAAGAAATATTGACTCTAGGCAGGGATAAATCCCTCTATCTCTGGGATCTGACCCAGTTAACGGAAACAAATAATGATGTTAGCCAACCTGTTGAAATTGTGGATCCAACCCTTTTTACGCAAACAACAGGCACAGCCACGGCCGTCGTCTACAGTTCGGATGGGCAGAGGATAGCCATGTTTGTTCATGGCACCGGTATTATCGTAGTTGATGCCGGATCAGGCGAGCAGCTGCTGGAAATCCCGGTCATTGGTAGTTCGACGAGTTCAATCGCCTTCAGCCCCATGGGCGAATTCCTGGCCGGCCGCTCCGGAGATCTGGATGTAACGGTCTGGGATTCGAGAACCGGGACGGAGATCCTGACCGTAAGCGATGCGTCATCGATCACGAATGTCGCTTTCAGCCCAGATGGGCGTTATCTGGCCACGGCGAATGATAATGGCCAGGTTACTTTGTGGGACATGGGCTCAGGAGGTGTGGCGGCAGAGCTATCTGGGCATGCGGGTCGGATTTTGGATATGGCTTTCCATCCTAACGGCCGTCTGCTAGCCACCAGCGCTGCCGATGGGCTGACCCGGATCTGGGATCTGGATCAGGCCGGCAGCGAACTTTACACCCTTGTTGCCCATGAAGGTCGAGCCCACGATGTGATTTACAATGCCGTTGGTTCGCTCTTTGCCAGCGCCGGCGATGACGGGCTGGTCAAGCTGTGGGATGCAGAGACGGGCACCTTGTTACATGCCATACCCGGCCCAAGAGATCGGGTGCATTTCCCCGCCTTTAGCCAGGACGGCCGGAAATTGGCCGCGGCCAATCAAGATGACGGCCTCACCCTTTGGGAGACCGACACAGGACTGGAACTGCTTTCTCTGGCAAGTGATGCGCCGGTTGCAGCGGTCAGTTTTAATGAAGACGGCACAAAAATAATCGCCGGTGGTGAAGAGGGTATGATCCATGGTTGGAACGCTCTCACCGGGGAGCGCTTATTTGACCTCGACGCGGGTGAGGAGACAATCATGAAAGTGCGCTTTGTTCACCCGGGTGTGATTAATGCCTGGGATCAGAGTGGCTTGGTAACCGCCTGGGATGCGTCAACGGGCAGTTATTTGGGAGAGCTTCAATGTCCAAACGAGGTTCAAATCGACGCCGATATCTCCGCAGATGGGCGGCTAATTGCCGTAGCCTGCAACCAGGTTTTCCTCGCCGAGGTAGTAGATGTGCCCAAGGCGGGCGAGTATCTTTACAATTTGGCTAACAATGATATGGGGGAACCGACCGGCGTCGCTTTTAATCCCGACGGGTCGATCCTGGCTACCGTCGATTCCGTTGGTTTGGTCTCTCTCTGGGATACGGAAACGGGTAAGCGGCGCAGAAGGGTATCCGGGCCGCAAGCTTATCTTGGGAAAACGATGCACCAGGGCGGCCGTGGTGGTTACGGTACGACGTTTTTAGATTCGACTGGTTGGCGGCCTTTGAGTGGGGTAGATATCAGTCCGGACGGCCGTTACCTGGCCACCGCCGGCTCAGAAGGAACGATCAACGTCTACATCTTGCCTCTCGACGATCTGATCAGTGCCATCCGCTCTCGTCTCTCGCGCGATTTAAGCGATGCCGAGTGCCAGACCTACTTGAATTTGCCCGAATGCCTGCGGGAGTAAAGAGCACTTCAAGAAAGCGCGCACGATAGCTTCACTTTCTTCCGCGGATACTTCGTTGGCTACAGCCGCCGTGGATGGGACAGTGGCTGTATGGGATGCAGCCAGCGGCGAATCATTGCTAAACCTCCCCGGTTATCGTGAAGAGGTGTTTTTTCCGGCCTACAGTCCCGACAGCGAGCAGTTAGTCGCCACCAACCGGGAAGGGGGTATTACTGTATGGAATGTCGAATCAGGGAGTGAATTGTTGGCCCTGGATCGGGGAGATTTTCCCGTTGTTTCCGCTGCCTTCAGCCCCGATGGATCGCAACTTGCCACCGCGGGTTGGGGAGGTGAAGCCAATATTTGGGATGTGGCCAGCGGAGAACGATGAACGAACTGCAACTTATTCCCTCCACAGTCGTTGCCAGTTGGATGCAAGATCTTTTACGCCGCCTGGGGTCACGGCGACATGCGCGAGCACCACAAGTGGTGGTTCCGCCACCTGCCGCACGTCAGCGGGTCATCTACGGGCATCGCCTACAATTGGTGGCAGTATATTCTTGACCCCAATCTCGTATAAAACTCATTGATATTCCCCCGACAAACAAGGGTAGTCCAATGCAATTGGCGCACAGCATGGCATTTCCAACCTTGGAAAAGCTCTGCATGTATCGCTGCCCTTCCGAGGCTATTGTAGTCAGATAGTCGAATAGTTGAGTAGTCAAACCCTAGACTATTTACTTGCCCCTCGCCCTTCGCTACTCACCACTTTTAAAACTAACGGCCGAATAGATTTGATGCAGGAAGCGGCTGGGCCTGGTCTCCAGAAGGCGGGTGTCGACAAAGCCATTTTGCCTGGCAAGCTTTTCCCAAGTTGGATAGGACAAGGGGTGGGGGACCCAGAAGTTGCCGCGATCGACATTGTATTCAACCAAAATCAAACGCCCTCCTGGCCGGAGATAATTGTAGATCAGTTGCAAAACTCCATCTTTATGCCGCTGGAAATGCAAGGCATTGGCTATTACCACGCCATCGAGAATGGGTAGGTCAAGCGGGCGCGTAAAGTCGGCCGTAAAGGGTTGCAAATTGGTGCCTGGAAAGCGATCGCGCACCTCCCGTTCCTGGCGCTGCAGGGCGCTTTTCTTTTTGTCAATGGAATAAATATGTGCAGTCGGACCGAGCAGTTCGGCCAGAGCCAACGTAAAAGCACCGCTCCCCGATCCTAGATCCGCCCAGATGCCACCCGGGTCAGTGATTCCATCTCGTAAAAGGGCGACGTGATCGCTGTGGTTCATAGGCCAACGTGGCGGTTCTGCGTACAGATCAAAGAAAGGGTACCCAGTGAATATCTGAAATACTTACTGTAAACAAGTTGATAGACAGTTACGAAGAGAATATTATACAGTATCATGCTCGACGAAACCGGATTCAAGAACACCCAGTTTCACACCTCGGCCAAATGGGCGGGCACGAGCCTGGTGACGGCCGTGAAGGGAAATAATCATAAACAAAACAATTAATAAGCGGTGCGCCATGCCCGCTCCTCGTTTAAGCCTTCATCGATCTTTTTAATCTCTCCGCCACCTCAGGGCAAGTTCTTGTGCACACCCTTTCAAGTTAAGGGGCCATGATCACATTCACAGTCTGCACCTCATCCAAGATTCAGGCGCAAAATGTCGTTCATCCGAAATCCAAAATCAAATGATCCGATTACCAATCCGATATTGATCGCCGCATTCACTATTGCGGGCAGGCGTCGTTGGTTGAAAACTTTTTGCAGATGCTGGCTGGCTACTGCCAGTGCGCCAAATGACAAGAAAGTAAACGGAAGCGGGAAAGAGTAGCGGCCAGTGATTAGTGAAAAGAGAAGATTGTGTAGCACTCCATTCACAAAGAAAACCACGACTGCTGCCAGCTCCCTTTTCCGCCTCCCACCCAGAAGTAGATAAAATCGAAAACAGAAGTAGCTGATCCCTGGATTCCAAACCCGCCAGAAATTGTGGAAACCTGGTTCTAGCCAGCAGGTCAGAAATCCGCGCTTTACGAAAAACCAGTCGTTAACATGATCTTCAAACCCGCGAAGCCTTAGATATCCCGTGTAGTCAACAATAAACAACTTATGGGAGGTGCTTAAGCGGGTTTTTGTATCATCGAGAAGGCTCCGACCCATTAGCTTATCCGCTCCATACCAGACTTACGGCGCCATTTCAAGAATCGCATCAATCGCCACTTGGGGCGCATCCAGGTGAATGTGATGGCTACTACCTTCTGCCAGGATAAATTTGCCTGACTCAGATTTGCCGGACAACATCTGGCTCTCTTCATTCCAAAATTGACGAAATGCTGGTGCATATTCGCCGAACCCAGGTTCTGGCTCTGTCGCTCCAATCACAGATAAAGGGAGCTCGCCGAAGGTACTGATCTCAGCAACTCTATCGGCCGTCCGTCCGAAAAATTGCTCATTCTCTGATGCGATAGCGTTCAAGAATGGTGCACTTGCTCTGATTTCTGGATCCGAGGATGCACGCGCCGCATCTGCTGCGTCCCGCAGAGCTAGCATTTCTTGATTAAATAGCTCGCGAAGTTCAGGAAATCCCTCGCCCATCATCCACGCAAGCGGAGGAGGATCCAGTAAGACCAACCCCGTTACCTCTTCCGGGTTACTGTGGGCATATACTTGCATATTCAACGCTCCCAGAGAATGCCCAACTAGAAGAAAGGGGCCGTCCTCGCCCGAGTTTGCCAGCAGCAGATGCAATTCATCTGCTGCTCTCTGGCTATCACGCGGCATCGGACCAGGTTCACTTTGACCATACCCGGCCCGGTCATATGCGCAAACCCTGGTTTCATGACCAAGCGACTCGATGAATGCTGCCCAGCCTTCGGTGTTCTCGCCTAAGCCCGTATCAATCACAATCGTCGGTTTTCCTGTTCCAGCACAATGAATGAAGAGGCTATGTGTTCCAATATCTACCAGTTCATCACGCGACGCTTCAGACAAAGGACTGCAATTCACTAATAACAGTAGCAATATGGAGACAAAAATTGTCGATCTCTTGTTCATCTTTATAGGCTCCCGTATAACTATGATATTTGGTCGTTCCTTTCGAGTTGTTCAACAGAAAGCAAGGGCAAGTTTAAATCTCGAATCTTGGTCAGCAAGCCATGTAGACTAGGCCGATCCTGTACGGCACCAGTTAATACCGTATTGCCATCTTCACAGGTTAACTCAAGATCCATGAACCATTCTGACCATTTCTGATCTAGATGGCCTTTTACCCTGATGCGGTAACGTTTCTCCGCGCTCTGCTGTTTAGAGTTCATTTATCGAATTCCAGGGTTTCTTTTACCTAGATGATAGAAGTGGAACCTTCAGAAGTCATCCCCTAAATAGGGTATTTGCGGGAGCTTATTTTGACTTCTGGTGTAAATCCCTCTATGGCACTGTGGAGAGTTTAGATTTGGGGTAGGGTGAGAAGGAGATATCTAGGAAGAAACCAAATTCATACTAGTTTCAAATCCCTTGCCCGATCAATGGCTTCTAAACGCCGGTGGACGTTTAGTTTTTGGTAAATATGTTTGATATGGGTGCGTGCGGTGCTTACGGCAATGAATAGTTCCGTAGCGATTTCATTGCTTGACAAACCAGCTACCAGAAGCCGCAGCACCTGTAGTTCGCGTTCGCTCAAGGGCTCCACCAAAGATGATGCATGCGGCGCTTCTGACTTTTGATGGCGCTTGTTTCTTTGTTCCAAAGTTGCCAGCAATCCCCCGATATATTCCGGGAAAAGCCCTTGTACGGCCATCGTCCGCAACAGTTCTCCTACAGGTAGGCCTTCACGAATAAACGTGTTTACAAACCCATGGGGTTCGGCTAGTCTAAGCGCCTGCTTCATTGAGCGTATAGCGTCAGACTTGTTGCCTTGTCGATTGGAGAGTAAAGATCGGGCGACATGAATCTCGATCACCCTTCCCATGGCGCCGGCATTGTGGGCAATTTCCAGCAGCGTGTCCAACAGATGGATAGCTTGGTCAAAATCCTTTCTGGCATCGAGAACTCGTGCGAGTGCGAGGTAATATTGCAGATTCTGGAAGCATATATCATCGGCTGCGCTTAAACTCATTTCTTCAATATGCTGCATAGCACGCTGGATATCTTCCTCCGCCAGGTGCAGCTGGATTGCTAACAAGGCCCCATCAAGGCGGGCCCAAGAGGTCACACCGGCAGCGACTTCTCTGGCCTTTTGTATGGCTTCTCCAGCCCTTTTATGATCCTGGGTCGCCAAAAGAGTGTTGACGTAGAAGTAGAGGCCATCCAGAATAGCGTTGGCATTTCCCCACCTTTCACTCAGGTCAAGCCCGGTCCGTGCATGATATATGGCGGCATCCAGATCGTTCCACTCCAATAATACGCCGCTCAGAAAGGAATGAAGCAATCCTAATGCTGGGGGTTTCCAACCCCCTCTGCGAGTAGGCCTTTCAGCATCGTCCAGAATCTCCCGGAATACGGCGTAGGCATCTTGCAATTCCCCGCGCAGAGTTAAAGCATATCCTTTGAAGCACGCAGCATAAATAGAGGCGAAATTGTCGCCAGATTTCCTGCTGACCTCCTGCGCTTCTGAGTAGGCTTTGATCGCCGCAAGTAGATCTCCCTCCCATCGATATGCCAGCCCCAATATCATCAAGGCTAGACCCCTGGTCATATAGTCTTCATCTGGCAAGTTCGCGAGCCCTTCTTGCGCATATTGCAGGACGTGAGTCTGATCGCTTCTAAATGCTGCAATGCCGCTGCGGATAGTCGCGATCTGACCTGCAATATGTCTGTTCATAGAGGAATTAGAGAGGACGATTTCGGCATTTTGTAATTGTGCTTCGGCAGCATCCAGTTGGCCGGTAAACAAGGAGATCCACGCCTGGGCGACACTGAGCCTGGGGTGGGAATTGAAATAATTTTCGGGCAACCTGTCTAGCCAGGCGACAACCGTCTGAATCTCACCATAACTGATTAGGTTGATAGCTCTGCTCTCTATCAGGCTGGCCGTGCGATCAAGATCACCAACTGTGAATGCGTGGTTGATGGCTTCGTGGGGTAATTCATGGGCTTCAAACCAATAACTGGCGCGTTGATGAAAAAGATGTAAGTCCTCGGAATAAGCTCTTTTGAACCTCGCCCGAAGCAAATCGGCGAAGAGAGGGTGGTAGCGAAACCACTCCCTGTTGTCGTCCAAGGGGGTGATGAACAAGTTGTTTTGCTCTAATTCGATGAGTAACTGGTAACAATTATCCATGCCCGTCACTGCCTGGCATAGAGAAGCGGTTAAGGCATCGAGAATGGATGTCTGTAGCAGGAAATCTTGAATGTTTCTTGATTGCCTTTGTAGCACTTCCTCCATCAAGTAATCGGCGATATACCGGTTGTCGCCTGCCAAATTGGCAATAAAAGTATGTTTGTCCATTTGGTCGCGCATGGATAGAGCTGCAAGCTGCAAGCCGACGATCCAACCCTCGGTGCACTTGTCTAAAAGTTCAATATCATCTTTTGAGAGATCGAGTCCCATTGACCTGTTCATGAAAGCTTCTATTTCTTCTGGAGTAAAGCGTAGGTCCGCCGTGCGAAGTTCGTTTAATTCCCCTTGCCCCCGCAGGCTGCCAAACGGCAAAGGAGGATCTGCCCGGGTAGCGATGATAAGGTGCATTTGTTGGGGTAGATGGTTAATTATAAAGATCAAGTCATCGTGGATTGTTTTCCCGCCAATCGCGTGATAATCATCTAGAACCAGCGTGAAGGAAGAAACAGCCTCCGCTATTTCGTTAATCAGGCCTGACAATAACAGTTGTATTGGCGGCGCTTGTGGGGATTTCAGGCCAGCAACTGCCGTTGCGCCAAAACCAGGTTGGAGTGCATCAAGGGCAGCGACGACATGAGTCCAGAACCGGGTTGAATCGTTATCGCCACTATCTAGAGTAAGCCAGGCAACTGGCCAATCACAGTTTCCCGCCCAATCACAAAGAATGGCTGTTTTGCCAAAACCTGCAGGAGCGGAGACGAGCGTGAGCTTGCCATTCAGCCCGGCTTTCAACTTTTCGATGAGGCGCGGGCGCTGGATGAAAGTCGGCCGCAACCGTGGAATATGCAATTTAGTTTGAAGGAGTACATCGTCCACATAAGCATTATACAAGGAAAAATAAGTTGACAGATTCAGTTAGAGAACCGGCTTAAAGGGTACGGGCCATAAAGTTGTTTTGACGGCAAGCGAATGTTAAGATGGGATGCCAATGAACAGCTATCGCAATATCTTGCTGATTGAAGATGATCCGGCCGTCGCGCGCAGTTTGATTGATGGGCTAGAACAAGCCAACTTTCAGGTTACGTGGCAAGAAAACGGCCGTGACGGCATCGCCTATGCCCACGATCGCCGCCCTCACCTGATTACCCTCGACGTGTGCCTGCCGAAGTCCTCTCCAACGCTGACGTCTGCGTGCTAGGACAGAAAACGGCCGGGCAGTTATTTTGCGGTGACAATCTGCTGCAAGAAATCGTGTGGGTCAACCAGCGTAAATGCCTGGTCATTGGCGTACTGACTGAGTTGGAAGTGACCAATCCCGCTCTACGCAACCAGCTTCGCCCCAACGAAGCCTTCTATTTGCCCATCAGTACCGCGATCAATAACCTGTTCGATGAGCCGTCGTCGGTGCAAATCACGGCCCACGTCACAGATGAAAGCCGTATGGTCGAGGCACGCTGCCAGATCGTCGACTATCTGCGCTTGCGTCATGCCATTGGCAAAGATGAAGTTGGCCAATGGGAGGATGACATTGAATTGACGGCACGCCAGGACATATTGGGGGCCCAGCAGCAGGCAGCCCGCACCTTCTCATTTCTGCTGGCGGCAATGGCTGCGGTCTCCTTATTGGTAGGCGGGATTGGCATTCTGAACGTGATGCTGGTTAGCGTCGTCGAGCGCACGCGCGAGATTGGGGTGCTCCTGGCCGTCGGCGCCCGGTCGCAGGACATAGTCACCCAGTTTTCGCTGGAGGCAATACTCATCAGTGGCTTTGGTGGCCTGCTGGGCGTTGCCGTAGGCGTATTGAGCATTCCGTTGGTGGTCAATTTCAACCAGGGCGTGGCGCTGCTGGCGCCGGGTAGCATCCCCCTGGCTTTGGGCATTGCTCCGCCCAGCGTGTTGTCAGCCACTAGAAATCGTTGATGAGCTTTTACTCTATGTCGGTATTCAGCTAAATACTCCAGCTGAAGCAATTGAAATGTGGTTACCACAGACTATTGCGTACCGACAGAAGAGGCTACCAGATTTCTGACCTGGGCTAGCAAATCATTTTGTTTAGCATTACCCTTATCAATAATATATTGGACACCGCCGTCAAGCTGCTGGCGATCTTCGTCGCTTAGATCCTTGGCCGTAATGACGATGATCGGGATCGAGCGATTCTCCTCATTCTGACGTAAAGCCAGCAAGAATTCAAAACCGTCCATCACCGGCATCATCAAATCTAGCGTAATCAAATCCGGTTTGCGCTCTGATACACGCTGCAGGCCAATAGCGCCGTTTTCTGCTTCCGATACATCCCAACCATTTTCCTCAAATGTGCGGCGTTGCAGCGTACGTGTTGGCTCGTCATCTTCAACCACCAGGACATGTCTCGTGCCCTTGGGGAGGGTGTATTGGCGGACCGTCTGCAAGAGTAATTTGCGATCAATCGGCTTGGTCAACGACTCTACTGCACCAAGCGTGTAGCCCATATTTTTGTCGGCTACTATCGACGCCATGATTACCGGGATGTTCTCCAACTCGGGTTCCGCTTTAAGCTTTTGTAACACAGTCCAGCCATCCATGTCAGGCATCATAATGTCCAGCGTAATCAGCGATGGCTTCAGCTTACGCGCCAGATCCAATCCTTCTGCTCCGCTGCCAGCTGTCACCACGGCATGGCCATCCAACTTCAGTGTTCTTGAAATAAGATCGCGGGCAATAGGATCATCATCAATGATCAATATAGAAGATTTCGCTGAAGTGATAGAATCAGCGTCCGCAGCAACATCGATTGATGCGGCCTTAGCGGCTTCCAGCGCATCCACCTTAGCCGGCAACTCTATGGTGAAAGTCGATCCTTCACCCACCTCACTTGTCGCTGTGAGATCACCACCCATCATTCGGCAGAACTTCTGACTAATGGGCAGACCCAGACCTGTTCCTCCAAAGTTTCGCGTTGTCGAATCGTCAGCCTGGGAGAAAGCTTCAAACACGTGGTCTATCTTGTCATCGGGAATGCCTATACCCTCATCGCTAACGCTGATAAAGATCTTATCGCCGTCATCGTGCTTCTCTCGCATTGCAGCGACAGTGATCGTACCCTCATTTGTGAATTTGGCTGCGTTTGAAAGTAAATTGAAAAGAACTTGCCGGGTCTTTGTCAGATCAGCCCGTATGGTTCCCAGATCTTCGGGAAAGTCAGTGGCCAGAAGATTGTTGTTTTTGTCGATAAGTGGTTGAACTGTTGACATTGCCTCAGACAGCATTTGCCGGAGATCGAAGCGTTCTAGATAGATGTCCATTCTACCGGCTTCGATCTTCGAGAGGTCAAGGATGTCGTTGATCAAACCCAGGAGATGCCGGCCAGCGGCATTGATCTTTTCAAGGTCTGGGACCATCTCATCATAGCCATCGTCCTCGGCGTCTTCGGCCAACATTTCGCTGTAGCCGATGATGGCATTCATTGGCGTGCGCAATTCATGGCTCATATTGGCCAGGAAAGAACTCTTCGCCTGATTAGCATTTTTTGCTTCCTGCGTGGCCTGCTCAAGCTGTGCCGTTCGCTGCCGGACAACTTCTTCTAAATCGGCTTGATATTCTTGCAGCGCACGATTTTTTGATTGGATCTCGGCCATCAGCTCATCACGCCCTTTCCGGGCCATCATCGCCTTTAGTCTGGCGATGATTTCTGTGGTAGGTGGCTGCACGATGTTCAGATATTTTTGTGCACGTACAGTTTGTTGCGCATTGCCGGTGGGCAAAAAGCGGACATCGTCAAAGAATTGGGTCAATAATTGGGTCTCAGACACGTCCGCCATCTCGCCAAATTCGAACACGAGTGCGTTCTGTCCGACTTTAGTCGATAAACCGACAACAATCGTGGTCGATTGAGCGGTCCGCTGCAACGCCCGGCTAATCGTCGAAGCAATCGTTGCCAACCGCGTGGCCAAAATTCCATCGCCGGAAATGGTTTCAGCGATCACCTGAATCTTCTTACGGACGTCGGTGATTGAGCTTTGTTCGCTGATATTGATCGTGCCAATGGGTATCATCTACTTGCGATACCGCACGACAAGACAGGTGGCATCATCATATTGTTTGCCATAATTGCGTACGATTTTTCTGGCAACAGATCTCGAGCTTTCGTAAATGAGTTGTGGATACTCACTTAATTCGAAACGGTCTTTAATGCCATCACTATAAAATGTGAGCACTTCTGTTTCATCCAGCTGAAGTTTTTGTTCTCTAGGGCTTCGCATGCGGCTGCCGACAACGCCCTCAGTCGAAGGTAGGCGGATTGAGCGAGTGCCGAATTTGCGTATGACAGTATTGCCAACCCCAGTGTAACGCAATTTCCCGCTCGCTAGATCAAGGCTGGCTAATCCGACTGCCGCGCCAATGGAACCTCGGATCGCCTCATGCAAGCCTAAAAGGGTGCTAACTACATCTTCTTGCCATTCTGCATCTAAAAAAGTTCGAATTTGCACAGCTATGTCATTAGCATTAGGTCCATGACCGAGAGCATCGACAATCGCCAAGAACACGGACCCATTACGGGAGCGAACGATGGCGTCATCTCCGCTAACCAACTCGCCAAAGCATGGACGGGCAACGGAAGCGTACTCCAGCTCGTCTACATTGCCAAAACTTTCATCAAGCATAACCATTTCCTATTGTTGTTCTCAAATTCCCTTATCGGCGACGCCATTTTCTGATCTGCACCGTCGTGCCCTGCCCCTCAGCGGAGTGAATCTCGAATTCATCCATCAAGCGCTTGACACCTGGAAGGCCAAGCCCCAATGTGCCGCTAGAACTATAATTATCGGCTACGGCTTGTTTAATATCGGCAATGCCTGGTCCTTTGTCCTGGGCGACGATTTCAATACCTATTTGGTAGCCCTTCTCGATCCGATCGATGATTATCTCGCCCTTGTCTGCGTACTTGATGATATTGCGAGCTAACTCAGAAACGGCCGTTGCAATCATCTGCGTTTCGACTTCGGCAAATTCTATCTCCTTAGCAAACCTACGGGCTTCCAGTAAAGCTCGGGCAACATCTTGTTCCTGAATAATCGGAACACGTCTCTTATCTGATGACATCAACCTTTTCCGTAAGTTCGCCCAGATTCAATTTTACTTTTGATCCTCAACGAGACCAAATGCGTCGTCCAGATTAAATGCGGCCAGGATGCCCTCTACATCGGCATTTAGCTCGATTAATGCTGATACGACGCCCGGTCGCATGCCGGCTACTATCGATCGCGCGCCCATCAGAGAAACCATCGACATTGTATGCCTGAGCGCCTCAAATTCCTCCAAATCTAATATTTGGAGCCCGGATAAATCGAAAATGACTGCTTGAGCGCCCGACCGCTGTAAGAACTCAAGCAAATCCGCCCGAAAACGGCGAAGTACGTCATAGGTCAAATCAACTTGAATTGAAGCTACAATGCAATTGCGCGAAAGCTGCAGAGGAATTCGAGCTGAGTTTTCCGCGCCCAACAAATCAAGAGACAAGCTTTATCTCCATACCAAGACGATTGTAAGCATCAGATAAGGCATCTTTCATGGTGGCAGTCGTCTTAACCGTGCCAACCTCGATACCCAGTTCGACAATGGTCTGGGCAATGGCTGGGGATACGCCGGAAATAGTACAGGAACAGCCCATTAAACGAGTAGCTTTGGTAATCTTTATCAAATGGTTAGCAACGGCCGTGTCGACCACCGCAACACCACTGATATCCATGATGAACACCCGCGCCTGGGTCTCGGCGATTTTTTCCAGCGCCGCGTTCATGATATCCTGAGCCCGTTTAGAATCAACAATCCCGACGATCGGCAGCAATAAAATGCCACTCCAAATTTGGGTGACCGGTGTCGACATCTCCATCAGCGATCTGCTTTGCATGGCCATGGTCTCGTTAACGTGCTGCGAGTAGGTTTCGACGACCACGGCCGTGTCCATGTGCACCTGCTTCATCAGGGCTTTCAAGGTGTCAGAGGGACCATCCCCGGATCTGTTTGCATCAACAACTTCCGTGAATAATCCCAGAAAAACATTCATGGCCGCAAAATAAGTGCTGAGTGGTAGACCGATCCGCGCATGCGTGGTTCCTACCCGTTGTCGGCTGCTCATGTACTCATCGTCAATTTCGGCCCGAAAGAATTGGTGCCAATAATTAGTAACCAATCCCTCGACACGCTTCTGAACCTGATCATCAGAGAAATATTCGTCATACTCCGGTTGGGTTCTGAGCCAGTCGTAGAAATTATGGACATGTTCCGATATCCTATCAATTACAGCGCCAGCCAAATCTCGGATCAAATTGAGGTCATCTTGGGAAATCTGATATAGTTCACGTAATGCTTCCGGATCCAGCCCGGAACCCCTTCTTTCTTCAATCATTAGGATGCTTCCTCCTATCTTTTTCCGCTGCAAATTTCAGCCATTTTCGTCAAAAGACCTTTCTACCGGGTCTGCAAGTGGTTCATGGCGAAATTAACACCATTTTGCAGGGTTCGTTCGGTGCTAATCCCTTCAAGATGTAAATTGAGTTCAGTAAGTTCCACCGCAACTTGGGGTTGCAGACCGGTAATCACAACCTTGGCACCAAGTAAATTCGCCTTTTTGGCAACGCGTATCAAGCTCATTGCCACTGCTTCATCGAGACTCGGAACCCCGGTCAGATCCAGGATGGCCACTCTCGCCGATGAGGTATAAAGTCCCTCTGTCAGTAGTTCGCTGGCGTTGCCCAGACGGCGTTCGTCAAGCTCGCCAACTAAGGGCATGACGACAATATCATCAGTCAAGGGTATCATCGGTGTTGACAGGGCGTCGATAGCCGCGTTCTGCTGGCGAATAAACTGCTTGACGGACTGGCGCATTGAATCAAAGCTTCTGGATAAATCGCCAATTTCATCTTTGCGGTCCGTATTGATCGTGATGTCCAAATTGCCGTCCGCCAATTCGCTCGCATTTCCTGCCAGCGTCTCCAAGGGACCGGTGATTGACCTGGAAAAGATAATAGCCAGGATCACAATGAGGATCAGTAAAATGATCGAACTGATAAGCAATGTTCGGCCCAATGTTTGGGCAGGGGCAAAGGCTTCAGCTTCATCAATTTCACTCATGATGACCCAGTTCACGCCTGGTATCTCGAGCGGCTTATATGATGACAGGACTGGGATACCGCGATAGTCGGGGAAAATGGCCGTTCCTGTTTCACCGGCCTGTGCGGCGCGCGTGCCATCGGTCATGACCTCTTGTAAGCCAATGCTGCTGTTCAAGTTACGAATTTGATCGATGGTCTCTTGCTCCGTACCGGTTTCTTGCAGGAGGTCAAAATACTCATCGCTATCCTCAATAAGAAAGCGCGATTGATTGCGTATTGTAAGGTCATCACCTACCAGGTAGGTTTCTCCCGAATCACCAAGGCCCATCTGGTTCCACGCCTGGCGGTTGGTCATAATGTCATTAATGCGATCGACGGGCATCTGAAATAGCAACACGCCGATCTTTTCGCCGTCATCAAAGATGGGTGAGGCGATGAAGGCGGCCGGGGCATTATAAGAAGGGGCATAAGGATCAAAATCGACCATGTAAACAAATTCACCTTTGCCTGCGTCCAATGCTGACCTGAATGCTTCAGCGAAATTCGTATCGCTATAAGGCCCGTCGAGCAGCGAAGTGCCATAATCGACTTCTTTGAAGACTGTATAGACGATATCACCTTCCGTATTGGCCAAGAAGATGTCGTAATATCCAAAAGTATCCAGGAAGTTGCGGATGATGGGATGATAAAGCTCGTGTGAATCACTATAACGGCTGCCATCGCCAGGATTATCCAAAAGATGCTTGGAGCCTACCTCAAAGGGATTAGAGGCAATATAAAGATCCTGCAATAGTTGCGTTGTGGTCTCTTCTGGCCAAAACTCGTCTACGCTGACGCTACTCTGTAAATTGGGAATAAGCCGCGAGAGATACTCCTCCGAATAATAACCCCGAAGCTTGTTGGCCGCCTCGCCCACTTCTTCTTGAGAGCGATCCAGCTCGGAGTCGATTTCTCGATAGCTATCGTCAAAGGCCTTGGTCGCTTCAACGATCATGCGATCTTCAGAAAGCGTCACGACCTGACCGCTTATTTGCTGGAAGTAGTCTTCAATCTGGTTGGCCTTCATTTCGCGCACGGCCGTCAGTTTGTTAAGTGATTCTGCTTGCAAGGCGTTCTTGGCGATGGTAAAGCCGATGAAGCCGGTTACACCTACAGCTACAATTGCGATGGCAATGAAGGCTATTAGCATTTTCGTCCGGATTCTTAGATTATTGAGCATACTATTTGGAAATTCCTTGTGACAGATCTGGACGCCAATTGAACGGTAGCACTCGCATTTTGGCTTAACAAGTATATCACCTGCCGCTTGAAATGACTAATATCATAGTCTGGAATATGGGGCAATCGCATACTAACCTGACAGCACCTTAACAAGATAATCTTCATTCCAAGCCGCTTGAAGTCTCTTGGCTTTGATGCCACCTTTAGCTGCCTTCTCCTGTTTAAGCAGATTAAGCGCCATATGACACATGACCGCCAGGTTTTGGTCCGTATTCCCTGGCGGACACGACTGTCATCTTCACGAAAAGCCACATCCAAGACCCAGTGCAGGCTGTTTTCGATTTCCCAATGACAGTGTCTTGGTCCGTGTCTGTAACAACAGATGCACTCCTCGCTTTGGTGGTATTCCGTTACGTTATAACAAGTGTGCGGTTGTTGAAGATGCCCCAACAACAAGTTCAAGCGGATGAAATCAAAGTCAAAGAGGGTGGGTATTTGTGGTTAGCCATGGCCACCTGGATCTCACCCATGGCATCGCCCATACTCAGTTCCATAGCCAGCTTGCGTGCCTCGTCTGGCTCGGTCGTTACCTGCCCATGGTAGAGGTCTGGGGCCAGGACGACGTAGCCTTCTTCGGCAAAGCGCCGCGAGACGTCTTTGATGTGCTCGTTGAGGCCCCACCATTCCTGGATGACGATGATCGCCGGCTGTGCCTTTTGGCCAGGCGCATGGGCCAGGTAGCCCATCAGCTCTGCCCCATCAGGCCCGGCATAGGTGACAATACCTGTTTCCAGTTCGCCGCTTGCACTGAGACCGGGTTCGGGAGGTGGTTGCGTCGAATCGACGACGGGAGGTGGTGTGCGATCGGTTACTGGGGTACAGGCAGCGAGCAGCATGTTAGCTGCTGCGCTGCCCAAAACGGCCGTGGCTCTGATGAGAAATTCACGCCGGTCGACACTTCCCACCTGCCGTTCGCGCACCAGTTCCATGAGTTCAATTCTGTTCATTTGTTGTCTCCTTTTCACAAGCTTGTGTCCCCCCTGGCAAACGGTGCCGGTTAGTAGCCACCCATTGATAGACTGCGCGTTCAAACTGCTTGATGCCGGGTACATGATAAAGCGTAGCAAATGGCCGTGCCCACCAAATATAGCGCAGTGCGCTATTTACTGCTGCTGCGCCACCGGAAAGCCCACTATCATCAACAAACCATGCTTGGGTTATTCCATCACGCTCTGTAAGGCCAAGTTTTGCCATTTGCTCAGGGATAGATTGCCATGGAGCAACAGAAATACGGAAATGTGACCACGTCTGCACGAGACGAGCCGTTTTCACTCAAAAACCACAATCGCCATCAATTATGAGTAGAGGCTTTCTCATGTTTATTACTCCTGTGTTATGGTTCTATACCTATAATACTAGAAACAATAGTAAAATAGCCACCAGGCCCCGCTACGCAAACGGCTGGCGGATAACCGTCTTCAAATTCTCCGGCGCGGCGCGGCGGGGATCGCTGAGATAAATCTCGTGGTGTTTGCCACGCGGCCGGCAGCCGATTTCGTTGATGTACTGGTGAATCCTGGCGATAGTGGGCGCTTCGTCGGCGTAGGGGCCGATGTGCATAATCTGCGCTGACGCCCCTTCATGCAAGCGCTCCAGGCGTACTTTGTCCAATGCTGGCGGGTTTTTCTTTTTAGCCGTCTGCGCCAGCGCTCTCTCTACCATTTCTTGACTGACTGGTTCCGGCTGCAGGATCATCATCGTCCACAACCAATCGGCCTTCTTCTCCACGCTGAATTGGCTCATATCCTCCACCCACCACAAGCCTTGCAGAGGCATGACCACGTAATCGAGCCCCACTGTCCCCTTTTTCATCATAAACTTCAGAGCATAAGCCACCGCGTATAAGGTCTCCACCGCATCCTTATATTCCTGAGCTATGTTAGGATCGCCACGGCCGTCTATCATCAAGTAGTTCAGCGGCGGCACATCAACACGCACCACCAGCTTCGCCCCTGGCCGGTACAATGCTTTCCATTCTTTCTTTAAATCGATCTTTTTCATCACGTTTTCTCTCTATCTAGCAATCAGGAATCAGGTGTCAGGGGCCACCCCCTGACACCTGACTCCTGACACCTCAACCCTCGGTACCAAATATTCTAGTACTAGAAATAACTAACTATCACCATTTTGTCAAGATAGAGACCTCTGTATTTTGTATAGGGGTGATAATTGTTTCCTCAAAAACGAATCAATTATCGATGCTGGCCATATCTCACGAAACCCACAGTTCTTTTGCGGTTAAAAATTGTTGATCTGGCGGGCCATGCCGTTTATGATGTAGGAAAGTGACATGATGGTGGCTGATGCGTAGATGCGGGTGAGGCTATTGGGGGAAAGGTACAGAGCTGAATAATGGACGAAAGAAGGAAACCAAGGAAACTGTGGTGGCTAAAGCGGCTGTTGAAGGGATTAGCGATCTTGATACTTGTGCTGCTCGTAGCCGGCTTTGTGTACCAGACGGGGACCAATTTCCTTGCTGCCCGCGCGAACCCCCCGTCGGGACAATTGGTAGATGTCGGCGGGCGCCGGATTCATATTGTCTGTACGGGTGAGGGAAGCCCTACTGTGATCCTGGAAACAGGGCTGGGAGATAATTCGACAATTTGGGCGCTTGTGCAGCCCGCGCTAGCCCAAACGACCCAAGTCTGTGCCTATGATCGTGCTGGTCTTGGTTGGAGCGACGATGGGCCACGGGACAGCGCGACGATTGTGCAGGAGTTAAAAGCTTTGTTGACCAACGCCGCCATTGCGCCACCGTATGTGCTTGCCGGCCACTCTATTGCCGGGCTACACAGCCGGCTCTACGCCCATACCTACCCTGAAGAAGTCGCTGGCATGGTCCTTATTGATGCCTCCCATGAAGAGCAGCTGGAGCGTTTGCCTGTTGAGTTGATGGCAATGGCGAAACAGGAGAAGATGATCCTCACCGTATGCCGTATCATTGCTCCGCTGGGTATTGTGCGCTTAATGGGCGTTTTCGATCACAGTGCGCTTCCTCGCGACGTTCAGCCCGCGGCTGATATGTTGAGCTATCAAAACCGGTTATGCCGCTCAATTGTTCAAGAAAGCGATGCTGTCGAGGCTAGTGCGGCGCAGTTGGCTGGCGCGGAATCGCTGGATGATATGCCTTTGGTGGTATTGACGGCAGGTCAACTACCTAGCCTTAATGATTTACCGCCCGGCGCGACCCCAGAATTGGTGCAGGAGATGCACGCCGTCTGGCAAGAGTTGCAAGCAGAGCATGCCGCGCGATCTGGCAACAGCAGCCACATCATCGCCGAGAAGAGCGGGCATTATATCCACATTGACCAGCCACAGTTGGTTATCGAAGCAGTCAATCAGGTTGTGAACGAGGTACGGAAGTAGAGACGTCCTGAATCATAGTTGCTGTCTTTATGAAATGGCTGGAGCGATCACCCGGCAGTTACGATCAAGGCATTCAGCTTTTAACCCTAAACAGGCTGCAGCCGCTGAAGGAGCGTATCGTCGTGTAGTGTCCTTCTGCATGATATTGATCGCTGCATCCCTTGCGGCGCTTGTGTGCTACAATGCCCCGAAGGGGCGATCACATTGCGGTAAACGGCTGGCAACTGACAGCTGATGCCTGTCACCTAATGAGGTTATTATGACGGAAGATATCTTGAAGGAAATAGCAGTTGCAGGGCTTATCCTCGCAGTCGCGATCATCTTGAGCCTGTTTGTGGGTCGCTTGTTAACCAGAATCGTAACCCGCTACTCTCGTCGCACCGGCTCGACCCTGGATGATGTCATTGTAAAGGCGGCCATGTTTCCGCTGAGAGCCGGTATCCTGGTATTTGCGATGGAATTTGCGCTAAAGCAGCTTTCGTTTGTGCCCGTTGAATGGGCAGAGACATTGTCCCGCATTTTCTTCGTGGCTTATGCTCTGCTCTTGTTTCTCTTTTTGTACCGCCTGTTGGGGGGGGTGGTGATATGGTACGGCCGTGAAGTAGCCCACCGTACGGAAACGGAGCTGGACGACAAGTTCCTGGATCTATTTCGCCGTATGGCGCTGTTGGCCCTAACGATCGTGGTCATCATCATGATCCTGGATCGCTTCAACATTGAGGTGAGCGCCCTGATTGCCAGTTTGGGTATCGCTTCACTGGCCGTGGCTCTGGCGGCCAAGGATACCTTGGGCAATATGTTTGCCGGGCTTTCTATCATGGTCGACCAACCCTTTGCCGTGGGCGACCGCGTGGAAATATTGGACATCAACACCTGGGGTGATGTGCAAGAGATCGGTCTGCGTAGCACCCGCATCCTCACCCGTGACAACCGCACCGTTACTGTTCCCAACTCCATCATTGGCCAGGGGTTGGTAGTCAACTATTCCATTCCGGAAAACAGGTACCGCGTACAGACCCATGTGGGCGTGGCCTATGGTGTCGATGTGGAAGAGGCTCGGCAGGTGATGATTGAAGCCATACGCCGGCAAGATTGGGTGATGAAGGATGAGCGGATTGAAGCGCTATTCTTGGAATTTGGCGACTCAGCCCTCATTTTTCGTATCCGTTGTTGGATTAACCATTACCTGGAAACCCGTCGTGTCCTCGATAATATGAACACTGCCCTCTACAATGCTCTCAACGATGCAGGCATCGGTATTCCCTTCCCTCAGCGAGGTTTACATATGGTTTCCAACGTGCAAGTGGAGCGCGTTAATGGCCTTGACAGAGGGGCAGGAAGTAATCAATAATTCAACGCATTTACCCTCAAGTGACCAACAAAATGATAATTCGCAGCCCTAAGGCGATCACGATCAAGTTACCGGCAACACTTGTCATGCGCTGAAAGCGAGGTGAAAGGTGTTGGTTGGCCAGTGCGCCCAGGCCGGCCAACAAGGTTTGCCAGGATAGGGA
Organism: Chloroflexota bacterium; assembly: GCA_009937635.1. GTDB lineage: Bacteria > Chloroflexota > Anaerolineae > Promineifilales > Promineifilaceae > JAACFF01. The sequence continues at coordinate 27,405 of JAACFF010000016.1, forward strand.
GGCCAACGCAGCGCCAAGGACAAACACAAGCCTGTCCGCAGCCGTGATCGTCGCTTCTGCGTCCCGCCCCAAGATTAGCGCCCCAAAATAGGCTATCGTCAGCGGGTTCAATAAGGTCAAACCCAAGAATCGCAAATAGATTCGCGGCAGGCCGTGATTGTTTTCAACTGTTGGTTTAGCATCTTGCCCGCCGTCAATTTGTCTGGCCTGCCGCAAACCAAATGCACCTAATGCCAGAAGCACAATCGCGCTGGCTATCTGTAACCACAGCGCGTAGGGAGCCAGGGCCATGGCCAGCGTTGCCCCGGCGATGACTGCCAGCAGGGCATAGATGAAATCGGCCGTTGCCGCGCCTGCACCAGCCATGAATCCCGAGAGGAAGCCGCGCCTGAGACCCATATCGACGATAAGGATGGCGATGGCTCCCACGGGAATGGCGATTCCATAGCCTGCTAATACGCCTTCCCAAAATGCTGTCATATCGAATGTGGGTCTTAATCGCTTCCGTTTTCTATCGTTTCCAGGATGTTCACCGGTTTCGTTTTCTTTTCGGGCATAATTCCTGGTTCAAGAAAAGTCTGCTGCCCGTATAGAAGTGACTCAACCGCGAATGTCCATGGTTCCCTCTTGCTTGATTTGGATAGGAGAAGGGCTGGTGCGCTACTCGCTGGCCATGAGGTTCTTCTCAAGGAAAGCCAGGGTTTGCTGCCATGCCTCTCTCGCAGGGCCCGGCTGATTGTAGTTCTCTTCATTCAAGAAGGCATGGCCTACGCCAGGGTAGATAGTGATCTCATTCTCGATGTCCAGAGAATTAAGAGCTGCTTCAAATTCCAGCACTTCAGCGGGAAAGATGGTGTTGTCTTCTTCGGCAAAGATGCCGAGAACCGGCTGCGCTTCGGTCAACGGCCGCAGCAAATCAGGTTCGGTGACCACAGCGCCATAGTACATGATTGTCAGCGCCAGATTCTCAGATTGGCGCAGGCCTAGCTGCAAGGAATGGCCCCCGCCAAAGCAGAAGCCCATGGAAGCGACACGCTGCGTGTCAACAGAATCGAGGCTGCGCAGGTAGGCCAGGCCGCTGTCGACATCTGTCTCCACTTGCTCTTGCGGCGTTGTGATGCGCAGCCAGAGCGCACGAGGAAAGGCGGCCGTTACATTGCCACGGTAGGCGTCGGGCGCGAAGACGACGTATCCCTCCTTGGCCAGGGCATCGGCTAATAGGGTGATGCCCTCGTTTAATCCCCACCATTCGTGGATCAACAAGACCGCCGGGTGGGGCCCGGGTCCCTGCGGTGTGGCCAGATAGCCATATAGCTTTTGACCATCGATATTTTCGTATTCTATGTTGGCAACGTCGGCCGTGTCGCTGCCAAATAGGCTGTCAAAGATGATCGCGCCGGCAAAAAGGGCGATAAGGAGCAGAAAGAGGGCAAGAAGCGCAAGTACGATGCGCTTCAGCCAGGTCATGAATCTTGACGAATTGCCTTCGGCCATGTGAATATCCTCCAATTGCAGATCGATTCTTTGTCGTGGTGAGACAAGCTGGACCAATCTTAGTACATTGCGTCTTGCAGCGCCTGCCAACAAATTTCGGCATCCTGCATTTCTGTCTGCCAGTTGGAAAAGGCGGCGCGCATGGCGGGGATGCCTTTGTACTGGGTGGGAGTGAGGTAAACACGGCCGTCGTCGCGCAGCCGCGCCAGGATCTGCTGCACCTGGATCATCGTTGGTTCGCCGGCCAAAGTGAAACAAGTGACATTAAGATTGACCGGGGCCAGCAAGCGGAATTGTACTGAATCAGCAGCTTGCTGCCCCAGCCATTCAGCCTGGGCGCAGTTGCGTTCAACGATATCCTGGTAGCCGGTACGGCCGTAAGCCATTAACGTCATCCATGCCGGTAAGGCGCGAAAACGGCGTGAGTTTTGTGGCGTCCAATGGACGAGGCCGGGTGTTTCGTCCGCACTGGTGGGGCCAAGATAAACGGCCGCATTACGGAAGACGGCGAGCTGTAGATCGGGGTGGCGCGAGAACTGCATCGCCGAATCGTAAGGCACGTTAAGCCATTTGTGGGCGTCAATGGTGATGGAATCGGCCGTTTCCATGCCTGCAACCAATTGCGTGTAGCGAGGCGAGCAGGCAGCGAAACCGCCAAAAGCGCCATCCACGTGTAACCAGAAGTTAAAATTGTTTTTCAGACGGGAGATCGCCTGCAGATCGTCAAAATCAACCGTGTTCACCGTGCCCGCATTGCCCACGACCACACATGGCTGGCCCTCAAGAGCCTGCAATTGTTGCGCCAGTGCGGTCACATCTACCGCCTCCCGGCCGGGCAATGTGGGGATTGGCATCACCTGCCTGCCCATGCCCAGCATGGCCAGGGCTTTATAAATGCTGGAATGGGGCGTCGCCGAAAGAACGGGCAGTGGTTCCAGGCTATATATCCCCTCTTCTGCGGCATCGATGCCATGTTGCAAAGCTGCCCATTGTCGCGCCTGGGCCAGCCCCACGAGGTTGCTAACAGTGGCTCCGCTGACAAAGGTGCCCCAAAACGTTGAGGGCAGGCCAAACATCTGGCGTAGGAGATGGATGGTCTCTTGCTCTACCTGGGGTGCGATGGAATCTTCATTGGCGGCGACATTCTGATCGTAGACGGCCGCCAGCCAGTCGCCCAACAGCGCGGCAGGGGTGGCGCCTCCGGTCACGAAGCCCAGGTATCGTGGACCGGCGCTGCCAGAGAGACCTGGACCATATCGGGTTGTGAACTGCGCCAGGGCTTCTATGGTGCCTGCGCCATTTGCGGGTAACTTGAGGTGCCAGGCATTTTCAAAGTGCCTGGTACCTGGGTTCATCGCAACTGGCTGGGTGGGCAGGTTGTCGAGAAAGGCAATGGCCTCGCGAACGGCCGTTTCTAGTAGCTGCTTTCTATTTTGTTGATCATTGCGCAGGGTCTGGTCCATGAAATATAGCTTCCTATTCCTGGTCGCGTTAGATCCAGACGTCGTTTTCGGCCGTGAGATTGCCACCACTGTCCCCAGTGTTTACGACGCCGCGCGGTTCGACGAGCAGAACGTGACATTCTTGCTGCGCATATGGCCTGTGTTCGACGCCTTTGGGCACGACGAACATCTCGCCCGTGGATAATTCAACCTTGCCGTCACGAAATTCAATCGCCATCGTGCCCTCCAATACCATAAACAGTTCATCGGTGTCCTGGTGATCATGCCAGACGAATTCGCCTTGCAGCTTCACCAGTTTGAACTGGATCTCATTCATCTCGGCGATTATCTTAGGTGACCACTGCTCGCTAAACTGCGCCAGCTTCTGCTTAAGATTGACGGGTGTATAGTTCATTTCATCTCCGCGATACACTCAATTTCGACCAGGGCATCCAACGGGTTTTTCCTGACGGCAATAGTGGTTCTCGCCGGTCTATGCGCGCCAAACATCTGCGCATAGACTCCGTTCATGCCCTGGAAATCGGCCATATCCTTGAGAAAAACGGCCGTTTTGACCACATTTTGCAGCGACAGTCCCAGACCGTTGAGCACGACAGCGAGATTGCTTAAAGCTTGCTCTGTCTGTTCTTCAATCGTTGACCCGACCAGTTCCATGGTCTGGGGATCGAGCGGCGTCTGACCGGAGCAGAAAACCAGCTTCCCCACTTGAGTGGCATGACAATAGGGGCCAATGGCCAGCGGCGCTCCAGAAACAGTATGAATTTGCATATTCTATCCTCTAAGTTTTTCTTGATAGGGGCGTCGTACAGTGAATCCCACCGCTGTGCATTTGTGTTCCAGTCTTGGGCACAGCCTGCGCAGAAAAATGCTTTTCTGTCAGGGCAAAAAGACATGGCCATGAAATGCGACGGACGGCCGCATTGGCCACAGAGATAACGCCAATGCTAGGAACAACGCGGTGCGGCCGATCCCAAGCCAAAAACGGCCTCTCGCGCAGCATAAGCGGCTTCAGCTTCACTGATTTGATCGCAATAAACACAATTCATGCCCGATATGGTACTACCACCGTTCCCAATGAACAATCTCATCCAGAACCCTGCGGCCGCTCTTGCGTGGCGATCGATCGCGCGGATCTGACTCAGGCGTAGGATAACCAAACGAGATCGCCCAAGGTACGGCACGATCATTGGGAATGTCGAGTGCAGCACGCGTCTTGTCTGGTTCGTAGATGGTTGCTAAACAGGACATGATGCCTTTTTCCCACGCGGCCAGAATCATATTCTGGCTAGCGCGACCCAGATCAAAGGGCGTGGTAAGCGTGGATGGATCGTGCATATCCTCGACAGTCATCACGACGGCAAAAGCCGCACCGGCCAAATGTCCGCACCAAGGACCGCACACACTAAGAGCTTGCAACGTGTCACGTTCAGTCACGACGATGAACTGCCAGGGCTGGCGATTCTTAGCGGAAGCGGACAGCCGCCCTGCATGAATAACCTGTTCAATCTGCTCACGAGGGACGGATTCAGCAGCAAACTGTCGCACCGCGCGCCGGTTTTTGATTGCATTGTAGACACTGTTGTTTCTTTCAGAAATTTTCGTCATATTTAACACTCCTTTGTTTTGATGATTCTGATATTGTGCGTTTCAATCCCACTGAATTAGGTAATACAACATCTGGAATATGGGAAATGTTCTTTTTTCCCCTGGTCTCCATTATGAAGTGATGGCCTGCAACAGCCATAATGTTATCATGCCGATGGCCACGGTCCAGATCATATTTTGCGTGTACCAGGCGACGACGATGGCAATGAGTCCGGCCAGCAGCCGTTCATTGCCCAGTGAAATATCTAATGTGCCACCAGGCTGTACCATTTCGGGCAGGATGATGGCGGAGAGAACGGCCGGAGGTACGTAGCGCAGCGCTCGCTGGAGTTGATCGCTGAGCTGCACCTGCCCGGACATGACGATCATGGAGAGCCGGATGGTATAGGTGATCACGCCCATACCGATGATGATTAGCCAGAGATTCATAGGAGGCGCTCCTTCCTGCGCTGGGTATTCTCCAGCAAAACTCCGGCAGTGATGCCGGCGAGAGCGGCGGCCATGAGGCCCAAGCGGTAAGGCCAGGCGAAAGTGAGAACGGCGACAAAGCCGGCCGTGAGGGCCGCAGCGAGATTTGGGGATTGGCGGCAAAGGGGCACGACCATGCCGATGAAGGTCAGGGCCAGGGTAAAGTCAAGTGACCAACTGGCCGGGACTTGAGTGCCAAAGAAAACACCCGCGGCCGTCGAGAGTTGCCAGGTTACCCACAATGTCAAGCCGGCGCCAACCCAAAACCAATGTTTATTGTTTGGTGGTTTCTGTTCCTGCTCATAGTGAAGCGCCGTAACAACATAGGCTTCGTCGGTCAAGAGATATGCTAGAAACCATTTCCAGGGACGTGACATGTGTTTTGTCTGGGGAGCGAGCGAGGTGCTGTATAGCAGATGGCGCAAGTTGACGACGAAGGTTGTCAGCCAGATGACGAGCGCGGGCGTCGAAGCGCCAATCAACTGCGCGCCTATAAACTGGGCGGAACCGGCGAAGACAATGAAGGAGGAGGCTTGTGCCAACAGGGGCGGCAATCCGGCGGACACGGCTAAGACGCCGTATATCAGACCGAAGGGCAGGACGCCGAGGGTAATAGGTAACTCCGCTTTGATACCGGCGATTAGCTCAGAGCGCGGTGAAGTCATAAGCGGCTAATCATAGTGCGTATCAGGGCAATTGACGAAAAAACCCCCTGATCACATGACAGTTGGCGTAATAAAAGGTGACATACTGCACTGACGATACGGCCGTGTTTGTGACATATTTAGTGGTGCTTGGCAATAATGCTGCTGGCCATTAAACTAAACAACTATGCATGAACTGCCCATCACCGAGAATATCCTGCGCATCGCGCTGGATTATGCTGAACGCTCACAGGCCACGCGGGTTTCTGATCTGAACCTGGTGATTGGGCAACTTTCATCTATTGTGAATGACTCGGTGCAGTTCTATTGGGATATTGTCAGCAAAGGGACGTTGTGCGAAGGGGCGACGCTCCATTTTGAGCGCATCCCGGCGCAAATGGGTTGCCTTGATTGCGGCTATACCTATATGCTCTCGCGTGGATTAGAAGCATGCCCACAATGCGAAAGTTTCCGCATTAGGGTGCAAGCGGGCGAAGAGTTCCGCCTGGAGAGTATTGAGATTGAGACCGAGTGAGTAAGAGACAAGGATTGAATCATGAAGCTGTCTGCCTCTTTTTATACTTCATGATGTAGTTTTGTTTTTACGGAGACACTATGACGACTGCTACTACGGTACCTGTTGTAGAAGAGATATTAAGCGCCAACGACAGCCTGGCGGCGCAAAATCAAGCCAGGCTAAATGAAGCATGCGTCTTAGGCATGAATATCATGGCTTCCCCCGGGGCGGGTAAGACCAGCGTTATCTTGCGCACTATTGAGGCGCTTAAAGATGAGTTGCAGTTGGGCGTTGTCGAAGGGGATACGGCCGCGGTGACTATCGACGCCGACAAAGTGATCACGGCCGGGATGCCGGCGGTGCAAATTAACACCGGTGGGCAATGCCATGTGGACGCCGTTATGTTGGGCAAGGCTTTGCCGGCTCTGCCCTTAGAGCATATCGAGCTTCTGATCGTGGAAAATGTGGGCAATCTCATTTGTCCCGCTTCCTTCACTTTGGGCACGCACCTTAATGTGGTTATAGCCAGTGTGCCTGAAGGAGATGACAAGCCATACAAATACCCCAATATCTACCGGGGTATCGATGCGCTTATTCTGAACAAAATCGATTTGCTGCCTTACATTGATTTTGATAGGCAATATTTTCGGCGCGGCATTGAGATCCTAAATCCGAGTGTGACCTTTTTCCCGCTTTCATGTACAACAGGGGAGGGGGTTTCAGATTGGACGGATTGGCTATTGGCACGCGTGCAAGCCTTCCGCGACGATTGAGATCCGATGCGCGGGAGATTAAGTACACTACCATAATTAGACATCCAGAGCGGACGCGGAATTCGTTTACCTAATACAATTGGCGTAATCTGCGCCAACTTTGTACGCGGAGCGGTCGCTTAGCGACATTTTTCAGAGGAAAAAGCGATGTGTTTAGGGATACCAGGAAAAGTAATTGAGATCTACGACAGTGGCGGGCTGAAAATGGGCAAAGTAGACTTCGGCGGGGTCGTGCGCGAGACTTGTCTGGCTTATGTGCCAGAAATCGAAATAGGGGACTACACCGTCATTCATGTCGGTTTTGCCATCAGCCAGCTTAGCGAAGAGGAAGCACAGGCGACGCTTGAACTCTTGAAAGAGTTGGGTGAATTTGAGCAAGAATTGGGACTTGGCCCTGATGGTGAAAATGGGTCATGAAGTATATTGACGAGTATCGTGATGCGGATCTGGTAAAAAAGACGGCCGCTGAAATCGGCCGTACCATCACCCAGCCGTGGACGATCATGGAGATCTGCGGCGGGCAGACGCATGCGATTATGCACTTCGGCATTGACCAGTTGTTGCCTCCAGAGATCGAACTGGTTCACGGTCCCGGCTGCCCTGTTTGTGTGACTCCTTTAGAACAGATTGACAAGGCGCTAGCTATTGCCTCCCGTCCCGATGTGATCTTCACTTCTTATGGAGATATGCTGCGCGTGCCTGGCTCGGGACGCGATCTCTTCTCCGTTCGTGCGACCGGTGGGGATGTACGCGTGGTCTATTCCCCCCTTGATGCCGTCAAAATCGCGCAGGATAATCCGGACAAGCAGATCGTCTTTTTCGCGATCGGCTTTGAGACAACGGCCCCGGCCAACGCGATGAGCGTTGTGCAGGCCAAGGCCCTGGGGTTGAGCAACTATAGCGTCCTGGTTTCCCACGTGCGCGTACCTCCGGCGATGCATGCGATTCTTGGTTCGCCCACAAATCGGGTGCAGAGTTTTCTGGCTGCCGGGCATGTGAACGCCGTTATGGGCTATTGGGAATACCCTTCTATTGCTGAGAAGTACCGCACACCTATCGTCGTCACTGGATTTGAACCTCTGGATATCTTGCAAGGTATCCTGATGACGGTGCGACAACTTGAAGAAGGGCGTGCTACCGTTGAGAACGCTTACCCTCGGGCCGTGACCTTCGAAGGTAACAAGCCCGCGCAGGCAGTCATCAACCAGGTGTTTCGCGACTGCGATCGAAAATGGCGGGGAATTGGCACTATTCCGGCCAGCGGCTGGTGCCTGGCGCCGGAGTTTGTGGCGTTTAATGCTGAAGAGCGTTTTGATGTGCAGCAGATCCAGTCTGAAGAATCACCCCTGTGTATATCCGGTCTGATCTTACAGGGATTGCACAAACCAGATGAGTGCCCAGCATTTGGCAAGGAATGCACGCCGGAACATCCGCTGGGGGCAACAATGGTCTCCAATGAAGGAGCGTGTGCCGCGTACTATCGTTATCGCCGAGATTTGATGGCCTAGTGTGCAAGTTGGCCGCACTACTACCCCGCCATTATCTTAACGAGCCCCCCGCTAGAACCAACGAGCCCGTCGCCGCCAACACGACCCCCGACTCCGTCACCATCGTAGGGTGAAATGAAGGTGTTATGGTCAATAGCGCTATAGGGCTCTGCCTGGTACTATACCCCGGTATGCTTGATCATTTTGACTTTCTGGCCCCTTTTTATGATCGGGTGATTGGCCCTCCGGATCCAACACGCTTGCAGGAGTTGCTGCATTTGCCTGTCGCCGGGCGCTTGCTGGATGCGGGTGG